>NZ_NIBE01000004.1:0-72687 GCF_002205115.1 Pseudomonas sp. DrBHI1
CCCCATGTGAGAGTAGGTCATCGTCAAGATTCATTTCGCAAAACCCCTATCTGCGCGAGCAGGTAGGGGTTTTGTCTTTTCCGCGTTCCAGGCGCGAACGCCGCGCTCCCGGTAGGAGCGGCCTTGCCGAGGCGTCGGACCGGTCGGAAAGGGGCCGCACAGGTCTTTACGCGAGTTGTGTCGCCAGTTCGTTGAAAGATGGACGGGCCAGTACATCGGGTTGCTGGCAGCGTTCAGCCAGTTCCCCTAACACTGTATCGGGCTTGTCGCAGCGTACCAGCAGTTCCTCGACAAGAATGCCGAAAGCCCTTGTTTCCAGGCGTTCGAGCGCGCGTGCGGGGAGACTGTCGTCCTGTGGATGGAACGAGGCGGCGCCGAAGTCGCCCAGCAGGCACTGGCCATTCGCATCGAACAGGATGTTGTGGGCATACAGGTCGCCGTGATTCAAGCCTCGACTGTGCAGGTGGGCGCAGACCGAGGCAATACCGGCAACGAGGTGTCGCAATGCTGGCAAGGTCAGTTCTCGTGTGCCGGGGTAACGGTCACGGGTGCAGCTGTCTAGGCTGGGTGGGCCGGCCAGGTTCGACCAGTGCGAATCGATCAATTGCATCACCAGCGCCGGAAGCTGCTGCGGATGGTCGTCGATGCGCCCGGCCAGGCGTACCAACTGGGGGTGGTCACCGGCGGCGATACAGGCGCTCATCTCCGCCAGCGGCGAACCATCGCTGGTAATCGCGCCTTTGTACAGCTTGACCGCCACCGGTGCCGCCTGGCCGTTCCAGTGCGCACGGTGGATCACTCCAGAGGCACCACGGCCAAGCTCTTCTTCCAGGCGGATATCCTTCCAGTGAAGGGAGGGGCAGTTCTCCTGCGTTACAGGGGCGACAAAACCTGGCGGCAGGGGATTGTCGGCGTAGGCCAACCAAGCCAGGCGCGGCATGCGCAGCAGCCAGTCGGGCAGGGTGTCCAGCCGGTTGCTGGCCACGCGCAGCAACTCCAGCCGTACGCAATTGGCCAGGCCTTCAGGCAGGGTGGTGAGCCGGTTGCCGGCGAGCATCAGCTTCTGCAGCTGTGGGCAATTGCCCAAGGCCTCGGGCAATTGCTCCAGTGCGTTTTCTGTCAGCACCAGCGAGCGCAACGAGCGCGGCAGCGCCTGGGCGTCGACCCGGGTGATGCGGTTGTTCCTGAAACCCACTGTCTGCAGGGCTTGGCAACGGCCAATGGCGTGAGGCAGGTGGGTGAATCGGTTGTTCGAGCAGAACAGCACCTTGAGGCGATTCAAGCGGTGCAGGTCGTCGGGCAGTTCGCTCAGCCTGTTGCCGGAGAGGTCCAGTACCTCGAGGCTGTCGGCCAGGTCAAAGATCTCCCGAGGGAAATCGATCAAGTCCTGGCAGAGATTGAGGCGAGTGATGCCGCGCAGGCGGCCGGCGCGTAGGTCGTCGAGGGTATGCATAGGCTGTTCTGTCTTGATGAACGGCCATTGTAAGCAGACAGGTGCGGCAAATCTGCATATGGGTTGCGACTTAAGTCCGATGGCGGGCGGGCCGCGCCGGTCCATACTCAGGGTTCGCCCTTCAATAACAACAAGTACCGGGTTGCGAACCAATGACTTATCAGCACAGCTACGCCCATTCCATCACCGATCCCGCCACCTTCTGGCAGGCCCAGGCCGAACAGCTGGCCTGGCAGCGCAAGCCTACCCTGACCCTGCAGCAGAACGCCGACGGCACCCACAGCTGGTTCGCTGATGGGCGCCTCAACAGCTGTCACCTGGCCCTCGATCATCAGATCGAGCAGGGCCGCGGCGAACAGATGGCGTTGATCTACGATTCGCCCGTGACCGGCGTGCAGCAGACCTTCACCTACCACCAGCTGCGCGACGAGGTGGCGCGCCTGGCCGGGCTGCTGCGCTCGCTGGGCGTGGGCAAGGGGGACGGGGTGATCATCTACATGCCAATGGTGCCCCAGGCGGCGATGGCCATGCTCGCCTGCGCCCGCATCGGCGCGGTGCACTCGGTGGTGTTCGGCGGTTTTGCCGCCAACGAGCTCGCCCTGCGCATCGACGATGCTCGACCGACGCTGCTGCTGACGGCATCCTGCGGCCTGGAATTCGACCGGGTGATTGAATACAAGCCCCTGGTCGATCGCGCCCTGCAGTTGGCCCGTCATCAGCCGCGGCATGTACTGGTGCTGCAGCGTCCGCAGGCGCGCGCCGAGCTGCAGGCCGGGCGCGACCTGGACTGGCAGCAAGCGCTGGTTGGCGTCGAGCCGGTAGCGCCGGTGGCGCTCGACGCGGGTGACCCGCTGTACATCATGTACACCTCCGGCACCACCGGCAAACCCAAGGGCATCGTGCGCGAGAATGGCGGCAACGCAGTCGCCCTGTGCTACGCCATGCGTCATGTCTACGGCATGCAGGCGGGTGATGTGTGGTGGGGGATTTCCGATGTGGGTTGGGTGGTGGGTCATTCACTGATTGTCTACGGGCCGCTGATGAGCGGCTGCACCACGGTGTTTTATGAGGGCAAGCCGATTCGTACTCCGGATGCCTCGGCCTACTGGCGGGTGGTCGAGCAGTACAAGGTCAACGGCTTGTTCTGTGCGCCCACCGCCATGCGCGCGATTCGCAAAGAAGACCCGGAAGGCGAGTTGATCCGTCGCCATGACCTGGGCTCGCTGCGCCAACTGTTCCTGGCCGGTGAAAAGCTCGACTCGAGTACCCATGAATGGCTCGAGCGGGTCAGCGGCAAGCCGGTGCACGACCATTGGTGGCAGACCGAGACCGGTTGGCCGGTGACCGCGCCTTGCGTTGGCCTTGAAGGCAGCGCGGCGCGGCCTGGGTCGAGCAACCGTGCGGTACCGGGTTATCACGTGCAGGTGCTGGACGACGACGGCAAGCCGCTGGGGCCCACCCAGCAGGGCGCGATCGTCATCGCCCTGCCGCTGCCGCCGGGGTGCAGCCAGACGCTGTGGGGCGATCACGAGCGCTACCTGCAGGCGTACCTGCACAGCTACCCGGGCTATTACCACACTGGCGACGGCGGTTATCTGGACGAGGACGGCTTCGTTTACATCATGGGTCGCACCGATGACGTGATCAACGTCTCCGGGCATCGGCTGTCGACTGGCGAAATGGAGGACCTGGTGGCGCGTCATCCGGCGGTGGCCGAGTGCGCGGTGATCGGTGTGCACGACGAGATCAAGGGCCAGGTGCCGTTGGCGCTGGTGGTGCTCAAGGACGGCCAGGGCATTGGCGAGACGCAGTTGCAGGGTGAGCTGGTGGCCAGCGTGCGCGAGCAGATCGGCGCGCTGGCTTGCTTCAACCGAGTGCGCTTGGTGAAACGCCTGCCCAAGACCCGCTCGGGCAAGATCCTGCGGGCGGTACTGCGCAAGATCGCCGATGGGCAGGACTACGTGCCGCCCTCGACCTTGGACGATCCGGCGGTGCTGGCGGAGATCGAGGGGGTGCTGTCTGATCTGCCCAGGGCGAGTTGAAGTCATCGCGGCGCAAGCCCGCTCTCACGCAATCCTCAGGGGCAGAACATGACGTGGGAGTGGGTTTGTCGGAGCGCAGGGTCAGGTCGGACCGGCCTGGTGCAACTGCCCCAGCCGGCTGCGGGTGCGCATGAGGTCGGCCAGCGCCCCACCCAGGCTTTGTTCCAGTGACCGCTTGGCGATCACCGTCACTTGGCGATCTTGGTCGTACAGCACGTCCACCAGGTTGACGAAGCGCTGCTGCGCCGCCAGCGAGCACTCGGCCAGATCGTCCAGGCCCTCGATGATCCAGTGGTCGTAGCGCTCGGCCAGGGCTAGGTAGTCGATCACCGCGGTAGGCTGTTCGCACAGGTCGTGGAAGCTGAACACGACCTGGCGTCCGTTGCTGGCCAGGACGCGCAATGGGCGCTGGTTGACCTCCAGTTGCAGCGGCTGCGGCATGGGTAGCCGCAAGCGCTCGCGCTGCTGCGAATTGCCCGGCCAGACATAATGCCCTTGGGTAAATCGCTGATGCGCGCGGTTGGCCGGCAGGCTGCGAAAATCCGTGTCCCCGTCCACCTCCAGCACCTGCATGCGGCTGTTGATCAGGCGGATCACCGGCAGGAAGCGCTGGTGGTACAGCGGGTTGGGCAGCAGTCCCTCAGGGGCGTAGTTGGAGGTGACCAGCAGGAGCACGCCACGGGCGAACAGGGCATCGAACAGCCGGGTGAGCAGCATGGCGTCGCCGATGTCGTGGACGTGGAACTCGTCGAAGCACAACACCTGGCAATCCCCCAGCAGCTCGTCGAGGGTTGCCCCTAGGGCGTTGTCCAGCGCTCGATAGCGATGCATTCCCTGGTGCAGGCGGGCGAAAAAGTCGTGAAAGTGCAGGCGACGCTTGGCTGGAGTCGGCACGGCCTGGAAGAAACCATCGAGCAGCCAGCTCTTGCCGCGCCCGACCGCGCCGTACAGGTACAGGCTGCGTGCCTGGCCTGTCGCGAATGCGGCCAGCTGCGCGGCCATCGCCGTGATCACCCGGCGTTGCCCGTCACTCAGGGTGTAGCCGCGTTCGGTCGCGCGGTCCTGGAAATTGTCCGCAAGGGTGGTATCCGCAGGCGGTTCGTGGCGCAAACGCTGGCCGAGCAGGCGCAAGGGTGCGGGAATCCAGGTGGGCAAGTGGCAGGCTCCTCGGAGCGGAACTGGGGCAGGGCATAGCTTGCGCGACGCCGTGCATTTTGACCAATCGAGAATCCACCGGGCAATGATCGTGAAATGCGATAGGTCATGCCTTGTGCTCCAGCTGGCGTTCGATCATGTACTTGATCGCCAGGCGACGCTCCTTGAGATGGCGCAAGTCGTCGTCCTGGAAGTTGCCCGCCGAGATCGACTCGGCGGCCAGGACCTGGTTGTCGATGTCCATGTACTCGTCGAGCAGGCGGTCGAGCTGCGGGTCGCGTTGGCGTCGCTGCTGGACGATCTCGCGAGGGTAGTGCAAGTCCTGGTAGAGGTCGTGGGAAACGGGCATGGCGTCCTCCTTGTGATGCGCCGACGGGGTCTATCTGATTGGAAGGGAGGAACGTAATTGTGTTGAAGCGAGGCGGGGGAATTACGACGAATGGTCGTCCTGGTCGCTCACGGGCAGAAACCCCGCGAAAAGGTTCGCTACAAGTAACCTGCTGTTTTTCTGCGATTTTTTTAAAAAAAAGCTTTCCACTTCGAAAAAAGGTTGTTAAAGTGCCGGCCATTCCCAAGCAGCAACTCACGGTGCTGCAAGGAGTTGTCAGTGAGGCGGTGATTGATTCACTTGCCAGATCCGATACAGGGGCGTCGCCAAGCGGTAAGGCAGCAGGTTTTGATCCTGCCATGCGTTGGTTCGAATCCAGCCGCCCCTGCCATTTTCAAGCTGTACACTCTCCCCAAATCGCCTTTCGGCGATTTTTTCGTTTCTGCCTATCTATTTTCCAGAAGCTCGGCCAGTGCCTGGGCAAGAGCATGCTCGCTTACCGGTTTCTGAATCACCAGGCTGCCGGGCAGTTCCAGCCCCTGCAACTCGGCATACCCCGTCAGGAATACCACGGGCAGGTCAGGGAAGCGCTGACGCGCAGCCAGCGCCAGTTGCGCACCATTGAATTCCGGCATGGCAAAATCGGTGAGTAGCACCTCTATTTCATCGTTCAGCAGTGCCAATGCCTGCTCGCTGCTGTGCGCCTGACGCACCTGATAGCCATGGCGCAGCAGAACGTCGCTCATCATCTCGCGTACCAGATGGTCGTCATCCACCAGCAGCACACTGCGCCTGCCGGCAGGCCGCGCCGGCAAAGCCTGCGTACTTTGTTCCTGGGTTGCCGGCGCCTCCGGTTGATGCACCGCGGGCAGGTAGACACTGACCTGTGTGCCGCGCCCCAGCGCGGTATCGATGCGCACGCCACCGCCTGACTGCTTGGCGAAGCCGAACACCTGGGCCAGCCCCAGGCCTGAGCCCTTGCCGATGTCCTTGGTGGTGAAGAAGGGCTCGAACACCTTGGCCAGCACTTCTTCACTCATGCCGCAGCCGGTATCGCGAATCGACAGTACAACGTATTCGCCCGGATCCGGGTCTTCCGGGCGCAGAGGGCGGGCACTGATCCGGCCGTTGCGGGTGGCCAGCGTCAGTTGACCGCCGTCGGGCATCGCGTCACGGGCATTGATGGCAAGGTTGAGGATGATCATTTCGGTCTGGGTAATATCGGTCAACGCCTGCCAAAGGCGGGTATCCAGGTCCAGCCGCACCGAAATGTTGCCGCCCAGTGTGCGTCGCAACAGCTCCTCCAACCCGGACAGGGTGCGGTTGAGGTTCACTGGCACCGGTTCGAGTCGCTGTTTGCGGGAGAATGCCAGCAATTGCGCAGTCAGCTTGGCTCCGCGCTCACCGGCTTCGCGGATGTGCTGAAGGCGGGTGAGGGCCTTGTCCAGTGAGCCTTTGTCCAGATCGCGTTGGAGAAAGCTGGCGCCGGTGAGAATGACCGTCAGCAGATTGTTGAAGTCGTGCGCCACGCCTGCGGTGAGCTGGCCGACAGCTTCCAGGCGCTGCATCTGTTGCAGTGTTGCCTCTATGCGTTCGCGTTCGGCAATTTGTTCGCGCAGGTTCTCGTTGGCCTTGGCCAGTTCCAGCGTAGCTTCGCGTTCGCTGGTTATGTCCCGGGCGACCACGTACAGCAGGCTGTCATCAGGAACCACCACCCAGGACAGCCAGCGTGGTTGGCCATTGGCATGCAGGATACGCCCGACGAAGCGGGCGCTGGTGTTACCCGAGGACAACGCGGCCAGTTCTGCGAGTAGTGCCTGCTGGTCGCTTTCGAGCACCAGTTGCAGAAGCGAAGTCTGGCCCAGGCGTTCGCGGGTGAAGCCCAGGCTGGCTTCCCAGGCCGGGTTCAGGGTGACCGGCGTCAGGTCCTTGTTCAGTACTGCCAGCAGGTCCTGGGACAACTCCCATGCGCGGTCGCGTTCCCGGGTACGCTGCTCGACCCGCTCACCCAGCATTTCGTTGAGCTGTTCCAAGGCGCGCGTGGCCTGGCGTTGCTGGTGAATATCCTGCAATACTCCGGAGAAGCGAACGCATCGGTTGTCGACGAACTGGCTCTGGCCGCTGGAAAGCAGCCAGCGAGGCTCCAGGCCATTGGGCTGGGCGATACGGAACTCTGCGCGGTACAGGCCGTCACTGTCCGGGCGCATGGCCTGCTCGACGGCTGCGCGGACCCTTGCCAGGTCTTCGTGGAAGATACCGTCGTAGAACACCTCGAGGGTCATTTGCGTCTCGGTGGGAAGGCCGAACAGCGTCTTGCAACGGTCATCCCACAGCAGCAGGTTCTCCTGCGGGCGGAAATCCCAGCTGCCCATGCCTGCCGCGTCGATGGCGATGCGCGCCCGGGCCTCGACGTCGGCCAGTGCCTCCTCGGCACGGCGCCGACGCTGGCGCTCGTGTACCTCTGTCAATGCCCGATGCACTGCCTTGGGCAGCAGGGGCAGGTTCTTCTTCAGTACGTAGTCGGTGGCGCCCAGGCGGATCATCTCGACCGCATGCTCTTCGCCATAGATGCCGGAAAGGAAGATGAACGGTATGTCCGGTGCCAGGCGCTGGACAATGGCCAGTACATCAGTGCCCGATGAGCCCGGTAGCACACAGTCGCACAGGATCAGGTCGTAGCTGTCTTCGCGCAGGGCATGCTCGACGCCGACATGGTCGAACACCAGCCGTGACTGGACCTGCAGCCCGCTGCGTTCCAGGCACAAAAGCGTCAGCTCGGCGTCCATCGAGCTGTCTTCGACCAGCAGCAGGCTGAGTGGTGCGCCTTGCATTGCCAGCTGACTCAATTGCTGCCGCGCCTGTTCAGGCGCAGCGAGCCGGGCGGCGGTTCGTTGAGTACCGCCCAGAACACGCCCAGATCGGAGATCGCTGCCACGAACTCCTTGAACTCCACGGGCTTGACCACGTAGGCATTGACGCCCAGTTCGTAGGCGCGCAATAGGTCGGGTTCTTCTCGCGAGGAGGTCAGCATGACCGTCGGGATGCTGCGCAACTCGGCGGTATCGCGCACTTGCTTGAGTACCTCAAGGCCATCAACCTTGGGCAGCTTCAGATCAAGCAGCAGCACCGCCGGGTTGCCATCGTCACGCTCGGCGTAGGTGTTGCGTCGCAACAGGTAGTCCAGGGCTTCGGCGCCATCGCGCAGCACGATGACCTCATTGGCCAGTTGGCTGCGCTCCAGTGCCAGGAGGGTCAACTCCAGGTCCCTGGGGTTATCTTCGACCAGCAGAATGGGTTTGAGCATGATAGGTGCAGACGCCTCAGGAATGCGGTTGATGGCGAGGAAGGGTGAAATGGAAGCTGGCGCCCTGGCCGACCTGGCCTTCAGCCCAGACCCGGCCGTCGTGGCGCTCGATGATGCGACGCACGCTGGCCAGGCCGATGCCGGTCCCTTCGAATTCTTCCATGCGATGCAGGCGCTGGAACACACCGAAAAGCTTGTTGGCATAGGCCATGTCGAAGCCCACGCCGTTGTCGCGCACGTACACCTCGGTCTCCAGTTCGTGCTGCACGGCGCCGATTTCGATACGCGCGGGGCGGCGTCCACGGCTGTATTTGATGGCATTGGCGATGAGATTGTACAGGGCCATGTTGATGAACGCCGGATCCGCGATGACTTTGGGCATGGAGGCGACCATCCAGATGATTTCGCGCCCCTGGTAATCGGGCTCGAACTCCTGGCGGATGGTATCGACCAGGGTGTTGAGGTCGACGTCCGCCAAGCGCAGCGCCGAGCGTCCCATTTGCGAGAAGTTTAGAAGGTTGTCCACCAGTGAACCGGCAAAATGTGCGGCCTCATCGATGTGGGACAGGAAGCGTCGACCGCGTTCGCTCAAGTGTTCGCCCTCGATTTCGCTCAGCAGCTCGGTATAGCCGGCGATATGCCGCAACGGTGCGCGCAGGTCGTGGGAGACGCTATAGGAGAAGGCTTCGAGTTCCTTGTTGGAGCGTTTGAGCTCTCCGGCCAGTTGCGCCAGTTCCTCGGCCTTGCGCAGGACGATGCCCAATACGGCCATGCGCAGTTCGAGCACGCCATCGACGATGAGGGGACTCCAGGGGGCGCTGAAACCACGCACTTCCTCCTCCCAGCGTTCGAAGCTGTGGCGTGGATTGAGGTGTCCTTGGGGGCTGATCGCTTTGTCCGGCCGTCCGGCCCAGTTGACCAGGCGGGTTTGCTCAGGGCGAAACCACACCAGGTAATGCGAGTGCAACTGCGAGATCGCAACGGCCAGTACTCCGCCGACACAGCTGGCGAGCTCCGGCAGAGCTTCGATGTCACGGCTCACGTTATCGGTATGGAACACCTCCTCTTCGCCGCGCTCGCCCAGCCAGTGCACCAGGGCATTGACCTGCGCCGCAGAAGGTGTGTCTCCGATCAGGTCGCAGCGCTCGGCGCTGATGATGGCTGCGCCACTGGCTCCGGCGAAGGCCAGCAGCACTTCGGGCTGGTCGAGCAGGCCTTCGCTCACGCTGTCACGATCGGCCATCGCCGCCAGCATGCGTACGATGCGCTCACGCAGCTCGAGCAGGGTACGGGTGCGGTCGTGGGATTCGCGTGACTCGATCTGCAGCGACAGGACACTGGCAAGCAATTCGCACGCGGTGCGCGTCTGGAAGTCCACCGGTCGGGGGCGCTCGTGGTGGCAGGACACCAGCCCCCATAGTCGACCGTCGACCACGATGGACAGCGACATGGAGGCCAGGGTGCCCATGTTTCGCATGTATTGCAGATGCACGGGCGACACGCTGCGCAGGGCCGCAAAGCTCATGTCCAGCGGCTTGCCGGTCATCGGGTTCAGCGGCGGCAACAAGGGAGAGGGCTGATAGTTGGCATCTTCGATCAGGCGGATGCGATTGACCCGGTACAACTCCCGGGCCTGGCGAGGAATGTCAGACGCAGGGAAGCTCAGCCCCAGATAGCTTGGATAGCCAGGGTCGGCCTCTTCGGCCAATACCGTGCCGTTGCCCTCGGGATCGAAACTGTAGGCCTTGACCCGTCCGAAGGCGGTGAGGCGTTTGATCTGCCGCACCGAATGCTGCAGCAGTTCCTCGACGCTGGTGGCTTTGTGCACGGTGCTGACGAAAGCGCGCACCAACGGATAGTAGTCCCCCTGATAAACGCCCTCGGACTTATGGCTCGATTCGAATTCGAGAATCAGCACCTGATCATGCCGATGGGCGAGCACGCGCAGCAATGACTGGCTGGGTGCGTCCTGGCGCAAGTGCACGTCGCCAATGTGAAAAGGGAAGACGTCTCCTTGCGGCAAATAGCCCAGCTGGCCGCTCAGGTCGAAGTCAGCGCTGACCAGATCCGGGAAGGCCTGGCCGAGCAGTTCGCCTGCGGGTATGCCGAACCATCGCTCGGCGTTCTCGCTCGCCTGCAGGACGCGCAACGTGCTCTCGTCAACAGCCAGCAGGAAACCCTGGGGCTGAATGCTGCCCGGAACCTGGATCGGCTCCTGGGCGCAGCGCTCGATCGCCTGGTCGAGCGGGGTCTGGTCGGTCGTCACGGGACTCTCCTGTAGGTTCCGTCCATGCATGAGTCATGCGCTAGCACAAAATATTGCGGATGAACGGTACCAGAATGGTGGCCGCCATGCCGGAGTCTGGTCATTGGAAAGTGGGCGGGCGCCGAGGTTTCGTTCCAGACCGGAAAATTTCCTTCTGAGCCCTGCCGGTGATGGGCTGCGCGGCAGCCCCGGTGACACAAACCGGCAAGCACAGGTCCAGCCCTGCCATTTTCATTAATGCCAAAGAGGGGTAGGCCTTCCCCGGCTTGGATCCAATCGCGCTGCTACGCTCAAGCTCAATCCATACGCACAAGGATCGACCGGTGACGGAGCGCTTTGTGGCCCTGCTGTTGGGCCTGTGGTTGAGTGGCAACGCCATGGCAGCGGATTTCCTCGTCGAAGTGCAGGTGCGCGTGCAGCGTGGTTGCATGCTGGTCAACCAGCAACGCGACGCCGGTTCGCAGGCGTTGGGGCGCATCGACCTGGGCAGCGCGGCGCGCCTGGATGGCCCGGCTGCGCCGGTCAGTGGCGTGCTGCTCGCACAGCGCCCGCCGCGGTTGGAGTGCAACCCGGACACCCCGTACCAAGTGCGTGTCGATGGCGGCCAGCACGGCGGCGTCGGCGAAGTGCGCTACCTCGTAAGCCCCGATGCCCTGGCCCGGCCGATACCTTACCGGCTGTACCGTGATGCCGCCTGGCATCAGCCGCTGGCGGTGGACGTGGCGCAATCGGCGCGGGTACCGGACAGCGGCTCGGTGGAGCTGCCCCTCTACGCACGGATCGACAAGCTGGCCTGGGCCCCCCGCGCCGGGCTGTACGCCGACCTGCTCAAAGTTACGGTCACCTGGTAGGGAGGCTGCATGCTCATGGACGTGTTGCACCGTGGTTCGATCCTGCTACTGACCCTCGGCCCGCTGCTGCTGCCCAGCGGCGCGGCCCACGGCACCACCACCGGCTTTATCCAGGCACGGCTGGTGATCAGCGCCGCCTGCCAGATCAGCAGCGACCCGCAACCGGCTACCCTGGGCAACCCGGGCCTGATGGACTTCGGTGCCCGCGGGCCGACCTGGGACCAGCCGCTGACCAGCCGGGTCGACGAGGCCGGCGGCGAGGGCAGCCTGCAGATCAGTTGCTCGCCGCAGGTGCGTGCCTTCAGCGTGCGCATCAACGGCGGGCAGAACGGTGGCGACGGCGTGCGCCGCCTGCGCAACGGCCGCGAGCTCATTCCCTACCAACTGGCCATCGATCCGGGCGGCAACAGCCGTTATGGCATCGGCCAGGCCCGTACCTTCACCATCAGCGGCACCCAGCAGGTGCCCGTGCCCATCTATGGCGTGGTGGTCGCGCAACCGCGCGCGCTGCCCGCCGGGCTGTATCGCGACACCCTCAGGGTGACTCTGGACTGGTAACACGCAAGGAGACTCCGATGCCCAAGCACCTCACCCGCTACATCTTCGCCGGTCTTGGTCTGGCCCTGGCCGCCCAGGCCCAGGCGGCCACCGTGACCGGCACCATCAGCTCGACCCTGACGCTGACCGCCGCCTGCCAGGTCAACGGCAGTGGCGGCAGCTCGGGGCTGAACTTCGGCAGCCTCAACTTCGGCACCCAGGATTCGCTGTTCACCACCGCCAATGGCCAGGTGCTCGGTGGCGGCGGCGGGGCCATGAGCATTCTCTGCTCGGCAGGCACGGTGCCGACGATCAAGGTGCGTGCCGGCGCCCATGACTCGCAGTCCGCCGGGGGCACCCGGGCACTGGCCGATGGCGCGGGCAATTTCGTGCCTTACGACTTCTACACCGACGCCGGGCACACTCAATTACTGGCGATCGACGGCACCATCACCCTGCCGACCAGCACGGGCGTGGCGCAGACTGTCAACCTCTACGGGCAGGCCCGTGGCAAGGCCGGCCTGCCGGCCGGGGTGTACACCGACACGGTGGCGGTCGAGCTGAGTTTCTGAGCCATGCCGGGCGCGGTGCGGCTGCTGGCCGTCGGGCTGTGCCTGGCGCTGACCCAGGGTGCCCACGCGGTGACCACCAGCACCTTCCAGGTGACGGCACAGATCGTCGCCGGCTGCCTGGTGGTCGGCGGCGTGACCGCCTATGGCGTGCTCGACTACGGCACCAGCTCGGCGCTGTCCACCGCCACCCTGAGCACTTCGCTCGGCGGCAGCACGGTGACCTTCCAGTGCACCCCCGGCGTGGCCCTGAGCATGAGCCTGGACGGCGGCCAGAACAGCGCCAGCGGCACGCGCAATCTCAAGCGTTCGGGGGGGGCGCAACTGTTGGCCTACCAGCTGTACCGCGACGCCGCGTTCAGCCAGAGCCTGGGCATCGGCAGCAGCGTGGCGGTGAGCTACAGCGACCCGACGGCGATCAAGTTGCCGGTCTATGGCCGTACCACCCTGACCGGCACCTTGCCGGCGGGGACCTACACCGATGTCGTGCAAGTGACGGTGACCTGGTGAAAGGCCACTGCGGATAACAGAGAAGGAGAGGGGCATGGGGGCAGGCGCTAACTGGGCGCGTGGGGTCATCGGGCTGCTGCTGTTGGCCAGTGCACCGGCCTTCGCGGCCACTTCGGTGCTGATCTGGCCGATCGACCCGGTGCTGGAGGCCGACCAGAAGGCCGGCGCGCTGTGGCTGGAAAACCGTGGTTCTGCGCCGACCAGCCTGCAGGTGCGGGTGTTCGCCTGGCGCCAGGGCGAGTACCAGGAGCAGTTCCAGGCCCAGCGGGAGATCATCGGCAGCCCGCCGGTGGCCAATATCCCGCCGGGGCAGAAGCAACTGATCCGCCTGACCCGCACCGGCAGCTCGCCCGCGGGCCAGGAGCAGGCCTACCGCATCATCATCGACGAGATCCCTTCGCCGCTGCCGACCGATGCCGCCAGCGAGGGGCCGAAAGCGGCAATCCGCCTGCAGATGCGCTACTCGGTGCCGCTGTTCGTCTACGGCGAGGGGCTGTGGGGCAAGCCCGACCCAGAGGGCAGGCGCAGTGCAGAGGGCGTGGGCAAGCCGCAGTTGAGCTGGCGCGCGGTGACGGTGCAGGGCAAGCCCTATGTCGAGCTGCGCAACACGGGGCCGGTGCATGCGCGGCTGACCGACGTGGTGTTGCAGCAGGCCGGCCAGGACCGGCCGCTGGTAGAGGGGCTGCTCGGCTACGTGCTGCCCGGCGCCAGCATGCGCTGGCCGGCACCGGCCACGCCGGGCGCGGCCAGCGTGCTCAAGGGACGGGTCAACGGCCAGGAGGTGGCCCAGGCCATCAAACAGGGGCAATAAGCCGCGCTTGAACGGATCACAGGGGCCAGGGAGGACCCGGTAATGGTTGGGAGTCGTGTGTGAGCTGGGTGTGGGTGGCAACGCACCGGTTGTGCCTGGGCCTGGCGGTACTGGGGCCCGGCCTGGGCGTGGCCGACGAGCTGCCGCCGCCACCCTCGGAACAGGCCGCCATCGCCGACGCCACGCTGTACCTCGACCTGCAGGTGAACCAGGTGGCCAAGGCTGAGCTGGTGCCGGTGCAGCAGCGCGCCGGGCGCCTGTACCTGGCCAGCGAGGTCTTGCGCGAGGCGGGCATCAGGCTGCCGGGCGAACCCCAGGGCGAAGTGGCCCTGGACGAGATCCCCGGCTTGCACAGCGACTACGACAGCCAGAACCAGCGCCTGCTGCTGCAGGTGCCGCCGGCCTGGCTACCCGACCAGCAGGTCGGCGAGCGCAACCTGTACCCGGCCAGTGACGCCCGCAGCAGCTTCGGCGCCTTGCTCAACTACGACGCCTACCTCAACGACACCGATGAGGGCGGCAGCTACCTGGCCGCCTGGAACGAGCTGCGCCTGTTCGACGACTGGGGCACCTTCTCCACCACCGGGCAGTGGCGCCAGTCGTTCAATGGCGCCCAGGCCCAGGGTCGGCAGGGTTTCCTGCGCTACGACACCACCTTCCGCTACACCGACGAGCAGCGCCTGCTCACCTATGAGGCGGGCGACCTGGTGACCGGTGCGCTGCCCTGGACTACCTCGGTGCGGGTGGGCGGCCTGCAACTGTCCCGCGACTTCGGCGCCCGTCCCGACCTGGTCACCTATCCGCTGCCGGCCTTTGCCGGCGAAGCTGCCGTGCCGACCTCGCTGGACCTGTTCATCAACGGCTACAAGAGCAGCAGCACTGAACTGCAGCCGGGCCCCTATACCCTGACCAACGTGCCGTTCATCAACGGCGCCGGCGAAGCGGTGGTGGTGACCACCGACGCCCTCGGCCGGCAGGTGTCGACCACCTTGCCGTTTTATGTCACCAGTAGCCTGCTGACCAAGGGGCTGTCGGACTTTTCGGTGGCCGCCGGCAGCCTGCGCCGCGACTATGCCGTGCGTGATTTCGCCTATGGCCCGGGGGTCGCCTCGGCGACCTTGCGTCACGGGGTGTCCGACTATTTCACCCTGGAAACCCATGCCGAGAGCGCCGAGTCGCTGATGCTCGGCGGCTTGGGTGGCAACCTGCGCCTGGGTACCTTCGGCGTGCTCAACGCGGCGCTGACCCAGAGCCGTTTCGAAGGCGATACGGGCCAGCAGGTGGCGCTGGGCTACCAGTACAACAGCCGGCGCATCGGCTTCAACTACCAGCGCGTGCAGCGCCACGGCGACTACGCCGACCTGTCGCTGGTCGACAGCCCCTTCACACGCCTGAGCCAGCGCAGCGAGCAGGCCACCCTGAGCCTCAACCTGGACCGCTACGGCAGCCTTGGTGCCGGCTATTTCGACGTACGCGCCGGCGACGGCACGCGCACGCGGCTGATCAACCTGAGCTGGAGCAAGCCGCTGTGGCGCAACAGCAGCCTGTACCTGTCGGCCAACCGCGAGGTCGGTGACAGCCAGTGGGCGGTGCAGGCGCAGCTGGTGATCCCCTTCGACCTGCGCGGCACCCTGGCCTTCAGCGCCGAGCGCAGCAAGGACGGCCAGGACCTGCAGCGAGTCAACTACAGCCAGGCGGTGCCGGTGGGCGGCGGGGTGGGCTACAACCTGGGCTATGCCACCGGCGGCAACCGCGACGACTACCGCCAGGCCGACCTGACCTGGCGTCTGCAGTCGGTGCAGTTGCAGGTGGGCGCCTACGGCAGCAGCGGCGAAATGACCCGTTGGGCCGACGCCAGTGGCTCGCTGGTGCTGATGGATGCAGGCCTGTTCGCCGCCAATCGCATTGACGACGCCTTCGTGGTGGTCAGCACCAGCGGTTACGCCGACGTGCCGGTGCGTTACGAGAACCAGCAGATCGGTCGCACCGACCGCAACGGCCATCTGTTGGTGCCGTACAGCAGCGGCTACTACCGCGGCAAGTACGAGATCGACCCGATGGACCTGCCTGCCGATGTGCTGGCGCCGCAGGTGGAGCAACGCGTGGCGGTGCGCCGTGGCAGCGGCTACCTGCTGGAGTTCCCGCTCAAGCGTGTGCTGGCGGCGAGCTTGGTGCTGGTCGATGCTGACCAGCAGGAACTCAAGCTGGGCAGCCGGGTACGCCATCAGGAAAGCGGCGGCGAGGCGGTGGTGGGGTGGGATGGGTTGGTCTACCTGGAGAACCTGGCACCGCACAATCGCTTGCAGGTGGACAAGGCCGATGGCGGGCAGTGCCAGGTAGCCTTCGACCTGCCTGAAGGGCAGGGGCCGATTCCGCTGATCGGCCCGTTGGAGTGCCGATGAACTGGCTGATCCGCGGATGCCTGGCGGGTCTGCTGTCGCTGCCGGGAGCGGCCTGGGCGTTGTGCGCGTCGGTGGCCACCGCGCCGGCGGCCTTCGGCTCGGTCAACTCGACGCTGGTGCGCACCACCGTGCAGAGTGCCTCGACCACCAATGCCGGCCTGCAGTGCACCGGTTCGCTGTTGTCGCTGTTGACCAGCAATGATCATTTCTATGCCACCTTCACCTCGTCCAGCAGTGGGCTGGTGGGCCCGACCGGCGATGTGATCCCCTATACGCTCTACGCCGACAATACCACCAGTTATCCGATCAGCCGTGGCGTGCAGTTCGACTTTGCCCGCAATGGCATCATCGATGCCCTGGGCCTGCTCAACGGCACCACGCCCAAAGCCGTGCCGCTGTACCTGAAGACCGTGGTCGGTGCCAATGTCGCCGCCGGCCTGTACCAGGAAACCCTGAACATCGCCTGGAGCTGGAACTACTGCTCGGGGATTGGTATCGGTGCCATCTGCCTGGGGCGCGACATCGGCAGCGGCAACCAGACCCTGCTGGTCAGCCTCACTGTGACCAACGACTGCCAGATCACCACGCCCAACATCAGCTTCGCCAGCGCGCCGGTGGTGGCCGGATTCGGCACGGTGAACCAGAGCGTGAGCGTGTCGTGCACCAAAGGCAGCAACTACACGGTGGGGCTGGATGACGGGCAGAATGTCTCGGGCGGGCGGCGGCGTATGAAGTCCAGCGCCAACAACTACCTGGCCTACGATATCTTCAAGAGCGCCGGCGCGGTGCGCTGGGGCTCGGTGGGCGCGGCGCGGCGCTCAAGCAGCGATGCCGAGGTGAACCCCGGGGCGGGGACCGGGACCGGGAGCCAGGTGTTCAACTACAACGCCAAGGTGTACACCGACCAGGCCACGCCGCCGGCGGCGACCTATACCGACAGTGTGATTCTGGATGTGCAGTTCTGAGTAACACCACACCTGTGGGAGCGGCCTTGTGTCGCGAAAGGGCCGCTCTCACAATGGGACCGGGTTGCTCAGCGCAGATCGCCGACCATCTTCAGCAACGTCTCCAGCACCGCCCCGGCCAGCGCCTTGGAGCGCTCGCCCGACCAGCCGGTGCGCGGGTTTGGCGCATCGTCGTGGTCCTTGAACGGCATCTCCAGGGTCAGCGACAGGCAGTCATGGGCCTGGCCCACGGCATTGCAGGCCAGGGTCATGTTGGCCTGGCCCGGCTCGTCGCGGGTGTAGCCGTATTTCGTCTGGAAGTCCGGGGTCAGGCTGCACAGGGTGCTGCGGAACTGCTCTTCCAGTTTGGCGAGGCGCGGCGTGTAGCCGGGGTTGCCTTCGCAGGCCGCGGTGAACACATGGGGGATCTCCTCGTCGCCATGGGCGTCGATGAACGCATCCACGCCATGCAGCTTCATCTGGCTCTGGGCGAAGAACACTTCGGGGCTCAGTTCGACGCTGGTGTCCTGCCAGGCGCGGTTGAGGTCCTTGCCCTTGAAGTTGGTGCGCAGGTGGCCGAGGAAGGCGCCGTCCGGGTTCATGTTGGGGATCAGGTACAGGTCGGCCTTGGCCAGCAGTTGCTGGATGACCGGGCCGTTGGCTTCGAGGGCGTCGATCACGCCTTCCATGAACCACTCGGCCATGTGCTCGCCCGGGTGCTGCTGGGCGATGATCCATAGCTTGCGCTTGCCGGTCGCACCACTGCCCGCACGCAGCAGGGGAATGTCGCGCCCTTGCACGCTGCGCCCGCTGGCCAGCAGCTCGACGCCGGGAATCTGCTTGGCGCGCTCGATCAGCTGGTTGTGCCGGGCGCGCGGGTAGGGCTCGAAGTAGGCGAACCAGGCCTGCGCCTGTTCAGCCTTGAAGTCGAAGCTCAGGGCCTTGCCGTCGAACTGGCTGGGCACGCGGAACCAGGTCTGCTGGTCGTACGAGGCCACGGCATGGTAGCCGGTCCAGGCATTCTTGTAGGAGGACTGGTGGGCGTTGTCCAGGCTGAAGCGATGGACCTGGCCCGGGGTCAGGCCGCTGGCCTTGAAGTGGAACCACTGGAAGTGGTCGCTGTGGCTGTCTTTGCGGATGTTCAGGTGGACGTGCGCAGGATTGCTGGCGTCCAGGACCAGGATATTGCCGGAGTCGAAATCGCAGTCGATGTGCAGCGGGGAGAGCGTCACGGTCATTGCCAGCCTCCTGTTGGCGTTGTTGTGACCGTACTCTACACCGCTTGGCGGCGGGGGTGCGCAGGTAAATTGACTAGGAGCAGCGTGGCTGAGGCGTGGGTGCGGGCTACCGGGTTCAGGTCAACAGCCCCAGCGCCACGAGGGCGGCAACACCAAGCCCGACGGCAATCGAGCAGCCACCCAGCGACAGCGCCGCACGCCCTTGCCGGTACCAGCCGTCGTGGCCCAATTGCCGGGCAGGGGCGAGCAGGCTGCGCCAGCGCAGTTCGGTTTCGTGGAAGGCACGCAGGTGGTCGGGGGCGGCATCCAGCCAGCGGCGGAAGTCGATGCGTTCGCTGGCGGTCACCTGCGGGCTCTGCAGGCGCACGTACCACTGGCCGGCGATGCTGGCCAGCGCGTCGCCTGGGGCGCGGGCGGTCTGCAGGGCCTGGTTCATATGGCGTTCGATGCTGATCAGCGGCAGGTCCAGGCGTTCGGCGATGGCGGCGAAGCCCAGCTGGTCGAGGCGGTTGAGCAGGAACACTTGCTGGACCCGGCGCGGCAGACGCTTGAGCGCATGCAGCAGCGCGTCTTCAGCGTGCAGTTCGGCAGGGCGCGGGTCGTGCTCGAGAGGCAGCGGCAGGCGGGTCATGGACAGCTCCTTGCTCATAAGGAAAGGGTGGGGGCATCTTCCTTGATGCGGAGCCAGCTTAGGTTAAACGAGATTGATTCTCAAGTGCTGATTCCGCAAAGATTTGTAATGAGCATTCACGTGCTGACACACTTTTGCTATCATCGCGGCCATTAAACGATCTTCATTAGCCTGAAGAGCCAAAAAAAAATGACCCGGCAAAAAGCCGGGTCAAAAACCGTGATTAGCCTGATGAGGAGATAATCTGAGCGTCCGACCTGAGGACGTTGCAGGTTATCCAGCGGGTCTCGCGACCTGCTGAGTGCAATAATAATCGTTATCATTTGCCAGTCAAATGATTTTTCAGCGATTGACTAAAAAACTCTTCCTGACACACGCCTCATCCCCGGCAATCGGGGCTTTTGCCGTTCGTCGGCTATCACGTGCTCCCTTCAGATCGATGCCTTTTCCGTGGCGTGGCACTGCTCCAGCAGGGCGCGGGCCATGTTGACCATGTGCATCAGCGCAAATACCACTTCCCGCGTCGTGCCCTGCAGATGGTTGCCGGTTTCCTGTGCCGTGGCCGACGCGCAGCGCAGCAGTGCCATGGCATGGTCGCAGGCCTGGGCGTTGCTGACGCCTTCACGCAGGGTCCATAGCGAACGCTCCAGGTCGCGAGGCGTGGGGGTGGGGTTGAGGTAGAAATCGAGGGCGCGGCGGGCTGCTTCTTCGTCGAGATCTGTTTCTTCTTTTGTCGAATTGCTCATGACTGCTCCTGTGAAATCCCTTCGAGGACAATGAGCGTTGATGTTAGGTCAATTTGTATTATTTTTGAGTCCTGAGATAATTCAGGATGTGTATTGATGCCGTTCATCCAGTCCGTATCGTTCACAGCCATGGAAAACTGGATCGAATTTCTCTCGCGCTACCAGCGCGAGCACAACCTCAAGCAGCATCAATTGGCCGAGCGCCTGGGCATGACCCAAGGCGGTGTTGGCCATTGGCTGCGTGGCACGCGCAGACCCACCCTGGTGACAGTCAACGAGAAACTGGAAAAGCTCGGGCTGGTTTACCTCGAAGCGCGGGTGATGGTGGTCGAGCGTGACACCACGGTTCGCGAGACCAGAGGTGTCTATGCCGTGGAGCGGCCTCTTTCAGTCAATGCCTTGCGCCATGCCAGTTTTCGCTTTCCAGTGTTGGGCTGGGCCGATCTGGATGGGCCTTTGCCACAATCCAGTGAAATTCATGAGCTTACCGACTACATGCCTGCGGGCAATGCGTTCTGGTTACCGGTCGAGAACGATTCGATGAATGCCGCCAGTGGCAGGAGCGTGCCGCTGGGGGTGCGGGTATTGGTGGATGCCGGGGTCGAGGTGACGCCGGGCAGGCTGGTGGTGGCTCGGCAGCCCGGTAAGCCGGCGGTGTTGCGTGAGTTGATCGAGGAGGGTGGGCAGCGGATGCTCAGGCCGCTCAATACCTTGTATCCGACGGTGTTGTGCGAGGAGGGGTGCGAGTTCCTTGGTGTTGTGGTGCGGATGCACGGGGTGCTCTAGGTTCGCGCGCAGACCGTGTTGGGGCTGCGAGGTGCCAGGCGGGGGCCTTGCAGCGCTCTTGAGATCGAGCGCCGCCCGCGCGGCGCATCGCGACGCAAGGCCGCTCCCACATCTGTTTCGGGCCAGTCAATCCTGTGCCATTACCTGGTCCGCCTCGTTGGTCCGACGCGGTCCCAGCATAGACACTGCTGCCGCCCCGCCTGTCTCAAGACATGCGCCAGGGCGGGCAACCATGGCCTGACAGGTTCGGCACGTTGCAACAAATGTGGGAGCGGCCTTGCGTCGCGATGCGCCGCGCGGGCGGCGCTCGATCTCATAGGCGAAACAACCCTTTCGGCGAACACATTGCCGCCGTTACTCCGCCTCCAGCTCGACCAGCACTGTCCCCTCGCTGACCATATCCCCCTCCTGGCAAAACAGCGCCTTCACCGTCCCGGAGTGGGGCGCCCGAATGCTGTGCTCCATCTTCATCGCCTCCAGCACCACCAGCGCGGTACCGGCCTCGACCACCTGCCCCGGCTCGACCAGCACCCGCACGATGCTGCCGTTCATGGGCGCGCCCAGCCCGCCCTGATGGCTGTGGCTGGCTTCTGCCGCCGCAATCGGGTCATGGGCGCTGATGGCGTGCAACTCGCCGGCCCACTGCAGGTAAAGCGTGCCCCCCCGACGCACCGCCAGGTGACGACGGCGCAGGCCGTCCTGGTCATGACACAGCTGCTCCCCCTCCAGCCGATAGGCCGAAGGCGCGCTGCGTTCCAGCGCCACCGCCTGCTCATTCCCTTCGCACTGCAAATGCAGGCTGCTGCGCGCCGGCAAGCCCAGGCGCAGGCCATCGCGAGCCGCCCATGGCGAAGCGCGGTCGTCCTGGCGCTGCAACGCAGGCTCGCCTTGCAGCCACGCCTCGGCGGCCGCCTCCCAGAACTGCGCCGGCAGCGCCTGGGGCGCAGGCAGCAACACGTTCTGGTGACGCGGAATGAACCCGGTATCCAGCTCCGCCTCGGCAAACGCCGGGTGTGCAAGTATGCGGCGCAGGAAGGCGATATTGGTCTTCAGCCCGCCAATGGCGAACTCATCGAGCATCGCCAGCAAGCGCAGGCGCGCCTGCTCGCGGTCCTGGCCCCAGGCAATCAGCTTGCCCAGCATCGGGTCGTAGAACGGCGACACCACGTCGCCCTCGCTGACGCCGCTGTCCACCCGGCGGCCTTCGCCCGGCGCCGACTCGCGGTACAGCGCCAGGGTGCCGGTGGCCGGCAGGAACTCGTTGGCCGGATCCTCCGCATACAGCCGCACCTCGATGGCATGGCCGATCAGCGGCACCTGCTCCTGGGTGAGCGGCAGCGGTTCGCCGCAGGCCACGCGGATCTGCCAGGCCACCAGGTCGAGCCCGGTGATGGCTTCGGTGACCGGGTGCTCCACCTGCAGGCGGGTGTTCATTTCCATGAAGAAGAACTCGCCGCGGGCATCGAGCAGGAACTCGACGGTGCCGGCGCCCACGTAGCCGATGGCCTGGGCGGCGCGCACCGCGGCCTCGCCCATGGCCTTGCGCAGCTCGGGGGACAGGCCCGGCGCCGGGGCCTCCTCGACCACCTTCTGGTGGCGACGCTGGATCGAGCAGTCACGCTCGTTGAGGTACAGGCAGTTGCCGTGCTGGTCGGCGAACACCTGGATCTCCACATGACGCGGTTTGAGCACGTACTTCTCGACCAGCATCCGCGCATCGCCGAACGACGACTGCGCCTCGCGCTGCGCCGAGGCCAGGGCGTCGGCCAGCTGGCTCTCGTCCTCGACCACCTTCATGCCCTTGCCACCGCCCCCGGCACTGGCCTTGAGCAGTACCGGGTAGCCGATACGCTCGGCGGCGGCGCGGAAAGTCTCCAGGTCCTGGGCCTCGCCGTGGTAGCCCGGCACCAGCGGCACCCCGGCTTGCTCCATCAGTGCCTTGGCCGCCGACTTGCTGCCCATGGCATCGATGGCGCTGGCCGGTGGGCCGAGGAAGATCAGCCCGGCCTGCTCGATGGCGCGGGCAAAACCGGCGTTCTCCGACAGGAAGCCATAGCCCGGGTGGATCGCCTGGGCGCCGCTGGCCTTGGCCGCGGCGAGCAGCTTGTCGATCACCAGGTAGCTTTCGGCGGCCTTGGTGCCACCGAGGTCGACACGGATATCGGCCTCGCGACTGTGGCGCGCATCGCGGTCGGTGGCGCTGTGCACGGCCACGGTGGTCAGGCCCATGGCCTTGGCGGTGCGCATTACCCGGCAGGCGATCTCGCCGCGGTTGGCGACCAGCAGGGTGGTCAGCGTGGGTCGGCTCATGGGCGCGGCTCCTTGTTGTCTTGCCAGGCGGGGCGGCGTTTTTCCAGGAAAGCGCGCAGGCCTTCCTGGCCTTCGGCGCTGACGCGGATGCGGGCGATGGTGTTCTCGCAGTAGCGGCGCAGGGCCGGGCTCAGCTCGCCAGCGTCCACCTCGCGCAGCAGGTCCTTGGTGGCGCGCAGCGCCTGCGGGCTGTTGTGCAGCAGGTTGTCGACCCAGGCCTCGACCTGGGCGTCCAGCTCGCTGGCAGGGTACACCTCGGCCAGCAGGCCCAGCTCACGGGCGCGCACGCCGCTGAAGCGCTCGGCGGTGAGGGCGTAGCGGCGGGCGGCGCGCTCGCCGATGGCCTTGACCACGAACGGGCTGATCACCGCCGGGGCCAGGCCGATGCGCACTTCCGACAGGCACAGTTGCGCATCCTCGGCGCCGATGGCCATGTCGCAGCAGCTGATCAGCCCCAGCGCACCGCCGAAGGCCGCGCCTTGCACCACGGCCAGGGTCGGCGCCTTGAGCCGGTGCAGGGCATACATCAGCTCGCCCAGCTCGTGGGCGTCGTCCAGGTTGGTGTTGAAGTCCAGTTGCGCCGACTGCTGCATCCAGGCAAGGTCCGCGCCGGCACTGAAATGCCGGCCGCGGCCGCGCAGCACCACGAAACGCAGGCTGGCGTCCTCGGCCAGGCGGTCGAGGGCGACGATCAGTTCGCGGATCATCTGCGCGTTGAAGGCGTTGTTCTTGTCTTCCCGGCTCAGCCACAGGGTGGCGAAGCCGCGAGGGTCCTTGACCAGTTCAAGGGTGGCGAATTCGCTCATGGGTCACATCCGGAAAATGCCGAAGCGGCTCTGTTCGATCGGGGCGTTCAGCGCGGCGGACAACGCCAGGCCGAGCACATCGCGGGTCTGCGCCGGGTCGATGACGCCGTCGTCCCACAGCCGGGCGCTGGAGTAGTAGGGGTGGCCCTGGCGCTCGTACTGGTCGAGGATCGGCTGCTTGAGCTTCTTCTCGTCTTCGCTGCTGAACACTTCGCCACTGCGCTCGCTCTGTTCGCGCTTTACCTGGGCCAGCACGCCGGCCGCCTGCTCGGCGCCCATCACGCCGATGCGCGCGTTGGGCCACATCCACAGGAAGCGCGGGTCGTAGGCGCGGCCGCACATGCCGTAGTTGCCGGCGCCGAAGCTGCCGCCGATGATCACCGTGAACTTCGGCACCTGCGCACAGGCCACGGCAGTCACCAGCTTGGCGCCGTGCTTGGCGATGCCGCCTTCCTCGTACTTCTTGCCGACCATGAAACCTGTGATGTTCTGCAGGAACAGCAGCGGGATGCCGCGCTGGCAGGCCAGTTCGATGAAGTGCGCGCCTTTTTGCGCGGCCTCGGCGAAGAGGATGCCGTTGTTGGCCAGGATCGCCACCGGGTAGCCGTGCAGGTGGGCGAAGCCGCACACCAGGGTAGTGCCGAACAGTGCCTTGAACTCATCGAACACCGAACCGTCGACCAGGCGAGCGATCACCTCGCGCACGTCGAACGGCTGCTTGGCGTCGGCCGGGACCACGCCGTACAGCTCCTCGGCGTTGTACAACGGCGCGATCGGCGCCTGGCACTGCAGCTTGCCCTGCTTGTGCCAGTTGAGGTTGGCGACGCTGCGCCGGGCGATGGCCAGGGCGTGCTCGTCGTTGTCGGCATAATGGTCGGCCACGCCGCTGGTGCGGCAGTGCACGTCGGCGCCACCGAGGTCCTCGGCGCTGACCACTTCACCGGTCGCGGCCTTCACCAGCGGTGGGCCTGCCAGGAAGATGGTCGCCTGCTGGCGCACCATGATCGCCTCGTCGGCCATGGCCGGCACATAGGCGCCACCGGCGGTGCAGGAGCCCATCACCACGGCGATCTGCGGGATCCCCAGGGCACTCATGTTGGCCTGGTTGAAGAAGATCCGCCCGAAGTGCTCGCGGTCGGGGAACACTTCGTCCTGGCGCGGCAGGTTGGCGCCCCCGGAGTCCACCAGGTAGATGCACGGCAGGCGGTTCTGCAGGGCGATGGTCTGGGCGCGCAGGTGCTTTTTCACCGTCAGCGGGTAGTAGGAGCCGCCTTTGACCGTGGCGTCGTTGGCCACGATCATGCACTCCACGCCTTCGATCCGGCCGATGCCGGCGATTACGCCGGCGGCCGGCACGTCTTCGCCATAGACTTCATGGGCGGCCAGCTGGCCGATCTCGAGAAACGCCGAGCCTGGGTCGAGCAGGCGGTCGATACGCTCGCGGGGCAGCAGCTTGCCGCGCGAGGTGTGCCGCTCCTGGGCCTTCGGCCCGCCGCCCTGACTGACCTGGGCGAGCAGGCCGCGCAGGGCCTGGACCTGTTCGAGCATGGCCGCGCTGTTGGCGGCGAATTCCGCCGAGCGTGGGTTGATCTGGGTATGCAAGGTAGCCATGGACGCCGGTTCCTTGTGCTCAGCGGGTTTCGTTGAACAGTTCGCGGCCGATCAGCATCCGGCGGATCTCGCTGGTGCCGGCGCCGATCTCGTACAGCTTGGCGTCGCGCAACAGGCGCCCAGCCGGGAATTCATTGATGTAGCCGTTGCCGCCAAGGATCTGGATGGCCTCCAGGGCCATCTGCGTGGCGCGCTCGGCGGTGTAGAGGATCACCCCGGCGGCGTCCTTGCGGGTTGTTTCGGCGCGGTCGCAGGCCTGGGCCACGGCGTAAAGGTAGGCGCGGCTGGCGTTGAGCTGGGTGTACATGTCGGCGATCTTGCCCTGGATCAGCTGAAACTCGCCGATGCTCTGGCCGAACTGCTTGCGATCATGAATGTAGGGCACCACCAGGTCCATGCAGCTCTGCATGATGCCGGTGGGGCCGCCGGCGAGCACTACGCGCTCGTAGTCCAGGCCGCTCATCAGCACGCGCACGCCGCCGTTGAGCTGGCCGAGGATGTTTTCTTCCGGCACTTCGACGCCGTCGAAGAACAGCTCGCAGGTGTTGGAGCCGCGCATGCCGAGCTTGTCGAACTTGTTGCTGCGGCTGAAGCCTTTCCAGTCGCGCTCGACGATGAACGCGGTGATGCCGTGGGGGCCCTTGTCCAGGTCGGTCTTGGCGTAGATCACGTAGGTGTTGGCGTCGGGGCCGTTGGTGATCCAGGTCTTGCTGCCGTTGAGCACGTAGTGGTCGCCGCGTTTTTCGGCGCGCAGCTTCATCGATACCACATCAGAGCCGGCGTTGGGCTCGCTCATGGCCAGGGCGCCAATGTGTTCGCCGCTGATCAGCTTGGGCAGGTATTTGAGCTTCTGCTCGTGGGTGCCGTTGCGGTTGATCTGGTTGACGCACAGGTTGGAGTGGGCGCCGTACGACAGGGCCACCGAGGCCGAGGCGCGGCTGATCTCTTCCATCGACACCACGTGGGCCAGGTAGCCCAGGCCGGCGCCGCCGTATTCTTCCGGCACGGTGATACCCAGCAGGCCCATGTCGCCGAACTTGCGCCACATGTCGGCGGGGAACAGGTTGTCGTGGTCGATCTGCGCGGCACGCGGCGCCAGTTCGGCGGCGACGAAGGTGCGCACCTGGTCGCGGAGCATGTCGATGGTCTCGCCCAGGGCGAAGTTCAGGCTGGGGTAATGCATGTGCGGGCACCTTCTTGTTCTTGAAATGGGAGCGGTTGCTGCGGCGTTGTGGGAGCGGGCTTGCCCCGCGATGCCCGTCAGAACGGCCAGCGGTATTGCCTGGTCCGGCCTCATCGCGGGGCAAGCCCGCTCCCACAACGCCGTCATGTCTGCGGTTGACGTTAACGTAAACCTGCCTTCCGGGACTGTCAATCGCAACGTCACCTTTACGTAAACGTAAATCTGCGCCAGAGTAACGACCGCCTGCTTCAGTCATGCCCAGAACAACCACAAGAAGGGACAACCATGCCTCAACCAAGCTACACGCGCGGCCGTCAAGACAAACCCTTGCTCACCCTGACCATCGGCCAGGCCTTCGATGCCACCGTCGCCCTTCACGGCGAGCGCGAGGCGTTGGTGGTGCGCCACCAGGGAGTGCGCTACAGCTGGCGCGAGCTGGCCGCCGAGGTCGATGTGCACGCCCGGGCCTTGATGGCGCTGGGCGTGGAGGTGGGCGAGCGGGTCGGCATCTGGGCGCCCAACTGCGCCCAGTGGTGCATTCTGCAACTGGCCAGTGCCAAGGTCGGCGCCATCCTGGTCAACATCAATCCGGCCTATCGCGTGGGCGAGCTTGAATACGTGCTGCGCCAGTCCGGCTGCCGTTGGCTGGTGTGCGCCGATGCCTTCAAGTCCTCCAACTACCACGCGATGGTGCAGGCGTTGGTACCTGAGCTGGCGCTACATGCCGTGGGCGAGTTGGCCAGTGAGCGCCTGCCCGACCTGCGCGGGGTGATCAGCCTGGCCGCCGAGCCGCCCATGGGCTTCGTGCCCTGGACCGCGCTGGCTGGGCGGGCAGGGCAGGTGGAACCCGCCGTCTACGAAGCCCGGCAGCAGGGCCTGCAGTTCGACCAGCCGGTGAACATCCAGTACACCTCCGGCACCACTGGCGCGCCCAAGGGCGCGACCCTGAGCCACTACAACCTGCTCAACAACGGCTACATGGTCGGCGAGAGCCTGGGCCTGACCGAGCAGGACCGCATGGTGATCCCGGTGCCGCTGTACCACTGTTTCGGCATGGTCATGGGCAATCTCGGCTGCATCACCCACGGCAGCACCCTGATCTACCCCAACGACGCCTTCGACGCCGAACTCACCCTGCGCGCAGTGGCCGAGGAGCGCGCCAGCATCCTCTATGGCGTGCCGACCATGTTCATCGCCATGCTCGATCACCCCAGCCGCCCCGTGCTGGACCTGTCCACACTGCGCAGCGGCATCATGGCCGGCGCCACCTGCCCGATCGAGGTGATGCGCAAGGTCATCGAGCAGATGCACATGGCCGAGGTGCAGATCGCCTACGGCATGACCGAGACCAGCCCGGTGTCGCTGCAGACCGGCCCGGACGATGGCCTGGAGCTGCGCGTGACCACCGTGGGCCGCACCCAGCCGCAGCTGGAGACCAAGCTGGTGGACGCTGAAGGGCGCATCGTTGCCCGGGGCGAGATCGGCGAGCTGTGCACCCGGGGCTACAGCGTGATGCTCGGCTACTGGGACAACCTGCAGGCCACCCATGACGCCATCGACCCGGCCGGGTGGATGCACACCGGCGACCTGGCGGTGATGGACGACGAAGGCTACGTGCGCATCGTCGGGCGCAACAAGGACATGATCATTCGCGGTGGCGAGAACATCTATCCGCGCGAGCTTGAGGAGTTCTTCCACACCCACCCGGCGGTGGCCGAGGCGCAGGTGGTGGGGATTCCGTGCAGCGAGTATGGCGAGGAGGTGGTGGCGTGGATTCGCCTGCATCCTGGGCACAGTGCCACGGCGGACGAGTTGCAGCAGTGGTGCAAGGCGCGGCTGGCGCATTTCAAGACGCCACGGCATTTCCGTTTTGTCGATGAATTTCCGATGACGGTGACGGGGAAGGTGCAGAAGTTCCGGATGCGTGAGATCAGCGTGGAGGAGCTGGGGGGCTAGGCATCGCCTTGTAGACCAGGTCGACCAGCTCGGCAAAGGTGGTGTAGGTCTGGACTTGATCGGGGATGAAGATGCCGAATGTTTCCTCCACGATGGCTTGCAGTTCCACCACGTCGAAACTGTCGGCGCCCAGTTCGTCCATGGCGATGTTCGGCCGGATCCGGTGCAGGCTCTGTTCGAGGAGGCCAGCGAGGATCCATTGCAGGTGGAAGGCGATGTAGAGGCGCGAGCGCATGCCGGAGGTGACCGTCAGAGGGTGGTGCTTCTCTGTACTTGGCTTCGTGATCGGGCGCCACTGGCAGAAATACCAGGTGTATCGGGCGCGGCTTTGTGCTTGTCAGGACCGGCCTCATCGCGGTGCACACCCGCTCCCACGCAGGCGACACGGCACTTGTGGGAGCGGGCTTGCCCGCGAGGGGCCGGTTCAGGCGGTCAACCTCTCACAACCTTGTCTATCCTCAAGCTTTCACTGGCGGCTCCTGGCTCGGCGGATCGCCCACGGTCGGCGGCACGGTTGGCTTGATCGGCAGCTCGTCCGGATCCTCCTCGGGCACCGGCGGCGGCAAGGTCGGGTCGTCGATGTTCGGGTCGGGTGTCTCCGGTGGAATGGGAATGTTCATGGGCCTGGCCTCGCGGGATGAATGAAGCGTTGTCGCAGGCTTTGACCCAGGCCTGCGCCCGACGCTCATTTTTTTTGAACCCCCGCGCGCCAACAGGGCTCTGAACCCTTACCGCCACCAGCCCAGGGGAGCAGGTCGATGTCTGGTAAAGAGCCGTTCGAAAGCGTGGCCATGGCTAACGATCACCCGGACCAGGCCATCAGCCTGGCCCAGGCGCTGCTGGCCCCGCGCATCGTGATCGAGGACGCAAGCCCGGTGCTCGACGGCGGCACCTTCGCCGCCAAGGCGGTGCGCGGGCACAAGGTCGAGGTGAGCGCCAAGGTCTACACCGACGGCCATGACCGCCTGGCGGTGAGCCTGAACTGGCGCCAGGCCCACAGCAGGCGCTGGCACTGCGTGGCAATGCACTCGCCGGGCAACGATCTGTGGCAGGCAGAGTTCACCCCCGCCGATCTGGGCTTGCACCTGTTCAGCATCGAGGCCTGGATCGACCCGTTCGCCACCTTCTGCCACGACCTGGAGAAGAAGTACGCCGCCGGTGTGGACGTGAGGCTCGAACTGGAGGAGGGCCGGCTGCTGCTGGGCCAGGGCATCGAGCGCAGCGACGGGCTGTTGCGCGAGCAGCTTGAACGGTTGCAACAGCGCCTGCCGGATTTGCTGGTGGATGACCAGGTGGCGTTGCTGTTGCATCCTGATGCCGCCCAGCTGATGGCCGAGGCCGAGCACCGCAGTTACCTCACCCGAAGCCGCGAATTTGCCGTGGACGTGGACCGCGAGGCGGCGCTGTTCGCCAGCTGGTACGAGCTGTTCCCGCGCTCTGTCACCGACGATCCTGAACGTCATGGCACGTTCAATGACGTGCACCAGCGCCTGCCGATGGTCCGCGACATGGGCTTCGACGTGCTGTACTTCCCGCCGATCCACCCCATCGGCATGAAGCACCGCAAGGGCCGCAACAATGCCTTGCAGGCCGAGCCCGGTGACCCCGGCAGTCCCTACGCCATCGGCAGCCCCGAGGGTGGGCACGATGCCATCCACCCGCAGCTGGGCAGCCGCGAGGACTTCCGCCGGCTGGTCGCCGCCGCCGCCGAGCATGGGCTGGAGATCGCCCTGGATTTCGCCATCCAGTGCTCCCAGGACCACCCCTGGCTCACGCAGCACCCCGGCTGGTTCAGCTGGCGGCCCGATGGCAGCATCCGCTACGCCGAGAACCCGCCGAAGAAGTACCAGGACATCGTCAACGTCGACTTCTACGCCCCTGAATCGGTGCCGAGCCTGTGGCTGGCCTTGCGCGACGTGGTGGTCGGCTGGGTGGAGGAGGGCGTGAAGACCTTCCGTGTCGACAACCCGCACACCAAGCCGCTGCCGTTCTGGCAATGGCTGATCGCCAATGTGCGTAGCCAGCACCCCGAGGTGATCTTCCTCGCCGAGGCCTTCACGCGCCCGGCGATGATGGCGCGCCTGGGCAAGGTCGGCTACGCGCAGAGCTACACCTACTTCACCTGGCGCAATACCAAGCAAGAGCTTCGTGAATACGTCGAGGAGCTCAACCAGCCGCCGTGGAGCCAGTGCTACCGGCCCAACTTCTTCGTCAACACGCCGGATATCAATCCGTTCTTCCTGCAGACCTCGGGCCGTGCCGGCTTTCTTATCCGCGCCGCGCTGGCGACCATGGGCTCGGGCCTCTGGGGCATGTACTCGGGTTTCGAGCTGTGTGAAGGCACGCCGCTGCCGGGCAAGGAGGAGTACCTGGATTCGGAGAAGTACGAGATCCGCCCGCGCGACTTCACCCAGCCCGGCAACATTGTCGCCGAGATCGCCCAGCTCAACCGCATCCGTCGGCAGAACCGCGCCCTGCAGACCCACCTGGGGGTGGTGTTCCTCAACTGCTGGAACGACAACATTCTCTACTTCGCCAAGCGCACGCCCGAGCGTGACAACTTCATCCTCGTGGCCATCAGCCTCGACCCGCACAATGCCCAGGAGGCCAGCTTCGAGTTGCCGCTATGGGAGCTGGGGCTGGACGATAACGCCGATACCCAGGGCGAGGATCTGATGAATGGCCACCGTTGGACCTGGCATGGCAAGACCCAGTGGATGCGCATCGAGCCGTGGCACCAGCCGTTTGGTATCTGGCGCATAGAAAAGCTGCGCTAATCCCCTGTAGGCGCGGCCTTGTGTCGCGAAAAGGCTGCAAAGCAGCCCCGGCAATATCTGCAGCGTCGCTGAAATCCTGGGGCCGCTTCGCGCCCCTTTCGCGACACAAGGCCGCTCCTACAGGGGGCGTGTCGAACCGGAAATGAAAGGAGTCCCCAATGGCCAAGCGTTCCCGCCCGGCAGCCTTCATCGACGATCCGCTGTGGTACAAGGACGCAGTGATCTACCAACTGCACGTAAAATCGTTCTTCGACGCGAACAACGACGGCATCGGTGATTTCGCAGGCCTGATCGGCAAGCTCGACTACATCGCCGAACTGGGCGTCAACACCCTCTGGCTGCTGCCGTTCTATCCCTCGCCACGGCGCGACGACGGCTATGATATCGCCGAGTACAAGGCCGTGCACCCCGACTACGGCAGTATGGCCGATGCCAGGCGCTTCATCGCCGAGGCGCACAAGCGCGGCCTGCGGGTGATCACTGAGCTGGTCATCAACCACACCTCCGACCAGCACCCCTGGTTCCAGCGCGCCCGGCATGCCAAGCGTGGGAGCAAGGCCCGGGACTTCTACGTGTGGTCGGACGATGACCAGAAGTACGATGGCACGCGGATCATTTTCCTCGACACCGAGAAATCCAACTGGACCTGGGACCCGGTGGCCGGCCAGTACTTCTGGCACCGCTTCTACTCGCACCAGCCGGACCTCAATTTCGACAACCCGCAAGTGCTCAAGGCAGTAATCGGGGTGATGCGCTTCTGGCTCGACATCGGCGTCGATGGCCTGCGCCTGGACGCCATCCCCTACCTGATCGAGCGCGACGGCACCAATAACGAGAACCTCCCCGAAACCCACACCGTGCTCAAGGCCATCCGCGCCGAGATTGATGCCAACTACCCCGACCGCATGCTCCTGGCCGAGGCCAACCAGTGGCCCGAGGACACCCGCCCGTACTTCGGCGAGGGCGACGGCGACGAATGCCACATGGCCTTCCACTTCCCGTTGATGCCGCGCATGTACATGGCCCTGGCCATGGAAGACCGCTTCCCGATCACCGACATCCTGCGCCAGACCCCGGAGATCCCGGCCAACTGCCAGTGGGCGATCTTCCTGCGCAACCACGATGAGCTGACCCTGGAGATGGTCACCGACCGCGAGCGCGACTACCTGTGGAACTACTACGCCGAGGACCGCCGCGCACGCATCAACTTAGGAATTCGCCGGCGCTTGGCACCGCTGCTGCAACGCGACCGGCGGCGCATCGAGCTGCTCACCAGCCTGCTGCTGTCGATGCCCGGCACCCCGACCCTGTACTACGGCGACGAACTGGGCATGGGCGACAACATCTACTTGGGCGACCGCGATGGCGTGCGCACCCCCATGCAGTGGTCGCCGGACCGCAACGGCGGTTTCTCCCGGGCCGATCCGCAGCGCCTGGTGTTGCCGCCGATCATGGACCCGCTGTACGGTTACCAGACCATCAACGTCGAAGCCCAGGCCCACGACCCGCATTCGCTGCTCAATTGGAACCGCCGGCTGCTGGCGGTGCGCAAGCAGCAGAAGGCCTTTGGCCGTGGCAGTCTGAAGATGCTCACGCCGAGCAATCGCCGGGTGCTGGCGTACATCCGCGAATACACCGATGCCGACGGCAACAGCGAAATCGTGCTGTGCGTGGCCAACGTCTCGCGGGCGGCCCAGGCGGCGGAGTTGGAACTGTCGCAGTACGCCGACAAGGTGCCGGTGGAGATGCTTGGCGGCAGCGCCTTCCCGCCCATCGGCCAGCTGCCGTTCCTGTTGACCCTGCCGCCCTATGGCTTCTACTGGTTCGTGCTGGCCAGTCACGACCGCATGCCCAGCTGGCATGTCCAGCCTGCCGAGGGGCTGCCCGAGCTGACCACCCTGGTGCTGCGCAAGCGCATGGAGGAACTGCTCGAGTCGCCCTCCCGCGAAACCTTGCAGGCGTCGATCCTGCCGCAGTACCTGCCCAAGCGTCGCTGGTTCGCCGGCAAGGAAGGGCCGATCGACCAGGTGCGCCTGCGCTATGGCGTGCGCTTCGCCACCCCGGCGCTGCCGGTGCTGCTGGGCGAGCTGGAGGTGCACAGCGAAGGCGTGGTCACCCACTACCAACTGCCCTTCGGCCTGTTGCCAGAGGAGCAGATCAATGCCGCGCTGCCTCAGCAGCTGGCGCTGTCGCGGGTACGCCGCGGCCGCCAGGTGGGGCTGATCACCGATGCGTTCGTGCTTGAACCCTTCATCCGCGCCGTGCTCCAGGGCTGCCAGGACGGCCTGCGGCTGGGCTGTGGCGATGGCCTGGGCGAGTTGCGCTTCCACAGCACCGAGCAGTTGGCCGCGCTGCAGCTCGATGCGCAGAGCGAGGTGCGCTACCTGGGCGCCGAGCAATCCAACAGTTCGGTGGTGGTCGGTGGCAGCCTGGTGCTCAAGTTGATCCGTCGGGTCAATCCGGGCACTCACCCGGAGCTGGAGATGAGCGCCTACCTGACCGCCGCCGGCTTTGCCAATATCTCCCCGTTGCTGGCCTGGGTCAGTCGCGTGGATGAGAGCGAGCAGCCGCACCTGCTGATGATCGCCCAGGGCTACCTGAGCAATCAGGGTGATGCCTGGGACTGGACGCAGAACACCCTGGAGCGGGCGATCCGCGACCAGATGGAGCCCGGCAACGTCGAGCCCGAGGCGCATACCGATGCCCTGGCCGAGCTGACGGGGTTTGCCGCCTTGCTCGGCCAACGTCTGGGCGAGATGCACCTGCTGCTGGCTGCGCCGAGCGACGACACAGCGTTCCAGTCCCGCCCGAGCGATGCCAGGGACAGCGAGCGCTGGAGCCGGCAGATCAGCGCCGAACTGACCCGCGCCCTCGACCTGCTGGCCCAGCACCGTGACACCCTTGACCGCGACAGCCAGGCGCTGGTCGACGACCTGCGGCAACAGCGCGACGGCCTGCGTCAGCACGTCGACAACCTCGCCCGTCAAGCCCAGGGCGGCTTGCTGATGCGCGTGCACGGCGACCTGCACCTGGGCCAGGTACTGGTGGTGCAGGGCGATGCCTACCTGATCGATTTCGAGGGCGAGCCGGCGCGCCCGATCGACGAGCGTCGGGCGAAGCACAGCCCGTACAAGGATGTCAGCGGCGTGCTGCGCTCCTTCGACTATGCTGCTGCGATGATCCTGCGCAGCGCCTCGGCGGTAGACCTCTCCGAGGCGGCGCGCCAGGCCCGCCAGCGGGTCGCCCGGCAGTACCTGCACCAGTCGCGTCACGCTTTCGTCGAAGCCTACGGGCTGGCCACCGCCGCCATGCCCCACGCCTGGCAGCAGGCCGAGGGCGAGCGCGCCGCGCTGGAACTGTTCTGCCTGGAGAAAGCCGCCTACGAAATCACCTATGAAGCCGAAAACCGGCCCAACTGGCTGGCCGTGCCTTTGCATGGCCTGCATGGACTGATCAGTACCTGGGGAGAGTCTTAGATGAATGCAACCACGCGTGACAACGGCGGCCTTCGGCAACGGGACCTCGATGCCCTGGCCCGCGCCGAGCACGCCGATCCATTCGCCGTGCTGGGTCCCCATGACGATGGGGCGGGCGGCCTGTTCGTCCGCGCTTTCCTGCCCAATGCCCTGAATGCACGCCTGCTGGCGCGCCATGACGGGCAGGTGCTTGCCGAAATGGTGCAGGGCAGCGTGCCGGGGCTGTTCACCGCGCACCTCGATGAGGCACGGGCCTACCTGCTGCAGATCGGCTGGGCCGGTGGCGAGCAGGTTACCGAGGATCCTTACAGCTTTGGTCCGCAACTGGGCGACATGGACCTCTACCTGTTCGCCGAAGGCAATCACCGCGACCTGTCCGGGCGTTTCGGCGCCCAGCCGACCGAGGTCGACGGTGTCGCGGGCGTGTGCTTTTCGGTGTGGGCGCCCAATGCCCGGCGGGTCTCGGTGGTCGGCGACTTCAACAACTGGGATGGCCGCCGTCACCCCATGCGCCTGCGCCACAGTGCCGGGGTGTGGGAACTGTTCGTGCCCAGGCTCGGCGTGGGCGAGACCTACAAGTTCGAGGTGCTGGGCGCGGACGGCGTGCTGCCGCTCAAGGCCGACCCCCTGGCCCGCGCCACGGAGCTGCCGCCGAGCACCGCCTCGAAGGTGGCCGGCGCCCTGGCCCACGACTGGCGCGACGGCCAGTGGATGGAGCAGCGTGCCCAGCGCCACGCCTACAGCGCGCCGCTGTCGATCTACGAATTGCACGCCGGCTCCTGGCGTTGCGAACTGGACGATGCCGGCGAAGTCGCGCGCTTCTACAACTGGCGCGAGCTGGCCGAGCGCCTGGTGCCCTACGTGCAGGAGCTGGGCTTCACCCATATCGAACTGATGCCGATCATGGAACACCCTTTCGGCGGCTCCTGGGGTTACCAGCCGCTGTCGCTGTTCGCGCCGACTTCGCGCTATGGCAGCGCCGAGGACTTCGCCTTCTTCGTCGATGCCTGCCACCAGGGTGGCATCGGCGTGATCCTCGATTGGGTGCCGGCGCATTTTCCCACCGACGAGCATGGCCTGGCGCGTTTCGACGGCACCGCCCTGTACGAGTACGACAACCCGCTGGAAGGCTTCCACCAGGACTGGAACACGTTGATCTACAACCTCGGGCGCAACGAGGTGCGCGGCTTCATGCTGGCCTCGGCGCTGCACTGGCTCAAGCACTTCCACATCGACGGCCTGCGCGTGGACGCTGTGGCCTCGATGCTCTACCGCGACTATTCGCGCAAGGCCGGCGAGTGGGTGCCCAACCGCCACGGCGGGCGCGAGAACCTCGAAGCCATCGACTTCATCCGCCACCTCAATGGTGTCGCCGCCCACGAAGTGCCGGGCGCGCTGATCATCGCCGAGGAATCCACTGCCTGGCCCGGGGTCAGCCAGCCGGTGCAGCAGGGCGGACTGGGTTTTGCCTACAAGTGGAACATGGGCTGGATGCACGACACCTTGCACTACATCCAGAACGACCCGGTGCACCGCACCTATCATCACAACGAGATGAGCTTCGGGCTGATCTACGCCTATTCCGAGCATTTCATCCTGCCGATTTCCCACGACGAAGTGGTCCACGGCAAGCACTCGCTGATCGACAAGATGCCCGGCGATCGCTGGCAGAAGTTCGCCAACCTGCGGGCGTACCTGGCGTTCATGTGGACCCACCCGGGCAAGAAGCTGCTGTTCATGGGCTGCGAGTTCGGCCAGTGGCGCGAGTGGAACCATGACCAGCAACTGGACTGGTACCTGCTGCAGTACTCCGAGCACCAGGGCGTGCAGAAGCTGGTGGCCGACCTCAACCGGCTGTACCGTGAACGGCCGGCGCTGCACGAACAGGACTGCCGGGCCCAGGGCTTCCAGTGGCTGATCGGCGACGATGCGCACAACAGTGTGTACGCCTGGTTGCGCTGGGGCAGCCAGGGCGAGCCTCTGTTGGTGGTGGCCAACTTCACCCCGGTGCCGCGGGAGGGCTACCGGATCGGCGTGCCGTTCGGTGAACGCTGGCAGGAGCTGCTCAACAGCGATGCCGGGCTGTATGCCGGATCGAATGTGGGGAATCTCGGCGGGGTGGCCAGCGAGGCGATCGCCAGCCATGGCCAGCCGTTATCGCTGGCGCTGAACCTGCCGCCATTGGGGGTATTGGTGATGAGCCCCGCCTGATGGCGGCGTCGCCAGTAGAGAGAGGGGCCATACTGAAACATCAGGACCCAAATTCATCCTTTTGCCATCAGGCCGGCGCGTCCTAGGCTAACCCACCTAGGCGCGCGACCTTTCCTACCAGAGGTGAAGCATGAATCCCACCTTGCCAATGCTGGGCCTTGGCTGGTTGCTGGCCCTGCCGCTGCAGGCGGCGCCCCTGCCAGGGCCGTTGCTGGCCGCCAATGACAGCAACAATCCATACAACAGCCCGATCATGCGCGCCAACCCCAACAGCCGCCAGGGCAGCGTGCCCGCCACGCCACCGGTGCGCGGCCCCTCCACGCAACCCAATCCGCGCCCGCCGACCCTGGACAACCGCGGTATCGGCAATGGCGACAACCTGCGGCGCGAGCAGCAAACCCCGAATCTGGAACCCACCCGGCCACCACGTGACACCCAGCGCGTGCCGTGAGCCCCTTCGAAGGAGTCGAGCATGACGCCACGCATCTTGATGATCTCCCTGGCGGCCGCCAGTCTGTTTCCCGTATTGGCCCAGGCGGCCGCCGAGCAGCAGTTTCCCAGCGAGGAGGGGCAACTGACCGTCAGTACCGTCGCCGACGGCCTGCGCAATCCGTGGGCCCTGGCCTTCCTGCCGGGTGGCAAGGACATGCTGGTCAGCGAGCGCCCCGGCAACCTGCGTATTGTCAGCGCCGAGGGCAAGGTGGGCCCACCGCTCTCTGGCGTGCCCAAGGTGTGGGCCGAAGGGCAGGGTGGCCTGCTCGATGTGGTGTTGTCGCCGGACTTCGCCAAGGATCGAACGGTCTATCTGTCGTTCGCCGAGGAAGGCCCCGACGGCAAGGCCGGGACTGCGGTCGGCCGTGGCCAGCTGTCGCAGGACCGGGCGCGTCTGGAAAACTTCACGGTGATCTTCCGCCAGCAGCCCAAGCTCTCAGAAGGCAATCACTTCGGTTCGCGGCTGGTGTTCGACCGTGACGGCTACCTGTTCATCGCCCTGGGCGAGAACAACCAGCGGCCCACCGCCCAGGACCTGGACAAGCTGCAGGGCAAGGTCGTGCGTATCCTGCCCGATGGCGAAGTGCCCAAGGACAATCCCTTCGTCGGCCGCGACAACGTGCGCCCGCAGATCTGGTCGTTCGGCCACCGCAACCAGCAGGGCGCGGCCCTGAATCCCTGGACCGGGCAACTGTGGACCCACGAGCACGGCCCCCGTGGCGGCGACGAGATCAACATCCCGCGGCCAGGCAAGAACTACGGTTGGCCGATCGCCACCCACGGCATCAACTACTCGCTGTTGCCGATCCCGGAGGCCAAGGGCAAGCATGTCGAGGGCATGGTAGACCCGCACCATGTGTGGGAGAAATCGCCGGGCATCAGCGGCATGGCGTTCTATGACAGCCCGACCTTCAAGGCGTGGGACCACAACCTGTTCATCGGCGCGCTGGCGACCCGGGAGTTGATCCGCCTGCAGCTTGATGGCGACAAGATCGTGCATGAAGAGCGCTTGCTGGGCGACCTCAAGGCGCGGATCCGTGACGTGCGGGTTGGGCCGGATGGCTATGTGTATGTGCTGACCGATGCCAAGGATGGGGCATTGTTGAAGGTGGGGTTGAAAGACGATTGATGCCGGTGAGGGCCTGTCGCGTGGCAGCAGGCGCGCCCGCGACAAGGCCGAAAGTGTCGTACCATGGCGGGCATGACGCCCGAATCCCTCTACCAGCAAGCACTCATCGAACGCGGTTTCTTTCCTGATCCGGCTCAGGCGGTGGCCGTCACTGCATTGCAGGGCTGCTTCGATGCCCTGGTCCAGGGCAAGCCGACCCAGGGCCTTTACCTCTGGGGCCCGGTCGGCCGCGGCAAGACCTGGTTGATGGACCTGTTCCACCGGTGCCTGCCGCTACCCGCCCGGCGCCAGCATTTCCACCACTTCATGGCCTGGGTCCACCAGCGTCTGTTCCAGCTCAACGGCACCGCCGACCCGCTCAAGGCCTTGGCTCGAGCGTTGGCCGGCGAGATCCGCGTCTTGTGTTTCGACGAGCTGTTCGTCAGCGATATCGGTGACGCGATCATCCTCGGACGGCTGTTCCAGGAGCTGTTCGACGAGGGCGTGGTGATCGTCGCCACGTCCAACCAGCCCCCCGATCAGTTGTATCGCGACGGTTTCAACCGTGAACGCTTCCTGCCGGCCATCGCCGCCATCGAGCGGCACATGCGGGTGCTGTCGGTGACTGGCGAGCAGGACCATCGCCTGCATCCAGGAGCATGGCGGCAGCGCTACTGGGTGGCGCCGGCGGGAGCTGGCGGGGCGCTGGCTGCGGTGTTCGAACAGTTGAGCCCGGATGATCCCGGCAGCGAGCAGACCGTGCAGATCGGTTCGCGCCATGTGCGGGTCGTGCGCCACAGCCCCCGGGCGCTCTGGTGCCGATTCGCCGATCTGTGCGAGCAGCCCCTGGCCGCCATGGACTTCATGGCGTTGTGCGACCGTTTTCCGGCCATTCTGGTAAGTGACGTGCCGGCCCTGGGCGGCGTGCAACAGGCCGGGCGTATCGCCCGTGGCACCGAGGATGGCGCGGCCCGGGTCGAGGCCGGCGATCGCCAGCTGCCGACCCTGGCGCCCAAGGATGACAGCGTGCGCCGTTTCATCGCGCTGGTCGACGAGTGCTACGACCGTCGGGTGGCGTTGTACCTGGAGGCCGAGGTCCCGCTGGAAGCGCTCTACACTCAAGGGTATCTGGCGTTCCCGTACCAACGGACCCTGAGCCGGCTACGGGAGATGCAACTGCAACGCTTCGCCTGAAGGAGCCGACCATGGAGCCGCTGTCGCATCATCTGCTGACCCAGGCCTACAACAATGGCTGGGCCAACCACCGCCTGTACAAGGCTTGCCTGCAACTGACCCAGGACGAGTTCGTCGCCCCCCGTTGCAGCTTCTTTCCCTCGATCAAGGCTACCCTCAACCACCTGTTGACGGTGGACTGGTTCTACCTGGATGCCCTGGAGTGCGAGCAGCGCGGTGAAGCTCCCGATCCGGATGGCGAGCGTTTCTTTGTGCCTGAGCAACCCTTTGCCACCTGCACCGACCTGCAAGCTCAGCAGGTTCAGGCCGATCAGCGACTGATCACCTATTGCCGGCAATTGCGTGACGACCAGCTCGGACGTTATGTCAGCATCGTGCGGCCAGAACGGATGCAGCATGAGTCGCGTCTGCGCTTGCTGTCGCACCTGTTCGAGCACCAGATCCACCACCGTGGCCAGGTCCACGCGATGCTCAGCGACACGGCGGTAAGGCCTCCGCAACTCGACGAGTTCTTCTGCGAGGAGGAGGCGTCGCTGCGCGCCGAGGACTTTGCCGCTCTGGGATGGAGCGAGGCGCAGATCTGGGCGCAGCGCTGAACGCTGCTCAGGGCGTTTCGCTGTCGGCCAGGTCGTGGGCGCCCTGAACCAATTGTTCCAATTGGTGATGCACCATGGCGCGGTCCATTTTTACCAGGGGCTGGCGGTTCCATAGCACATGCATGCCCGTGAGCGGATCGACTCCGAGCATGGGCTTGCAGAGTTCCTGGCAGAACAGGTTCTGCTGACCCCAGCATACGCCATCGATGGCGGGAAGTTCGATGAACATCAGTAACTGGTCGGCAGGGTGCTCGGTCACGTTGCACACATGGGGGCCTACCCGCAGGCTGATCACGGGCTCGAAGGCCACAGGGGGCTCCAGTTTCAAGGCCGCGTACAGCTGGGTCAGTGCATAGTCATAGTTCTTGCCTGGCATGGCGAGTTCTCGTTGGAGGGGGCCGCCACGGTAACGATCATGCCGCATGCTCGACTATCGGAGGCTGTCGTCGTTTTTTAGCTGTTGGCTTGCGTCCGCCTTCTGCCGTGCGCCAGGTTCCGTGAACTTCCTACAAGCAATGGCGAAATACCTCCACCCATACGAGGACAATCCCTGCGTTCAAGCATGGGAGGGCATCGTAGCCTATGGCCATGTCTACACCCGTTGAGCTTCGACGTGGTGTGTAAAGGGCTCTACGGGAAGTAAGGCCTGGTGCGAGAGGGATTTCTCCAGTTGAGGACTGGTGAGTGCAAGGGCGGCAGTTGGATGTTGTCGGGGCGGGTTTTGCATCCCAAGGGCAGGAAGGCTTCTACGCGATCATGACCGGTGAGCTGGCCGTACGCGAAAAAGACAATGTCATCGATCTACAGGCCGGCGAACTGCTATTCGTCAAGCGCGGCACCTACCTGGTGGCGATCCGATGGCAGGCGTGCCAAGTCCTGTGGCTGCCGCTGGATGTGAATTTCGTGCAGGCGTTCATGCAGCGTCACGGTAAGGAATTGAGCCATCTCGAGCGCTACGATAAACCCTGTGTGAATGCCCTGCGCCTTCAGCCCTGCAGCATGGCGCGGGAGTGCGTGACCCGTCTGGCGGCGCTCGGTGGCGAAGGGCCTGCGTCGATGCTGGCAATGCTGCGTCTTGAGGAGCTGCTGCTGTTGCTGGTGTTCGGGGCGCAAGGTCGGACGCTGCTGGCGGCTCTGCGCCAACAGGGCAATCGCCATGTTGATCGGCTGCACGCCTTCATGGAGCAGAACTACCTGCGCGAGTGGCGCCTGGACCAGTACGCCGAGGCCTTCGGGCTGGGCCTGACGGCGTTCAAGAGCCTGTTCTGCTCCTTCTACAACTGCTCGCCACGCGCCTGGATCACCGAACGTAGGATCGTCCATGCGCATCACCTGTTACTTAACACGCGCATGAGCATTGTCGACATCGCCATGGAAAGCGGCTTTTCCAGCCAGTCGTATTTCAGCCAGAGCTACCGTCGGCGCTTCGGTTGCACGCCCAGCGACGCCCGTCGCTAGACGCCCCCCGACCTCGCATGGACAAGACCCGCATGAACAGACTTCCAATGCAGTTGGCCCGCCGCCTGGGCATGGCGCCCTGGCTGGCCGATGACGCTGGCAGCTACCACCTGTGCATCGATGGCCATGGCCTGTGGCTTGAACCGCGGGGCGTACAGCTGATGGTCCGCAGCTCGCTATCGTCGGTGGTCGGGCATGGCGCCAGTCTCGATCATCAGGCGCTGAGCCGCCTGATGGGCATGGTCACTGCCTGGGCTGCGCATTGCCCACAGCGGTTGGCGCTGACGCCTGACTCAGAGCTCATGCTCGAGGCTTGGATCGACGTGTCACAGGGCGATGTCGACACCCTCGAGCAGGTGCTTGGGGTTCAGGTCGCCCTGCTGAATGTCCTGTGCGCGCAACGCTGCAGCCAAACACCTGTGATTGTCCGAGGGCCCAGCGTATGGCTGCCATGAGATCGCTTGCCACCGGTTTGGCAGTCCTGCTGGTCAGTTTATTCGCCGAGGGCGAGCCGCTGGATTGGGCTGACGAGCCGTTCCACTATATCGCTCAGGGCGAGAGTCTGCGTGACGTGCTGACCAATTTTGCCGCCAACTACCAGGGTTCGGTGGTGGTCAGTGACAAGGTCAGGGACCAGGTGAGCGCCACGTTCGAGCAGCCGGATCCGCAGGCGTTTCTCGAGCAGGTCGCGGTGCTCTACAACCTGGCCTGGTACTACGACGGCGCGGTGCTGCATGTCGACAAATCGAGCGAAGTCCAGACACGGCTGATCCACCTGGACAAGGTGCGCGAGCCGCAACTGCGCGTCGCGCTCCAAGAAGGTGGTGGCTGGACCTCGCGCTTTGCCTGGCGCGCCGCAGCAAGTGGACGGCTGGTGTACGCGTCAGGACCGCCCCGCTATCTGGACCGGGTCGAGCAGACGGTCAAGGCCCTGGAGCAGCAGGCGAGTCTGCAGGACGAACTGGGCGGCAACCTCAGCGTCGAGGTGATCCCGCTCAGGCATGCGATGGCCGAGGATCGTGAGATCGACTATCGCGACCAGAAGGTGGCGGTGCCTGGCGTGGCCACGATCCTCTCCCGGGTGCTGGCCGATGCCAATGTGGTGTCGGTGGAAGGCCAATCCATGGGGGAGGGGGCACAGGTTCGCGCAGGTCGGGCCGTGGTCCAGGCCGAGCCGTCGCTCAATGCCATCATCGTGCGTGATCACGCCGAGCGCCTGCCCATGTATCGACGGCTGGTGATGGCGTTGGACCGGCCTGCTGCTCGGATCGAGGTAGGCCTGACAATCCTCGATATCAACGCTGAACACCTGGATGAGCTGGGCGTGGAGTGGCAGTTCGGTATCGGCAAGCATCAGTTGGTGGACCTTCGTACCCGAGCGGGCGTATCGGAAACCACGTTGACCGGCAGCCTGGTAGATAGTCGGGGCTTGAACCGGCTGTTGGCCAAGGTGACCCTGATGCAGGGCGAGGGCCATGCCCAGGTGGTGTCGCGACCGACCTTGCTGACCCAGGAAAATACCCTGGCGGTGATTGATCACAGTGAAACCTACTATGTACGGGTGATGGGTGAACGCGTTGCCGAGCTCAAGGCGATCACCTACGGCACCTTGCTGAAGATGACGCCACGTCTGATCCGCAGTGCGGACCGGCCGGAAATCAGCCTTAGCCTGCATATCGAGGACGGCAGCCAGAAGCCCAACAGCACCGGGCCCGACGGCATCCCCACCATCAGCCGCACGGTCATCGACACGCTGGCCCGGGTCGATCTCGGACAGAGCCTGATGATCGGCGGCATCCATCGCGACGAGACCAGCGAAAGCATCCGCAAGGTCCCGCTGCTGGGTGACATTCCCTTCCTGGGCGCCTTGTTCCGTTATCAGTCGAGCAACACCCGTCGTTCGGTCCGGCTGTTCCTGATCGAGCCGAGGCTGATTGATTCCGGGCTTGGCGAGCGTGCCTGAAATGACCTGGAAATTGCGGATCTACAGTGGTCTGAATGCCGGCGCCGAGGTGTCCTTGATGTCGGGGCGGGTGGTCATCGGTGCCGATCCTGCCCTGGCCGACCTGGTCCTGGTGGATACAGGCATCGCTGCCGTGCACCTGGTGCTGATGGTCGAGCCCCATGGCGTGCGCCTGCTGGAGTGGGGGTCGGCTGAACCACCTACCCAGGACGGGCGGGAGGTGGCTGCGGATGTCGAGCTGCAGGCCTTGGCGATTCAAGGTTGTGGTCCGTTGCGCTGGGCATTTGGCAACCAGGACGAAGTGTTCAGCGAGCGGCTTGTGGTGCAGGCCCCTGCGCCCTGGATAGGGCGCGGCTGGTTCATGGTGCCCGGCGCCGGTCTGATCTTACTGCTCGTTTTGCTTACCCGATTGTTGGTGCCCGAGGCAGAGGCACAGGACACGCCGGCAGCAGTGATTGCCCCAGTCGAGCAACCCGCTCAACCCCAGGAGCAAGCCCGGACGCGGCTGGCGCAGCTGCTGCGCGACTGGCGACTGGAGGATGCCTTGAGCGTGTCGGACCAGGGGCACGCCCTGGTGTTGCGCGGGGCGCTGCGCGAGCGCCAGCTTCAGGACTACCAGAACCTTCAGCGACAGTACCGCGAGGCATTTGGCGACTACCCGTCGTTGCGGTTGGTCGACGAGGGCAGGGCACCTTCCGCGAAACTCGATTTCCCTGTTCGAGGCGTTTCACTGGGGCGGTTGCCTTACGTGACGCTGACCGACAACCGCCGTTATCCAGTGGGGGCACTGATGCCCTCCGGCATTCGCATCCTGGCCATCGATGGGCAGGCGATCACGCTGAGCAAGGGCGGTCGGGACTATGTGATCAACCTGAAGGAGAGACCGGCGGATGATGGATGAACTCATGCGGGAGGTGCGTGACCGACGCAAGCAGGCACGCATGTTCTCCGTGCTGGAGCACGCACGGCAGGCCTGCGCCAGGCAGCTGTCTGAGCCGCTGCCACCCCCTGCGTTCCAGCGCTTGCACCACCAACTGGCAGCCCTTGACGCAGCCTTGAAGATACTCGAAAAACTGGAGGAATACTGAAATGACAACGATCAGCAGCGGGTTCCACGACGGTACCAGCAACACCATGGACATGGTCCACGAGGGCATGGTCAAGCAGGCAAGGCAGGCCAACAAGGCGGTTCTCGACTCCCTGCAGAAGCTCAACGAGAAAAGTGACGATCCCGCTTTGCTGGCTGATATGCGTCATCGCTCGAACATCTGGTCGAACGTGTTCCAGGTCGACGCGACCCTGGGCCAGACCTTCAAGAACACCATCAGCAGCATTCTGCAGAAGTTCTGAGCATGAACCATTCCGTGAACAATCTGCTGGCCCGCCTGGGCCTGCTGGGTGTCGAGCATCGTCACCATGAAGAGGCGCTTTGCATCGCGCAGTGGCTGGCCCGGGAGCCTGAGACAATGGAAGCTGCCTGTGCGATACGTACTGCCTGCCTGATGGGGCTGGGGCGTTGCGAAGAAGCCTTGGCGCAGGGCAACCAGGCGCCTTGGCCATCGCTGGGGCCTTGGTTGGCGCTGTGTGAGCGTCAGTTGGGCTATATGGCAGCCCTCGAGCGGCGGCTTGAGGGCATGGCGCAGAGCGGTAATCCTGATCTGGTTCACTTTGCCCAGGGCATGCGCGCCCAGGTGGTGGCATGAGTCCGCTGGCCTCGACGCTTGTGTTTGCTGGACAAGGTGCACAGATCGCGATGCACGTGCACAGCGATCAGGATGCTGCCGAGTTCCAGGCAAGCCTTGTTGAACATCAACCTCGCGAGCAGGTGTATTCGGAACTGACACAGCAAACGAGGCTGCAAGTGTTCGCCATGGCGATGGACCTGCTGAATGATTCCTTCACGGTGGAGGGAGGCTCATGAGTGGTATCACCGAGGTGACCCAGATGGTCACCGATCTGCAGTCGCTGGCGGCACCGGCTGCCGACTCCCGGCAGGTGGCCGAGTTCGAGCAAGCGCTATCCGGCGCCTCCGGCAGCCCCGGGGATGGACTGCTGCACCAGATAGGTCAGCTCCACCAGCAGCATGCAGAAGCCCGGCTGAGCGCGCAGGCCAGTCTGGTCTCGCGCACGGGGGATCCCGTGGCACTGATGGATGCTCACTGGGCACTGATTCGCACAAACCTGCAGGTGGAGTTGATCGCCAAGGGCGTGGGGCGCACCACGCAGAACATCGAAACTCTCATGAAAGCCCAGTAGGTGCCCTGTGAAAAGATCATGGCAGTGCGTGCTGCTTCTGGCGGTGCTGGCGCTGGGGGGATGCAGGGTCGAGCTTTACCTCGGCCTCGGCCAGCGCGAGGCCAACGAGATGCTCGCGGTGTTGGACAGCGAGGGCATCGACGCGGTGAAGGCCCAGGACAAGGACGGCAAGGTGAAGATCCTAATCGACGAAGCCGACATCGGCCACGCGGTGGCGGCGCTCAAGCGTCAAGGCTATCCGCGGGAAATGTTTTCCACGGTCAATGATGTGTTTCCCCGCGACAGTTTGATCTCCTCGCCATTGGAGGAGCAGGCGCGGCTGACCTATGTGAAGTCCCAGGAGCTGTCGCGGACCCTGTCGGAGATCGATGGCGTGCTGGTGGCCCGGGTGCATGTGGTGCTTCCGGAGCCCCGTGATGGACTGCGCACGCAGAACGGTGCGGCGTCGGCGTCCATCTTTATCAAGCACGCGGCGGATGCGGCGCTGGGGATGTACATCGGGCAGATGAAGCAGCTGTTGAGCAACAGTATCGAAGGCCTGGACTACGAGCGCATCAGCGTGGTGCTGGTACCGTCTACCCAGGCGCGTCAACCACTGGCGGGCCCGCGCCATGTCACGCTGTTATCGATTCAGGTTCTGGAAGGCTCGCGCTGGCGCTTGCTCACGCTGCTGGGTGTGCTGCTGGGGATGCTGGTGCTGAGCAACCTGGCGCAGTACCTGTGGTGGCATCAGCGGGCACGCACATGACCGAATTCCAGCTTCGCTATTGCCCGGCGAATTACTTGCACTTGAACCATTGTCCTGGAGCCCTGAGCCAGGTAGCCCCGGCATTGCCGCTTTGGCGGGAGAGTTGCACGCTCAACGGTTGGCTGATGTCTGTGCTGGGACTGTCCGAGCCTTTCGACGTGCCAGAACGGCTCGGTAAGCTGGCTTATTATCCGCAGCCGGTGTTTGAGCGGGTGCTGTCAAGTTTGGGGGGACTGCTGCATGGTCGGGCCATCAAGCAGCTGCTCGACCCTGAAGGTCAGACGCGGTTGCGCCAGGCGCTCGACCTGCAAGACCTTCGCTATTGCCTGGAAAAGTGGCCTCTGGTCATCGGCCCTTGGCCTGCCGGCTGGCAACAGGTATTGCCAGCCGGCGACCTGGATGCGTACCTGCCCGGTTGTGGATTGGCATTCTGGCTGCAGGCATGCGGCGAGGTCGATCCAGGGTTCGCTCGGCGCATGGCCCTGCGCCTGCCAGGCATGACTGCTGTGCCAACTTGGCCGATGGACGCTGAGCAACGCGACTTGGCCCGCACCCTTTGCCTGAAAGTGGCCCGAGACAGGAGCCCGGAATGTTGCCATTTATTGAATTGAATGAGGCCCGGCCGATGATCGACCCGAGCCTGAACGTATTGCGCAGCGCTGACTATCAGCAGTACCTCGATGCCCGCGGACTGACCGACAACGCATGTCAGCGTGCCCGTGATATCGATGCCCGGGCCGATGCGGTGCTTGAGGAGCATCAGCGGCTCGGACGGGAGGTCGGGCTGGAAATGGCCGCCATCGAGCAGGCGGCGTTGCTGCACGGGACACGTTTGCACTGCGACGCGTTCTATCGCCAGGTCGACCGGCAGATGAGCGAGGTGGTGCGCCAGGCCGTGTGCAAGGTGCTGGGGCAATACCCTGATATCGAGCTTACATTGGCTGCGACCCGTCAGGCGCTGGCGCGGGTTCAGCCACGGGAAGCACTGTTGCTGCACGTAAGGCCCGATCAGTTGTCCGAGGTTAGCCAGCGTTTGGATGAAGTGCTCGCGCTATATCCCGAGGTCGGGTCTGTCGAGGTATGCGCCGATGCCAGGCTTGCGCGAGGCGGATGTCGTCTGGAGACCGCAGGCTGCGTGATCAATGCCAGTATCGAAGGGCAGTTGGCCGCGTTGCAGCGGGCGCTGACGCAACGGAACCTTGATGATGAGGCTGGAGCGCCATGAACGAAGCCGTGCTGGCCGCAGCCGCGCGGGCGCTCCATGATGATCAGGAGCGTGATGCGTTACTCCAGGTGTTTTGGAAACAGCTTCGCCAGCCTGCTCGGAATCTGGCGAGGGAGAGAGCAGAAGCCATGCCTGTTCGCCGGCCACTGCCTCAGCGAGGGATCCTGGTCTAGTGTGGCGTATCACAAATAGTGACCATAACTCACGGCGCTTTTTGCGCTCATGCGGGGTTGAAAACAGGCTCGGAATGTTCATTTACAACCCGTGAAATCGAGCACGACTTCGGCCGTTCCTCGCCTGTTTTCGCCTTGTCTGATCGCCACTCGGCTACTGTTCGTACAAACCCCGGGCTTCCAACTCCGATTGTCCTGGACCTGTGGGATAGGGGTTGCCAGTGGTTTGCGGTTATCTATGCAATCTTCTCTTGCGCCTGCAACCAGCGAATCACCTCAGCGACCGGCTGGATCAAGTCACCTGGAATGTACTGCTCCACCAGGCTATCCGCGAACAGCGCCCGGGCCAGGGGAATACGTTCGAGCACCGGTATCCCTTCCTCTTCGGCGATCCGCCGGACCAGCAGGGCCTGTTCGTCGGTGTACTTGAGGGTGACCAACGGCAGGGGCGTTTCCCCGGGCCTGTAGCGCAGGCCCACGGCGATATGGGTCGGGTTGGCGACGATGACCGACGAGCGCCTGACGTCCGCGCGCAGTGTGCCGTTGTGTATCTCGCGATGGCGCTTGCGACGCTCGCGCTTGAGCTCCGGGGCACCCTCCATCTCCTTGTGCTCGCGCTTGACCTCTTCCTTGCTCATGCGCAGCTGTTTCAGATGTTGCCAGCGTTCAAGACCATAGTCGGCCGCCGAGATCGCCAGGAAACCCACGGCACAGACCCCGATAAGGTTGCCCATCAGGCTGCCCAGCAACGGCAGGATGCACTCGATGCCGCACGACGGCACCCGCAGCAGCGTGCGAAGCTGATCACTGAGCAGGCCAATCACCAGCGCGCCGAGCAGCAGGACCTTGAGCGCCGACTTGAGAAAATCGAGCAGGTTCCTGATCGAGAAGATCCGCGTCACCCCCTCCAGCGGGCTGACTTTTTTCAGGTCAGGTGTGAGCGATTGGCCGCTGAAGACGAAACCGGTCTGCAGCAGGTTGCCGGCGATGGCGGCCAGCACCGCGGTCAAAAGGAACGGCAAGGTGAGCCATAGCAACTCATGCAGCAGTTGCTTCAGCATCAGCTCCAGCGCTTGGCGAAAGGGCAGATGGAGCAGGGGGGCGGGCAGCATCATCAGCTCACCAAGATGCCCGAGAAAGTAGTCGGGAAAGCCCATGGGCAACGCGACCAGGCTCAGGATGAGTACAGTGGAGACCAGCTCCTTGCTCTTGGCCACCTGGCCGTTGCGGCGCGCATCGCGCAATTTCGCTTGCGTGGGTTGTTCGGTCTTTTCGGTGCTCATGGCTGCTCCAGCAAAGGGCCGAGCAGGCGTACCTTGGACAGTGCGATGAAAACCTGGCTTTCGGCCTGCGTCATTAGCAGGAACAGGTACGGCACCAGCAGCGCGCTGCAGACCAGGCTTTTGATCGGCATGGACAGGATGAACACGTTCAGTGACGGTGCGAAGCGGCTGACCAGGGCGAGGCCGAATTCGGCGAGGAACATGGCAATCAGCAATGGCGCGGCGAACAGCACGCAGAGGCTCAGCAGGTAGTCGAACTGGGCCAGGAAGAACGTATTCCACTGGTCGCCGATGTACGGGTAGAAGCTTGCCACCGGCCAGCTGGCATAGCTGCCCAGCAGCGCCCCTAGCAGCCCCAGGAAGGCGCCGCCGGTGAAGAACAAGGTAACGAGCGTCTGCGCCAGGAAGGCGCCGGTGGGGCTGGTCTGGCTGCCCAGAAGCGGGTTGAGGGTGGAGGCCAGGGTGGCGCCGCGCTGGTTGTCGATGAGAAAGCCGCAGGCCTCCAGGGCCCAGAACGGGATGGCCACCACGAAGCCCAGCAGCAGGCCGAGCAGCACTTCCTTGCCGATCAGCAGCCCCAGCTGTAATCCGTCCAGCGCAACGGGTAGGGTACCGGCCACGCTGGGGTAGATGAACAGGGCCAGCGAACAGGCCACGCCATTGCGCACCAGCGCGCCGCCCAGTACCTGCTTGCCGAGGATCGGCAGCAGCAGAAAACAGCCGAACAACCGGGGCAGGATCAGGCTGAAGCCCAGCAGCATCTGTTCAAGCGTCTGGACCGTCATCGTGCAGAGGAAATTCGGTTGAGCACCAGATCGGTGTAGCGGTACAACTCGCTGCCCATCCAGTCGGCAGTGACGAACAGGGTGACGACCACCGCCACCAGCTTGGCGACAAAACCTAGGGTCTGCTCCTGTACCTGGGTCAACGCCTGTACCAGGGAAACCAGGGTACCGACCAGCGCGGCCATCAGCACCGTCGGCAGCGACAGGACCAGCACCAGCCACAGCGACTGGGTGGCGAAGTGCAGAACTTCGGTATTGCCCATGTCAGCCTCCGTAGCTCAGCACCAGGCCATGGGAAAGTCGCCCCCAGCCGTCGAGCAGGACGAACAGCAGCAGCTTGAAGGGCAGTGAAATGGTCACAGGCGACACCATCATCATGCCCATGGCCAGGAGGATGTTGGAGATGATCAGGTCGATGGCGATGAAGGGCAGGTAGATCAGGAAACCTACCTCGAAGGCCCGGCTCAGCTCGCTGATGGTGAACGCCGGCAGCAGCACCAGCAGGCTGTTGCCGTCGACCCGCTCGGCATAGTGCTGGGGCCAGAGTTGGCGGGTGCTGTCGAGGAAGAAAGCGCGTTCGCGCTCGTTGACCTGGCTGTCGAGAAAAGCGCGAAACGGCGCCATGCCTTCGTCGAGAAAGCGCTCGACCGAACGGGTATCGCCGAGGGTGGTCTCATGGGCGTTCAGGTAGTCGTAGGTGGCCATGCCCACCGGGGCCATGACATAGAGGCTGAGGATGATCGCCAGGCCATACAAGGCCATGTTTGGCGGGATCTGCTGGACACCCAGGGCATTGCGCAGCAACGAGAAGACCACGGCCATCTTCAGGAACGAGGTGGCCATGACCGCGATGAACGGCACCAGCGACAGCAGCGCCAGACCGAGGATCAGGCTCAGTTCGTCCGGCAGCTGGATCATGTCGGTTGCTGCTCCAGCAGGCGGTCGACTCGCACCCCGAGGCGGCCGTCGATCTGCACCAACAGACCGGTGCCGATGCAGCGCTGGTTGGCGAGGATGCGCACCTTGGCATCCACAGGGCTATGCAGTTCAATCAGCGCTCCAGGTTGCAGGGTCGACAGTGTGTGCAGGTCGAGGGTCTGGCGACCGACTTCGAAGCTGACCGGGATGGGCAGTTGCTCCAGCGCTTGCAGCGTAGTGTCGGCCACAGGGGGGGTATCGTGCATGCGGACTAGCTCCAGATGTGTGTCTTCGAGTTGCAGCTCGGCCCAGGGGTGGCCATCGAGCACGCCCAGCAGTCGCGGGGAACTTGGCGTACCGGCAGGCAGTAGCAGGATGTCGCCCGAGCCCAGGTCGCGCAGGTCGTGCAACGTCAATTCGAGGGCGCGCCACTGCAGCGAGAGGTTGAGCTGGATGTTCAGGCGTTCGCGTAGTGGACGCCGTGGCAAGGCCGCCAGCATGTGCTCGCTGTCGCCTTGTACCCAGCAGGGCAGCAGGCCCTGCGCGCTTCTCAGCGTCACCTGCAGACCGGGTATGCGGTCGATGCTGTCTGCCGGCTCGATGCCCAGGCATTGCAGGCCGGGTAGGCGAGGGGTGTCCCGTTGCAGCACCGCCAGCTGCAGTGCGCTGGGGAGGCTGGCGAAGTCGGCTGCCTGCAACTGTGGTGCGAGCCATTGCGCCAGCTGCTGCCGACGACACAGCAGGCGAGCCGGCACGCCGTGCCAATCGATTAGCACGGTCAGGTCCAGGTCATCGCCTGGAGTGCTGACGCTCAGCGAGACCTGCCCTTGATCGTCGGCATAATGAGGTTGGCGATGGCTCAGTGACTGCTGCAAGCGCAGTTCCTGAGTGTGGGCGACAGGCAAGTTCGATGTACTCATGGTTCAGGCCAGCCTTCGTCCTCTACATGGCGCTTGTTGCGCGAGCCTTGATGGTTGTCGCCATTTGCGCCAAAGCCGAGGCTGACCGGCTGTGCGGGATCGAGTCGTTGCAGGCGCTCAAGCAGGTCCGTACCGGCCACCTGCAATTGCCGCAGGGCGGCCGGCGCAGCCTGGATCTCCACCTGCAGGCCAGCGCTCGCAGGGTTCATGCGTACTTCGACATGGCCCAGCTGAGGTAACTGCACCTGCAACAGGGCCTGTTCGCGTTTGCCAGTCCTGCTGGCGAACAGTTGCAGTTGCAGGCGCTCAACAAGCGTCTGCAGATCCTGGACGGGGGCAGCGACAGTTGATGACAGGCCCTTGTCGATCAGGGGGCGCTCGCTCGATGGGATGGGGGGGGCAAGGATTGGGTCGATATCGCGGAGTAGCAGACGATCCGGCACGTTGTTGGTATTGTCGTGGACATTTTGAGGGCCCGCCCCGGCTCGACGTGCTTCGGTCAATGAGGTTGGCTCGACTGCATCAGGTATCGCTGGCATGGGCTCCGGAAGGGGACGTTCGATGACGTCCTCGAGCAGCGCAGGTCGTTCTGCTGCGCAGGCGCGCGGGCACTTTGCGATCAAGTCAGCCATGTTCAGGACCACTTGGGTGACAGGGCGTTCAGGGCAGGCTTCGTCCTGGGTGGGTCGATGGCCAGTCTCCTGCGGCGCCCTGCGCTTTATCCGTGGATCTTCCAGCAGGTGTTCGAACAACCGTCGCTGCTCGTTGCATGGCCTAAGTCCAGGCGTTTCAGACAATGGGTTGTCCGGCAGCGCAGGGACAGGCTGGGTGTTCAGCATGGAGAACCTCCCTGGCCATGGCGCTCCTCCACTTCGAGCTCCTGGCTGTGCTCTGTACGCCGAGCGGTTTGCCGGGAAGCTTGCTCGTGCAGCTGCTTGAAACTGTCCAGCTGTTGTCTGGCCTTGGCGAGCTTCGTTTGCGCCTGCTGGCGTGCCGAGTGCTGGCGCATCAGCGCGTCCTCGCAGGCCACGACCTGTCCACGCAGGCTCGCTTCGCGCTCACCGAGCAGTCCGACCTGTCGACGCCAGTGCTCCAGGCCATGGAGGTTGGTCAGGCGGCCCATCTGCGCATCGAACAGACGCTGTTCCTCCTCGAGGGCCCAGCGCCGATAAGTCAGATGCACTTCGAGCGATTGCGTCTGGTCCGCCTGGGCTGCCTGCAAGCGGACCTGTTGAGTGTGCGCTTCGCGCTCGGCCCGTTGCAGCCGGCGTTGCATGATGGATAACAGGGCGGTCAAGGACACCGAGCGATCTCCAGCAGTTGTTCGAGGCTCTGTTGCAGCGAACTGCGCTCATGCGGCGCCTGGCACAGCCAGGCGCGAATGGCATCGCGCTTGTCGATGGCCTGATCCACGGCAGGGTCCTGGCCTCGGGTGTATTCGCCGACTCGCAGCAGCAGCTCGACTTCTTCATAGCACGCCATCCACTGGCGCAACTGGCTGGCGGCGGCGCGGTGGGCAGGGCTGACCACCTGGTGCATCACCCGGCTGACCGAGCGCAGCACGTCGATGGCCGGGTAGTGGTTGGCCGCCCCCAGTGCCTGGGACAGCACGATATGGCCATCGAGGATCGAGCGGGTTTCCTCGGCGATCGGTTCGTTCAGGTCATCGCCTTCCACCAGCACGGTGTAGAGCGCGGTGATCGAGCCCTTGTCCGCGTGCCCGGCACGTTCGAGCAGGCGTGGCAACTGGGCAAACACCGACGGCGGAAAGCCGCGTCGAGTCGGCGGTTCGCCCGCGGCCAGGCCGATCTCCCGCTGGGCCCGGGCGAAGCGGGTCAGCGAGTCCATCAGCAACAGGACCTTGCGGCCCTGATCACGGAAATACTCGGCCACGGTGGTGGCGACGAAGCCCGCACGGGCCCGCTCCATCGCCGGACGGTCGGAGGTCGCGACCACCAGCACCGCACGGCGCAGGCCCTGTTCGCCGAGCTCATGGTGAATGAACTCGCGCACTTCTCGGCCGCGTTCGCCGATCAAGGCGAGGACGATCACGTCTGCCTGTGCGTTGCGCAGCAGTGAGGCCAGCAGCGTGCTCTTGCCGCCGCCGGCGGGTGCGAAGATGCCGACGCGCTGCCCTTCAGCGCAGGTGAGCAGGCCATCGATGCAACGGATGCCCAGGCTCAAGGGTGTGTCGACCAGCTTGCGGCTCAAGGGAGCCGGCGCATCCCGATGTACCGGGTACCAGGCTTGCGGCGCGGTCTGTACGCTGCCGTCGAGCGTGTTGCCCAGGCCGTCGAGTACCATTCCCAGCAGATGATCACCCACACCGACGCGATGCTGGCTACCGGTGGGGCAGACCTCGGTGCGCGTGCAAAGCCCCTGTATGTCGCCCAACGGGGCGAGCAATGCCTGGTCCTGTTGCAGGCCGATGACCTCGGCCAGCAGTTCCTGCTCATGGTCCGGCCTACGCAGCCGGCACAGTTCGCCGACCCGCACCCCAGGCGCCAGTGCACGGATCAGGGTGCCGGTGACCTGGGTGACCTTGCCGTTGACCTGGACCAGGGTGACGTCGTTCACGGCGGCTTTCAGGGCCTGGGGAATCTGGAGCAGCGATGGCGACATGGGAAGGGTGCTGGTGCGCAAAGGAAGGACGCCATTCTAGGAGGCTTGCCATGGGGCGGATTTCACTGTGAGTCGCATGTTTTTAGATTTCGGCCGCCCTCTTTGACGCTTGCCGAAAGGCTAAAAAGAAGCGCCCGGCAATGACAGTAAGGCTCATGGCAGGCCTCTAGCATGCCGCTCATTCATGTAGTTCGATAATGAGGTGGGCATGAGCGTAGGCATCGGCTTAGCGCAGGTTGAATCGGCGGTGGCCGTGGGGGGCGGATGGGAAGGGCAGGCAACCATCCAGGTGCGGCAGGTAACCCCGATGGGGCAGCAGGTCGAGATGGCGGAAGAGGTGTCGATGGCGTTCTCGTCGTTGGCCAATGCCCGGCTCGGTGCCCGTAGCCGCATCACCGATGCGCGCCAGCATGGCTTGCAGGCAGGCCAGGCGGCCGAGGAGATGCTGGCCAAGGTACCGGATGTGCAGCGTCGTGCCCTGGATGAACTCGTGGCCTGGTTGCGCCAGCATCCCGATCTGACGCCGGGAGAGTTGCAAGCACGGCTGGATGGCTTTTCCGGCGAAGCCTGCCATCGCTACCTGGCCTTGGCCTATGCCCGTGCCGCATTGGGCAATATGGCTGATGACAGCGGCTTGCCTGGGAAGCTAGATCAGGCCATGGCGGGCATGGCGCAGGCGCAGGGCCGGATGATCGAGCTGGGAATCGAGATCGGTCCGCTGGCCCAGGCTACCCAGGAACAGGGGGTCGCCGAAGTGGCCGCGCTGCGTGGGGTGTACTGCGATTTTTTGTGTGGTTATCGCGGTCTCAAGCACGCCTGGGACGAGCTGCGCGCACGCTTCGGTGACGCGGCCATCGGCGATGTCGCCCAGTACATGCTCAACGGCCTGGCCAGTCATATCAGCGGGCCGTCCTCGCACCTGGACAGCAATCAGCTGCAGCAGGTCATCGGCGACATGAAACTGGTGCAGGCCCTGAAGAAACTGGAAAGCGACACTACCGCGCTGTTCCGCCAGCTTGCCGGAGAGCCCAGTGGCGTACGGGCCTTCTGATCTGGTCAGCGACCTCTTGGCGCTGATCGACAAACGCTGGGCCGGCGAGCAGGACATCCTGCGCCTGCTGGCCGTGCTGCCGCTTGCTCCTGGCGGGCAACGCATCCACTGCCTGCGTGAACTGCAGCGCATCTTCCGGCTGTTGCCTCTGCAGGTTTTCAGCGATGAGACCCAGCGCGAGCACCTGCTGATGGTCTGTCAGTTGACCATGGACCGGCTCATCGAAGATGAGGAAGCGTCGCTGCGTGGCGTGCGGGAGGAATGAGCATGGACCCTTGTAGCGAGGCCATCGTCCGGTTCTGCCGCGATCAAGGCGTGGTACTGGCGCATCTGCCGGAAACACGGCTACGCCTGGATCTTCCGGATATCGGTGTCCTGCAGTTCGAGCGGCTGGCGGGCCAGGTGACGCTTTGGCTGAGCTTTGCCGTGCAGGGCGCATTGTTCGAGCATGCCATGTCGAGTGCGCTCAGGCATGTCCAGGACCACCAGGTACCTGGGCAGCTGTTGCGATGCGGCCTGCTGCCTGACGAACGTCTGGTGTTGCTGGTCAGTCTCGATGAACGTCGCGTGACGAAACAGGTATTGCACGAGGCTTACCAGTTGCTGTCGCGGATGCGCGTCGAAGTGCTTGCGGCATGAGCCTGATAGAACGAGGCGGGCAGCTCCATGCCCCGTGGCTGCAATCCTTGGCAGCCGACACCGTGTTCCCCCGATCGGTTGGCGAACCGCTGCCGATGCCTGGGCAACCTGTGCAGGCACACCTGCGTGAGCTGTACCCGCAGTATCGGATGGCAAGCCTGCGGCTGTCGTACGCCAGTCCCGAACAGGAGCTGCGTGCCCTGTACGACCCACATCGCTTCGCCATGACGCTGGGCTCCCTGGCAAAGCAACTGCTGAGCGCCAAGGAGCGCCAGGCGGCGGTACTGCTGCAAGCGTTGCTGGCCGACCGGCACGCGCTGGCGTGCTACGCGAACCTTCTGCTCAAGGTATGAACAGATGCAATTGACGATCGAACAGTGTGATGTCCTGCAACTGTTGGCCTGGCTTCATCTGCGATGTGGACGACCTGACGGTGCGCAAACATTGCTGGAGGTGCTGTTGCGGGTTGATCCCGATCACCTCGCCGGGCGGCGCGCTTCGGTAGTGGCCGCCCTCGAGCTGGGCGACTGGGCGCGCGCCGAGCAGCAGTGCCTGACGCTGCGTGACGCCGGCGAGCAGCAGGCATCCTTATGGCTGTGCTTGAGCCAGGCGCAGCAGATGGCGGGCCGCCTGGAGCAGGCGCAGGCCACCTTCGCCGAGTACCTGCGACTCAAGGATCAGTCATGAACACCTTGACCCGGATGCTCGGCCATGTCGGCGCGCGCAAGGACCTGATGCTGGCGGTGATGCTGCTGGCAGTGGTGTTCATGATGATCCTGCCGTTGCCGCCGCTGTTGCTGGACCTGCTGATCGCCCTGAACATTACCATCGCCGTCGTGTTGATGATGATGTCGGTGTACGTTGTCTCGCCGCTACATTTCTCGGTGTTCCCGTCGGTGCTGCTGGTCACCACGCTGTTTCGCCTGGCGCTGTCGATCAGCACCACGCGGATGATCCTGCTGGAGGCCGACGCCGGGCAGATCGTGCAGACCTTTGGCGACTTCGTGGTCGGCGGCAACCTGGTGGTGGGCTGCATCCTGTTCCTGATCATCACCATCGTGCAGTTCCTGGTGATCACCAAGGGTGCCGAGCGGGTGGCGGAGGTCAGCGCGCGGTTTTCCCTCGATGCCATGCCGGGCAAGCAGATGAGCATCGACGGCGACCTGCGCGCCGGGGTCATCGACGTCAACGAGGCCCGTTCGCGCCGTGGCGAAGTGGAAAAGGCCAGCCAGATGTACGGGGCCATGGACGGGGCGATGAAGTTCGTCAAGGGCGATGCCATCGCCGGTTTGGTGATCATCGTGGTCAACTTGCTGGCTGGGCTGGCCATCGGCGTGATGCAGAAGGGCATGACGGCGGCCGACGCCTTGCAGCTCTACGCGGTACTCACCGTGGGCGACGGCATGGTCAGCCAAGTGCCGGCGCTGCTCATCGCCATCACCGCGGGCATCATCGTCACCCGCGACGGTGAAGGTGCCCGCGACCTGGGGGCGAACATCGGCAGCCAGGTGATGGCGCAGCCCAAGGCCTTATTGATCGGCGGCGCGCTGCTGGCATTGTTCGGTATTATCCCAGGGTTTCCGACGTTTACTTTCTTCAGCCTGGCGCTGTTGGTTGGCGGCGGTGGCTGGTGGGTAATCCGCCAGCGACGCATCGAGGAGGACGGCCGGCAGCAGAGCGGTGGCCTGCCGGCGCTGTTGGCCAACGGCGCCGGCGCGCCTACGCTCAAACCAACCGGCAGGGCGAAGTTGGCCGGTGATACACAAGCTTTTGCTCTGACCGTGCCCTTGCTCATCGATGTGGACAGTGGCCTGCAAGCCGCCCTTGAAGCCGTCTCGCTGAACGACGAGCTGGCGCGGGTGCGCCAGGCGCTGTACCTGGATCATGGCGTGCCGTTTCCCGGCATCCGCCTGCGTTTTACCAGCGCGCTTGGCCCCGGCGAGTACCGCATCCTGTTGCAGGAAGTGCCGGTGGCGCGTGGGCGGCTCATGCCGGAACGGCTACTGGTGCAGGAAAAACCCAGCCAGTTGGCGCTTGTCGGCGTGTCCTATGAGGAAGGCGAAGCCCTGCAGCCGGGGCGTGTGGCGCTATGGGTGGAGCAGGCGCAGCGTGAGCGCCTGGAGCGCGCCGGGTGCGCCTTCCTGGCGATCGACCAGGTGCTCGCCTGGCATCTTTCGCAGGTTTTGTGCGAGTACGCCGGGGATTTCATCGGCATCCAGGAGACCCGCTACCTGCTGGAGCAGATGGAGCAGGGCTATGGGGAACTGGTCAAGGAGGTGCAGCGCATCCTGCCGTTGCAGCGCATCACCGAGGTCTTCCAGCGGCTGGTGGGCGAGGGCATCTCGATCCGCAACATGCGCTCGATTCTCGAGGCTCTCGTGGAGTGGGGGCAGAAGGAAAAGGATGTGGTGCAGTTGGCCGAATACGTGCGCAGCAGCCTCAAGCGCTACATCTGCTACAAGTACGCCAGCGGCCACAACCTGCTGCCGGCCTATCTGCTGGACCCTGCGGTCGAGGAGATGATCCGCAGTGGCATCCGCCAGACCAGCGCCGGCAGCTACCTGGCGTTGGAGCCGGCGCAGAGCGACGCCTTTCTCGCCCAGGTGAAAGCCGTGGTGGGCGACCTGCAGGATGTTCAAGCCAGGCCCGTGCTGGTGGTGTCGATGGATATCCGCCGCTATGTACGCAAGCTGGTCGAGGGCATCTATTTCGAGCTGCCGGTGCTGTCGTTCCAGGAGCTCACCACGCAGATCAACATCCAGCCGCTGGGGCGAATCGGCTGACGCTCATCGGGTGTCAGAAAGCGTTATCCGGAAACTACAAAATCGCGGCCGGGCCTGACGGAGCGGTTGTTCGCCCTTCAATAGACTCATCTGCATGTACCCCAAGAAGGGTACCTGGCCAACCGGATACAGATGATGAGCAGTTCTATTGAAGCAAGTAGTCGCCCTGTCCCATTGCCGTATGTAGACCGTGTCGCGCCGCCGGACACCTGGCAAGACATAAGGCGCCTGGAGGTGATCCTGGATCAACACGGGATCATGGCCATGGGCGGCCAGGGGCAGCCGCTGGACCTGGTACATCGAGCGCAGGCCATCGAGCAGTTGTTGGGCCCCGAGGGGCAGGCGCGCCTGGCGCAGAGTCGTCCCTATTTCGAGGGGTTGCTGGCGCGACCGCTGCCTGAGCAGCATGTCGATGCGCTTTGCCAGTTGCTCGAGGCTTATGCCGGCTGGTTGCCGGGAGCTCCCTTGCAGTTGCAGAACCTGGGTGAGCGCTTGCGCATGGACGAGCTGGTGATGGCGGCGATGGGCCTGCGCATGCGCAAGCAGAAGGCCGAACGCACCGAGCTTAGCGAGCAGCTCAGGTGCCTCACGGCGGAGCTGAAGATCTTCAGCGTGATCCAGTCGAAGGTCAACGTGGTGATGGCTGACAAGGGCACCTTCAAGCTGGAAGACGGTAGTTTCAACCTCTTCGACCGCAAGCTCTATGACCTCGATGCGGACAGTTGGGAGAAGAGTTTCGAGCGCCGACTGCTCTCGAGCCTGGACACGTTCAAGCCCACCTTCAACGGCTCTGGGGTCGTCACGGTGCGGCATTTTCTCGAGGGCACGCAATCCGTCACTGCGTCGAGTGCAAGCGGTAGCCGCCTGCACAAGGTCAGTGGGCCGATGACCGATCTGAAAGCGCAGTACGCCTGGGACAAGGACAACAACCCGTTGGCCAATTTCTCCCAGGCATTGAGCGACCGCACCCGCATCGTCAACGACAAGGTGACCGAACAGACCACCCTGCTCAACGACGTGGGTTCGCGCTACACCACCTCCACCGAGGTGATGATGAAGTTCGTCGAGACCTGGTTCTCGATGCTGTCCAAGATTCTGCAGAACTGAGGTAGGAGATGACAGTAGTACAACAGATGGCCGGCGGCGATGCTGATGCCAACAACGTCGATGCGATCGAGCGCTTCTTCGGCGATGGCGGCACATTCGCCATGCTGCGCGGGGTTTGCGTGGCACAACTGGAAACGCTTTATGCCCAAGCGTTCAACTTCTACCAGGCGGGACGGCTGGAGGATGCGCTGACGATGTTCAAGGGGCTGGCGGCACTCAACCACTACGATCCCCGGGCGTTTCTGGGCGTGGCAGGTGCCTACCAGGCCCTTGAGCGCTACCAGGATGCATTGCCGGCCTATGCCTATGGCGCGATGCTCGCGCCGCAGGACCCGCGTTTCACCTTCCATGCCGCTCAATGCCACCAGCACCTGGGCGACCTTGCCTCGGCGCGCAGCGGTTACGAACAGGCGCAGATCCTGGCGATGGACAGCGAACATGCCGGTCTGGCAGGTCAGGCACAGGTGCTGCTCGAGGCCCTGCAGCAGAAGGAGGGCGCACGTCATGCGAGCTGAACTTCTTCCTGTGGAGCAGCCGCTCCTGATGCCGGCTGAAATCGAATCGGAACCGCGTCTGCCGGGTGCGGCGATCCAGTTGCCCGGCGAGACCGGCACACCGTCCAGAATCGCAACGATCAAGCAGGACATGAATGTCCGGCTGGATCCTCCGGCGCCACTGGCGACGGGACAGCTACAGGGGCAGGTAGTCGACAAACTGTTCGACGCCGAAGGCCTCATGCAACCGGTGCTGGTCGCGGTACCCGATGTCGGGGCACTGATACTTGGGCAGCTCGCCGGGGACATCTCCGACGCTGAGTTGGATATTCGCCTCACCGAACTGCTGAGCCAGTTGGGTGCTCGGCAGACCGAGCTGAATCTGCAGCAGGTACGTCAGCTCACCGAGCAGAACCGCCAGCAGATGGCGCTCAACGCGCAAAAGATGGAGGAGGTGGCCCAGCGACACCGGGATGCTGGCACGGCGAGCGTGTTCGCCAAGGTTTTTGGCTGGGCCGCCGCCATCGTCTCCATCGTGGTGGGGACCGTCATGGTCGCCACCGGCCTGGGCGCCGTCGCGGGCGCGCTGATGATCGCCGGTGGCGTCATGGGCGTGGTGTCCATGTCGTTGAACCAGGCCGCCGAGGACGGGCACATCTCCAAGGAGGTAATGAAGTACCTCGGGCCGGTGCTGATGGCGGTGGAAGTCGCCCTGGCGCTGGCCTCGGTGGTGCTGACCTGCGGCGGTAGCCTCGCGGTGGTCGCTGCCCGGGTGGCCGGCAAGGTGAGTGGCAAGGTCGCTCAGGCGGTCCTGTCGGTGGGCCAGAAGATCCAGAGCGTCGCCTCCACCGGTGTCATCTCGACCGCCAGCGCGGGCACCCAGGCCAAGCTACAGATGACCCTGACAGGCGCCAGCATGGCGACCACCACGCTGTCCAGCGCCGGGCAGGCGGCCAGTTCGATCATGCAGGGGCTGGCGTTGCGCAGCGAGGCCCAGCTGGCGGAGATGCGCCTGCTGCTGGACCAGGGACACAGTTTTCTCGAGCAGTTGGCCAAGGCGCTGGAACAACTGCTCGCGGGGAAGGAGCAACGCTTCGAACAACTGCTGGAACTGTTGAACAACCGCAGCAAAGCCTGCGCCGATATTGCTTGCCGAAACGTCATTGCCTGATCAAGGAGTCAATCATGAGTCTGTCTATTTCCACTATTGATCATTCGTCCCACGTGAATGCCCAACTGCCGGTCACCGAGGGGCAGAAGGTTGGGCAGCCGCTGTGGGCGATGCTGGCCATGCCCGGTGCAGCGACGAGCGCGGCATTTGCCGAGAAGCAAGGGCGGGTAAGCCTGGATACGCCGCAGGCTACGCCCTGCAGCCAGGACCTGGAGAGCCTGCTGGCGATTCTCCGAGCCGCCATGCAGGTGCGCGATGGCAATGCGCAGGGGCGCAGGACCCAGGCCGAAGTCAGCGTGCTGGCGAGCAAGGAACAGATCGGCTGGATGAGAACCGCCAGCAATGCGCTGTTCGCCTCGGCGGCTGTCAGCGGTGCATTGGGTATGTTCACCCTGGTCAGCGGTACCACCGGGATGCTCAAAAATCTGGGGGATGCGCGGACTATCAAGGGAGTGGAGCAAGCCAGTCATGCTGCCGAGTTTGCCAAGCCCGGTGAGGTGACGATGGCCTCAAAGAAGCTGATCGCCGAGAACCGTATCGAGGTCAAGCATCTGCAGAACGGCATCGACACCCGCAATACCACATTGCACACGCTCAATGGCGTGGCCCAGAGTGGCGCAGCCTTCGGCACGGGCATCGCCCATGCCATCAAGTCGTTGCAGGATGTCTGGGCCAAGGAGCAGGAGCTTGAGGCGGCGGTTGCCGGTAACCAGAAGGAGTTGTTCCAGCGCTGTACCGATGATTTGGCGAAGATGATCGACCAGGTGCGTCAGCTGATCCAGGAAATCCTGCGCAATGACAACCAGGGGCTCAGGGCTGCTGGCATCATGGCCTGAGAAGACCAAGTTTCTTGAAGGATGTTAGACGCCGCAAGGGTCCAGGCTCTTGCGGCTTTTTCATGCTTGCGTATCAACCAATACCGTGCCATCACACCAACGCCGAAAAGTGCAAAAAAGGCGATAAGGGCTGATGGGGCCTGATGTGCAGCGCCAGTATCGTTTGCTCAGCTTCCACCATGCTGGAGGCAAATTACTGCGGAGAAGACTTTTGTTCTTGCTGGAGTGAGAGCGGTCTTTTCCACAAGTTAAACGATCCTGCAAGAAGAGGTTTGCACGATGATTGAATCGGTTTCAACCAGTTGGGTGTGTGGCGCCGACCTGGACCCCGTCAACGCGGGCAGTGACTGCAAAGAGGTAAAAACCAGCGAAACGGCGCAGCGCCTGGCACGTCACGAGGAACCGCAGAAGCATGGCATCCTGATGCGCCTATTCATCGCGATTGCCGAGTTCCTCGGCTTTCGTTCCAGTGTGGCGACGGGGGGCGCGCAGGCCGCGGATTCGACGTCGGACGTGATGCGCTCTTTGAACGAGCAGGTGGCCAAGGGGCTGCCGGATGTCATGAGGTCGCAGGCCAACGGGATACTGGCGAAGCAGGAGCATCTGCCCACCGAGCAGTTCATGACCAGTTACACGGAACAGCTCACGGGTAGCAATATCATGCGTAACGCCAACTGCCTGTTGTCGAATATCGACATGCTGGGCAAGCTTGTGCCTGAGCTTAAGGTCGAGACAAGTATTAACAAGGTCGATATTGTCGGTGGGTACACCCTGATTGCAGCCCAGTCTCCGGACAGTATCGCGCTTATGCAGAACGACTCGATGGCTGCCGCCAAGGTGCTCGAAGCGGTAATTTTCCTGGCCTCGCGATTTGCCGAGTTTCCGGATCCCGAGCAAGTGGGGGCTGAAGCGGTGGTGGAGTTTGTCAAAGAGGTCGATGCCGAGTTCATCGAACGGTTCGCCCAGAAGCCTGATCCAGTGGTGCCAGTTGTCGTGGGGGATGCAAGCGACCATACCCATCCGGTGGTGGCCGGCACATTAGCCCACGCGAGCGCGGCACGGCCTGTGGAGCCTGAAGTGGCTTATCACGCGACGACCATCGAACAGTCTGATCCGGTAACGTCGCTCCAGGCCGTCAAGCTCGACTTTGTCAAGATTGATGATGAGGTCGCTCTGCCTACGCGTAATGACTTCAACGCGACCATCCATTCGCTACAGCGGCCGGCTAGTCCGCTCTCGCAGTCGTTCGAGCACCTGGAGCATCTTGCCGAAAAGGGCAGTGCTGCCGAAAAGGCAATCGCTTCAATGGTCCTGGACCACACGGCGGTGGGGCAGTCCCACTCCTTCGGCGACCTCTTCGGGCAGCGTAAACTGGAGCCCAATCTGTTGCAGTTCCACACCGCGCAATCGTTCATGGACACGTTGCAGAATAAGCTGGACAAGGCAGGGCGCCTACTTGGCAACCTGCAGGCTGCCAACGCGGCTTGAGCGTAACACTGGCTGAGGCCTTCGGGCTTCAGCCAGCCCTTCGAATCCCTCCGATCACCCTGTGTGAAACCCGCCCAGGGTGATCATTGCCACCACGATATAGCGCCCGCCCTTGGCCAGGGTGACCAGCAGTACGAAACGCCAGAACGGCTCGCGCATGATCCCGGCGATCAAAGTCAGCGGGTCGCCGATCACCGGCATCCAGCTCAGCAGCAGCGACCACTGGCCCCAGCGCTGGTAGCGTTGCTGGGCGCGTTCCAGCTGGCTGGCGCTGAACGGAAACCAGCGGCGTTCGCGCAGGTGATCGACGGCCCGGCCCAGCAGCCAGTTGACGATGGAACCGAGCACATTGCCGAGGGTGGCCACCAGCAGCAGAGTTGCCCAGGCACTCGGTTCGCGAATCAGCAGTCCGACCAGCACCGCTTCGGACTGCAGCGGCAACAAGGTGGCGGCGCCGAAGGCGCTGAGGAACAGCGCCCCAAGGCTGAGCATCAGTAGCTGGCGACCACGGTATCCTGGCCATCCAGGGTCACGCCGATGACTTGGTAGGCGTCCTTATGGTCACCCATCTCCATGCCCGGCGAACCCATGGGCATGCCCGGTACCGCGATACCCTTGAGGTCGTTGCGCCTGGCCAGCAGGCGTACCTGTTCGGCCGGCACATGGCCTTCGACGAACTTGCCGTCGATCACCCCGGTGTGGCACGACGCCAGGCGTGGCTCGACGCCCAGGCGTTGCTTGACCGCGCTCATGTTCGGTTCGACATGGTCGTTGACGGTGAAACCGTTGTCGCTCAGGTGCTTGATCCATTCCTTGCAGCAACCGCAGTTGGGATCGCGGTAGACATCGATGGTCTCGGCGGCCTGGGCCAGGCCGGTGACGGCCAGCAGGCCGAGGGTGAGCAGGTGTTTGCGCAGCATGGTGGAGCTCCTGTGAAACAGCATGATTCATTGGCCAGGTGGCGGCCTGGTGGGAGCGCCTGTGCTTCAGAAGCGCAGGCGTAACCCCACCACCAGCCGAGTCTGGCCGATGTCCTCGCCATTCTCCCGGGCCTGGTCGGCACGGTCGCCGTGCAGGCGGTTGAAGCTGACGCCGACATAGGGCGCGAACGCGCGGGTGATCTCGTAGCGCAGGCGCAGGCCCACTTCGCTTTCGGCCAGCCCCGAGCCTTGCTCGCGCCCGGCATCATTGCGCCCGAAGAAGTTGGCTTCGACGGTCGGTTCGAGGATCCAGCGATTGGTCAGCAGCATAGCGTAACCGGCCTCCAGGCGCAGCGCGGTCTGCTGTCGCTCGCCGGCGTAGGCAGTGGCTTCCAGCTCCAGGCCGTAGAGCGGCGTGCCCTGGATGCCGAAGGCGGCCCAGCCCTGACCGCTGGCGGGCTGGAAGTCCTGGCGCACACCACCGACCAGTTCCCACCAGGGGCTGATGGCATGGCCCCAGAGGGCCTGCAGCTCGGCCTTGTGGGTCTTGCCTTGTTCCCGCTCACCCTCGGTGCGCAGCCATAGGCGGTCGATATCGCCGCCGACCCAGGCAGTGGCGTTCCAGTTCAGGGCGCCGCTGCTTTCGAAGTTCTGGTATTCCAGCTGGTCGACGATCACCGCCCAGTTGGTCGCCTGGTCGTGCACCTGATGCCCCGGAAGCGGCGGGAAAGCGGCACGGCGGTCGGCGTCGGTGATCACCGGAAGCGGTGTGCGCGGTTGGCTGGGGGGCGTCGCCGTGTGGTTCATCTGGCTGTGGTCCATGGGCATGCTGTCATGGTTCATTTGGCCGTGGTCCATCGGCATGGTGCCATGGTTCATGTGGTCCATGCCCGCGGCCAGGGCCCGTTCACTGGCCAGCAAGGCCATAAGCGCGACACAGGTGACGATGTGGCGGTTGCGGTTCTCATTCATCGACCCGTACCTCGCGGAACATGCCGGTCTCCATGTGGTAGAGCAGGTGGCAGTGGTAAGCCCAACGGCCCAGGGCGTCGGCGCTGACGCGGTAGCTGCGCCGGCTTCCGGGTGGCATGTCGATGGTGTGCTTGCGCACCAGGAAGCGCCCTTGTTCATCCTCCAGGTCGCTCCACATGCCGTGCAGGTGGATGGGATGGGTCATCATGGTGTCGTTGACCAGGATGATGCGCACCCGCTCGCCGTATTTCAGGCGCAGGGGCTCGGCATCGCTGAACTTGATGCCGTCGAACGACCAGGCGAAGCGTTCCATGTGGCCAGTCAGGTGCAGCTCGATGTTGCGCGACGGTTCGCGCCCGTCCGGATCGGGGTAGGGGCTGCGCAGGTCGGCGTAGGTCAGCACTCGGCGGCCGTTGCCGCGCAGGCCAATACCAGGATCGGCCAGGTTGGCGCGGGGGGCCATGGTCTGCATGTCCACCAGCGGGTTGTCGATCTCGCTGGCGGGGTGGCCTTGCATCATGGCCATACCGGCCATGTTCGAGTGGTCCATGCCCGCCATGTTGGCGTGGTTCATCGCTGGCATATTCGAATGCTCCATCCCACCCATGTCGCCGTGCCCCATGTCGTCCATGGTCAGCACCGGGCGCGGGTCCGGCTCGGGTACGGGGGCCTGCAAGCCCGCTGCACGGGCCAGGGTGCCACGGGCGAAGCCGGTGCGGTCCATGCTCTGGGCGTACAGCGTGTAGGCGGGCAGGTCGCCCACGGTGACCAGCACGTCGTAGGTTTCGGCCACGGCGATGCGTAGCTCGTCCACGCTCACCGGTGTCACTGGCAGGCCGTCGGCGGCGATTACCGAGAGTTTCAGGCCTGGAATGCGGAAGTCGAAGTAGGTCATCGCCGAGGCGTTGATCAGGCGCAGGCGCACGGTCTCGCCGGGCTGGAAAAGGCAGGTGAAGTTGCCGTCCGGGGGCTGGCCGTTGAGCAGGTAGGTGTAGCTGGCGGCGCTGATGTCGGCCAGGTCGGTCGGGCTCATGCGCATTTTCGCCCAGGTCCAGCGGTTGTCGACGGCCTTGCCCCAGCCGTTTTGCGCGACATCGTCGACGAAGTCGCCGACCGTGCGCTTGTGGTAGTTGAAGGTGTCGGACTGCTTCTTCAGGGTGGCCATCAGCGCTTCTGGCGCCTGGTCCGACCAGTCGCTGAACAGCAGCACATGGTCGCGCTGGTACTGATGCGGTTCAGGCTCGCGGGGCTCGATGACGATGGCGCCGTACACGCCGGCCTGCTCCTGCAGCCCGGAGTGGCTGTGGTACCAGTAGGTGCCGCTCTGGCGCAGGGTGAACTGGTAGAGGTAGTCGCCGCCGGGTTCGATGCCAGCGAAGCTCAGGCCCGGCACGCCGTCCATGTTGGCCGGCAGGATGATGCCGTGCCAATGGATCGAGGTGGGCTGGTCCAGGCGGTTGCGCACGCGCAGGGTCACGGTGTCGCCCTCGCGCCAGCGCAGCTGCGGGCCGGGCAGGCTGGCGTTGATGGTCTGCGCGGTGCGCGGCCGGCCTGTGATGTTGACCGGGGTCTGGCCGATGAACAGGTCGAACTGCTGGCCGCTCAGCTCGTGCAGCGGCAGGCGGCCCTCGGCGGCCTGGGCCAGCGGGCGCCAGAGGCCGAGGCCGGCCAGGGCGCTGGCGGCACCCAGGCCCTTGACGAAGGTGCGGCGGGTTGGAGTCGGTGGCATGGCGTGCTCTCGCTACGGAACTGCCACGATCCTCGCCGCCCGCGCCTGTCAGCCACCTGAGGCGCGGATTACAGATTTGTCAGGCAGCGGCCTGGCCACTCTCCAGGTCGCGCATCAACAGGCCGAACTCCAGCGAGACCTGCTCGGGAATCGGCAGGTACACCACATGGCCGTCGCCCGGCGCCACCTCGATGGCCTGCTGCAGGCGGTCGCACAGGCGGTGCAGGTCGAAGTGGTAATTGCCGCGCGGGGTCATCAGCTCCAGGTGGTCTCCCACGGCGAAGCGGTTCTTCACCTTCACTTCGGCCAGGCCGTCCACGCGCACTCCGGTCAGTTCGCCGACGAACTGCTGGCGCTCGGACACCGAGTTGCCGCGCTCGTAGTTCTGGTACTCGTCGTGCACGTGGCGGCGCAGGAAACCTTCGGTGTAGCCGCGCTGGGCGAGGGACTCGAGGTTACTCATCAGGCCGCGGTCGAACGGCCGCCCGGCCACGGCGTCGTCGATGGCCTGGCGGTAGGACTGCACGGCGCGGGCACAGTAGAAGTGCGACTTGGTGCGGCCCTCGATCTTCAGCGAGTGCACGCCCATCCGGGCCAGGCGCTCGACGTGCTGGATGGCGCGCAGGTCCTTGGCGTTCATGATGTAGGTGCCGTGCTCGTCCTCGAAGGCCGGCATCTCTTCGCCGGGGCGGTTGGACTCCTGGAGCAGGAACACCTGCTCGGTCGGCGCGCCGAGGCCCAGGGTCGGCTCGCACTCACGGACGATATCGCCGGTGGCATTCTCGGTGGCCGGGGTAGCCTGGTACTTCCAGCGACAGGCATTGGTGCAGGTGCCCTGGTTGGCGTCACGCTTGTTCATGTAGCCCGACAGCAGGCAGCGCCCGGAATAGGCCATGCACAACGCGCCGTGCACGAAGACTTCCAGCTCCATCTCTGGCACCTGCTGGCGGATCTGCTCGATCTCTTCCAACGACAGCTCCCGCGACAGGATCACCCGGGTCAGTCCCAGGCCTTGCCAGAACTGCACGCTGGCCCAGTTCACCGTATTGGCCTGCACCGACAGGTGGATGGGCATCTGCGGGAAGTGCTGGCGTACCAGCATGATCAGTCCCGGGTCGGACATGATCAGTGCATCCGGGCCCATTTCGATCACCGGCGCCAAGTCCTTGAGGAAGGTCTTGAGCTTGGCGTTGTGCGGGGCGATGTTGACCACCACGTAGAAACGCTTGCCCTGGGCCTGGGCCTCCTGGATGCCGAGGGCCAGGTTGGCGTGGTCGAACTCGTTGTTGCGCACCCGCAGGCTGTAGCGCGGCTGGCCGGCGTAGACCGCGTCGGCGCCGTAGGCGAAGGCGTAGCGCATGGTCTTGAGGGTGCCGGCGGGGGCGAGCAGTTCGGGCTTGGCGAGAGGGGTCATGGTGCGCACCGGGGGCAAAAGGCGCGGATGCTAAGACGGAGGCGATGTTCAGGTATTGATCTGGATCAACGGCACTTTTGCCGGCGCGCGGGGCACTAAATTGTTGAGCCCTCGAGGAATGCCCATGAACGAAACCTTATTGCAGAACAAAGCCCTGACCGTGCTGCTGGCACTGGTGACCATCGCCTTCATCTGGATCCTGTTGCCGTACTCCGGCGCGATCTTCTGGGCGGTGATCCTCGGGATTCTTTTCGCGCCTCTGCAACGCCAGCTGTTGCTGCGCTTTGGTGGGCGGCGCAACCTGGCCACGGCGACGGCGCTGGTCACCTGCCTGCTGATCGCTGTATTGCCGGTGATCGTCATCGGCGCCCTGCTGGTGCAGGAGGGCGCGACGCTGTACCAGCGCATCGAAAGCGGCCAGCTGGATATCGCCGGCTATATCGAGCGCGGCAAGGACATGCTGCCGGCCTACGCACAGCATTTCCTCGACCGCATGGGTATGGGCAACCTCGATGGCCTGCGTGACAAGATCACCAAGTGGGCGACCCAGGGCAGCCAGTTCCTCGCCGGACAGGCGTTCAGCTTCGGCCAGGGCACCTTCGAGTTCCTGGTGAGCTTCGGCATCATGCTCTATTTGCTGTTCTTCTTCCTGCGCGAGGGCGCGGAGGTGGCGCGCAAGGTGCGCCAGGCGGTGCCGCTGCCCGAGCAGCAGAAGCGCCGCCTGCAGTTGAAGTTCAAGCGCGTGGTGCGGGCCACGGTCAAGGGCAACCTGCTGGTGGCGATCACCCAGGGGGCGCTGGGCGGGCTGATCTTCTGGGTGCTGGGCATTCCCAGCGTGCTGGTGTGGGCGGTGCTGATGGCGTTCCTGTCGTTGCTGCCGGCGGTGGGCGCGGGGATCGTCTGGGGGCCGGTGGCGTTGTACTTCCTGCTGACCGGGGCGATCTGGCAGGGGATCGTGCTGACCGCGTTCGGTGTGCTGGTGATCGGATTGGTGGACAACCTACTGCGGCCAATCCTGGTGGGCAAGGATACGCGGATGCCGGATTACCTGGTGCTGGTGTCGACACTCGGTGGGCTGGCGGTGTTCGGGCTCAATGGCTTCGTGATCGGGCCGTTGATCGCGGCGTTGTTCATCTCCAGCTGGGCGATCTTTGCCTCGACCAAGCCGCAGGTGCAGTTGCCTTCATGAGGACCATCGTGGGGCAAGTCGCATCGGCGCACCGCCATTGGCGATTATCGGAAGCTGTAGGAAACCCCCGCATACACCCCAAACCCTTCACCCGGCGTCGAGCGGGCGATGTCTTGCCCGGCATCGTTGTACCCCGGCGTCACCGTCGCCGCGTAACGTTTGTTGGTCAGGTTGCGCAGGTCGAGCCAGGTCTGCCAATCCCGTTTCGGCGAATCCCAGCCCAGGCGCGCGCCGAGCAGGGCGTAGGCGTCGGCGTGGTAGCTGTTGGCGTAGTCCACCTGCACCTTGGAGGCCATCTGCGTGTTAACCCCGGCATGGAAGCCGCTCGGCCAGTCGTAGCGCAGTTCGGCCTGGTAGTAGTGCATGGGGATGCCGGGCAGGCGGTTGTCGCCGAACGTGTCGTCGTCGCGGTAGTGGAAGTCGCTGAAGGTGTAGGCCTGGCGCAGGCTGAGCTTGCCGGTGCCCGGTTGTTCCCAGAGCAGGCTGTCCAGGCCGGCCTCGATGCCCTGGTGCACGGTGGGGCTGGCGTTGAACTCCTTGAACGGCAAGCCTTGCACGACTTCCACGTTTAACAGTTCGTGGCGTACCTGAGCGTAGTACCAGGCCAGGTCCCAGCGTCCCAGTGCCGAATCGCCGCGGGCGCCTAGTTCCAGGGTGGCGGCGGTCTGGTTCTGCATCTTCATGGGTTGGTTGGCGACTGGCGCACTCCAGACCAGCGACCACGGGTGCGGCGGCTCCACCGAGCGACTGAGGTTGCCGTAGACCTGCAGGTCCGGGCGGAGGTCGTAACGCAGGCCCAGGCGTGGGGCGTAGTCCCAGTCATGCTGACTGACCTTGCCGCCACTGGTTGGGTAGGTGACGTCGCTTTCGCGGCGGGTGTAGATCATCGCCAGGCCCGTGGTCAGCCACAGGTCCGGAATCAGCTCCAGGTCGTTGCCTGCATGCAGCACGGTGTCCGAACCCTGGTAGCTGAAATCGCGGGTGCGGGCACCGAAATTGTCGCCGCCGGGGCGAGCGAACTGCGAAGCGCCGCTGTTGGGCAGGTGCTTGGTGGTGCGCCAGCCGAGGGTGGTCTTGCTCTCATGACCGAACAGCGTGTCGCGACGCAAGTAGTTCAGCGTGCCACTGACATCGGTGTAGGCGACCTTAAGGCGCATCGGGCCTTCACGCAGGTCCATGGGGTAGTCGTGATAGACCAGCCCCGCCTCCAGGCGCGAATCGTCATCCAGGAAGAAGGTGGTCTTGTTGCCCACCCAGGTGCTGCCCGGTTGCGGGCGTCTGTCGTCGCGGGCCAGGTAGGCTGGATTGGCGGCACGGGGATGGTGCTTGATCTGGTCCTTGGTCAGGCGTCCGGCCAGGTCGTTCTCGGTTTCCCGGTAGCGCAGGTAGAAGCGCGTCTCCAGGTTCGGGTTGAAGCGGTAGCCGACGTTGGCGGCGATGCCCTTGGCGCTGCCGCTGCTGTGGTCCTGATAGCCGTCGTACTCGGCATCGGTCAGGGCCACGTAGTAGTCGAGGTTGCCCAGCACCTGTCCGGTACTGATGTGCCGGCGCTGGTAGCCACGGCTGCCGACTTCGTAGCGCACCTGCAAGGGCGCGGCATCGTGACCGGTGTGGGTCACGTAGTTGATCGCGCCACCCAGGGCCAGCGAGCCCTGGTCGAAGCCATTGGCGCCGCGCAGCACTTCGGCGCGGCTCAGCCACAGCGCTTCGAACAGTTCATAGGGCGTGCCGCCCGGGCCGGTCAGCGGCAGGCCGTCGAACATCGTGTACACGCCCGAGCCGTGGGCGCCCGGCGCGCGGTTGATGCCCGAACCACGGATCGACAGCTTGATGCCGTCGTTGCCCGCCGACTGGGCGAACACCCCCGGCTGATAGGCCAGCACGTCCTGGTTGCTGGCCACCCGGCCCTCGCCCACCTTGTCCATGTCCACCAGGTTGCTGGCGCCGGGGATTTCGCGCAGCTGGTCGGCGGCGGCTTCCAGTTCGGATTGCTGCCGGTCCTGGATCAGCACCTGGTCGAGTTCGACGCGATTGGCGGCCTGGGCGGTGCCGGCGACGAACAGGGCCAGCAGGGAGTAGGGGAGGGTGGGGCGCATGGGTACGGGGTTCCAGATCGAATGCGGGAGTCTGACGCTGCAAAGGGCAGACGAAGCACAGTGGTCGATCGGTAATGGCCGTGGGGCCGCAAAGCGGCCCCAAAAAAGAACACCCCGCCGAGGCGGGGTGTCTTGTGACGCAGTCAGCCGATCA
>NZ_NIBE01000046.1:0-1233 GCF_002205115.1 Pseudomonas sp. DrBHI1
TGAATCGCCCCTGGTTTCCTAGACACTCTCCAAGCTCAGAAAATAGCGTTTCTCATACTCTACTGGAGACAGCTGCATAGCACTGCTGTGTCGACGCTTGGGGTTATAGAACATCTCGATGTAATCGAAAATATCACTTCGGGCTTCGTCACGCGTTGCGTAGATCTTTCGTCGGATTCGCTCCCGCTTCAAAAGCTGGAAAAAGCTCTCGGCTACGGCATTGTCGTGGCAGTTTCCCCGTCGGCTCATGCTGCTGATCACATTGTTGGCCTTCAGGAAGCTTTGCCAATCTGAGCTACTGAACTGACTGCCTTGGTCTGAGTGAATCATCACTTGCTGCTGTGGCTTGCGTCGCCACACGGCCATCAGCATGGCGTCGATGGCTAGGTCGCTGCTCATCCTGGGCTTCATTGACCAACCAATGACTTGGCGAGAGAACAGATCCAGCACTACCGCCAGATACAGCCACCCTTCGTAGGTGCGGATGTAGGTGATATCGGTCACCCAGACCTTATTCGGCTCACTGACCTTGAACTGCCTGGCCAGATGGTTGGGCGATGCCGCTTTTGGTTTTCCGCCATAAAACCCAGTACGACGGCGATAGCCCGTTTGCGAACGCAGCCCCTCTGCCTGCATCAAGCGACCGACTCGATTTCGCCCACAGATCTCTCCTAGCTCTCGCAGGTCATCGTGAATCTTGCGATAGCCATACACGCCGCCGCTTTCTAACCAGGCCTGCTTGATCAAGCCAAGCAGGCGCTGATCTTCTTTGGCTCGGGCAGATTGAGGCTCGGCCAGCCAAGCGTAGTAGCCGCTGGGATGCACCTTGAGGGTTTGGCCAAAGGCGACGCACTGGGTAATCCGTCGAGTGCTTGTTGATGAAGGCGTACTTCAGCCGCACTCCTTGGCAAAGTACGCGGCGGCCTTCTTTAATATGTCTCGCTCTTCTGTCACCCGCTTGAGTTCAGCGCGCAGCTTGCGCAGTTCAGCCTGCTGATCATTGTCTTGCTGACGCTGCTCTTGGGGCTTGCTGTAGACCTTGATCCAGGCGTAAAGGCTGTGCACGGACATGCCCAGGCGCTGGGCGACCTCGGCGACAGGTTTGCCTTTTTCGGTCACTTGCTTGACCGCTTCGATCTTGAATTCTTCGGGGTAACGCTGACGACTCATGGCACCTCCTATTTGGGCCTCATTATGAGGCTTGGAGGTGTCTACGAAACCAGGGGCGATTCA
>NZ_NIBE01000047.1:0-3151 GCF_002205115.1 Pseudomonas sp. DrBHI1
TACGAACTTTCGGATCTTTCGTCTTCACCACCACAATCTGCGTAGCAGATTGCTTGGGTGTTATATGGTCAAGCCTCACGGGCAATTAGTATTGGTTAGCTCAACGCCTCACAGCGCTTACACACCCAACCTATCAACGTCGTAGTCTTCGACGGCCCTTCAGGGAGCTCAAGGCTCCAGTGAGATCTCATCTTGAGGCAAGTTTCCCGCTTAGATGCTTTCAGCGGTTATCTCTTCCGAACATAGCTACCCGGCAATGCCACTGGCGTGACAACCGGAACACCAGAGGTTCGTCCACTCCGGTCCTCTCGTACTAGGAGCAGCCCCTCTCAAATCTCAAACGTCCACGGCAGATAGGGACCGAACTGTCTCACGACGTTCTAAACCCAGCTCGCGTACCACTTTAAATGGCGAACAGCCATACCCTTGGGACCGGCTTCAGCCCCAGGATGTGATGAGCCGACATCGAGGTGCCAAACACCGCCGTCGATATGAACTCTTGGGCGGTATCAGCCTGTTATCCCCGGAGTACCTTTTATCCGTTGAGCGATGGCCCTTCCATACAGAACCACCGGATCACTAAGACCTACTTTCGTACCTGCTCGACGTGTGTGTCTCGCAGTCAAGCGCGCTTTTGCCTTTATACTCTACGACCGATTTCCGACCGGTCTGAGCGCACCTTCGTACTCCTCCGTTACTCTTTGGGAGGAGACCGCCCCAGTCAAACTACCCACCATACACTGTCCTCGATCCGGATAACGGACCTGAGTTAGAACCTCAAGGTTGCCAGGGTGGTATTTCAAGGATGGCTCCATGAGAACTGGCGTCCCCACTTCAAAGCCTCCCACCTATCCTACACAAGCAAGCTCAAAGTCCAGTGCAAAGCTATAGTAAAGGTTCACGGGGTCTTTCCGTCTAGCCGCGGATACACTGCATCTTCACAGCGATTTCAATTTCACTGAGTCTCGGGTGGAGACAGCGCCGCCATCGTTACGCCATTCGTGCAGGTCGGAACTTACCCGACAAGGAATTTCGCTACCTTAGGACCGTTATAGTTACGGCCGCCGTTTACCGGGGCTTCGATCAAGAGCTTCGCTTGCGCTAACCCCATCAATTAACCTTCCGGCACCGGGCAGGCGTCACACCCTATACGTCCACTTTCGTGTTTGCAGAGTGCTGTGTTTTTAATAAACAGTCGCAGCGGCCTGGTATCTTCGACCGGCGTGGGCTTACGCAGCAAGTGCTTCACCCTCACCGGCGCACCTTCTCCCGAAGTTACGGTGCCATTTTGCCTAGTTCCTTCACCCGAGTTCTCTCAAGCGCCTTGGTATTCTCTACCTAACCACCTGTGTCGGTTTGGGGTACGGTTCCCAGTTATCTGAAGCTTAGGAGCTTTTCTTGGAAGCATGGCATCAACCACTTCGCGCTCTAAAGAGCACTCGTCATCAGCTCTCGGCCTTGAAATCCCGGATTTGCCTAAGATTTCAGCCTACCACCTTAAACTTGGACAACCAACGCCAAGCTGGCCTAGCCTTCTCCGTCCCTCCATCGCAATAACTGGAAGTACAGGAATATTAACCTGTTTTCCATCGACTACGCTTTTCAGCCTCGCCTTAGGGACCGACTAACCCTGCGTCGATTAACGTTGCGCAGGAAACCTTGGTCTTTCGGCGTGCGAGTTTTTCACTCGCATTGTCGTTACTCATGTCAGCATTCGCACTTCTGATACCTCCAGCAAGCTTCTCAACTCACCTTCACAGGCTTACAGAACGCTCCTCTACCGCGTCATCAAAGATGACACCCGTAGCTTCGGTGCATGGTTTGAGCCCCGTTACATCTTCCGCGCAGGCCGACTCGACTAGTGAGCTATTACGCTTTCTTTAAAGGGTGGCTGCTTCTAAGCCAACCTCCTAGCTGTCTAAGCCTTCCCACATCGTTTCCCACTTAACCATGACTTTGGGACCTTAGCTGACGGTCTGGGTTGTTTCCCTTTTCACGACGGACGTTAGCACCCGCCGTGTGTCTCCCATGCTCGGCACTTGTAGGTATTCGGAGTTTGCATCGGTTTGGTAAGTCGGGATGACCCCCTAGCCGAAACAGTGCTCTACCCCCTACAGTGATACATGAGGCGCTACCTAAATAGCTTTCGAGGAGAACCAGCTATCTCCGAGCTTGATTAGCCTTTCACTCCGATCCACAGGTCATCCGCTAACTTTTCAACGGTAGTCGGTTCGGTCCTCCAGTCAGTGTTACCTAACCTTCAACCTGCCCATGGATAGATCGCCCGGTTTCGGGTCTATACCCAGCGACTAAAGCGCCCTATTAAGACTCGCTTTCGCTACGCCTCCCCTATTCGGTTAAGCTCGCCACTGAATATAAGTCGCTGACCCATTATACAAAAGGTACGCAGTCACCTAACAAAGTAGGCTCCCACTGCTTGTACGCATACGGTTTCAGGTTCTATTTCACTCCCCTCTCCGGGGTTCTTTTCGCCTTTCCCTCACGGTACTGGTTCACTATCGGTCAGTCAGTAGTATTTAGCCTTGGAGGATGGTCCCCCCATGTTCAGACAAAGTTTCTCGTGCTCCGTCCTACTCGATTTCACTGGCAAGAGATTTTCGTGTACGGGGCTATCACCCACTATGGCCGCACTTTCCAGAGCGTTCCACTAATCTCAAACCAGCTTAAGGGCTGGTCCCCGTTCGCTCGCCACTACTAAGGGAATCTCGGTTGATTTCTTTTCCTCAGGGTACTTAGATGTTTCAGTTCCCCTGGTTCGCCTCTTGCACCTATGTATTCAGTACAAGATAACCAGCTTGTGCTGGCTGGGTTCCCCCATTCAGAGATCTCTGGATCACAGTCTGTTTGCCGACTCCCCAAAGCTTATCGCAGGCTACCACGTCTTTCATCGCCTCTGACTGCCAAGGCATCCACCGTATGCGCTTCTTCACTTGACCATATAACCCCAAGCAATCTGGTTATACTGTGAAGACGACATTCGCCGAAAATTCGCATGTTGCTCATTGCTGAGCAGAACTCACAAATTTTACCTTAGCCTGAATAACCAGCAGTGAAACTGGCATTCAGTCTATCTATCACATATCCGAATTTTTAAAGAACGATCTGACAAAAGTCAGAAATCAACATTCAT
>NZ_NIBE01000048.1:0-1297 GCF_002205115.1 Pseudomonas sp. DrBHI1
TTCGAACTGAGGCGTGAAGGCTTGCCAGGGCCAAGGGAAGTGCGAGGTGATGTGGGGGCGCGGTAGCCCCTCCGGTCCGTCATCCATGAAACGACGGATAAACTCCCATTCGGCTTGAAGCTCTGCGAAATTATTGGCGGATTTGCCGACCCAGATCAGTTCAGGACGCAGTGTGCCAGTGAACACGGGCGACCATGTGAGTTCCAGCGGCATGCCCATACCACCCGGTGGAGCATACTTTTTATCAGAGCCGCTGGACGATACGCCGTTCCACGGCAGCGTGACGATCCCACCGCAGTAGACAGGACGATGAAGGTAGACCTGTTGAGTGGTACGGTTGAAGCGTATCAATAAGTGACGGGAGGTGAACATTTCCAAGCGAGTTAAACGCAGGCCATACATCAGATAAGGCACTGCGAGGATTAAAGATATTCCAAGGAAAAAAAGTGACATAAATAATTGCTCGCCATATGGCTTGCCATTAGATATTAAATGATTGAGCTTTTCTATGCCGCCAAGGGCTATCCATAAGTTAAATGCTGCTGAAAGTATAACGGTCAAGGAAAGTATCGATATCAGTCCGCGTTTATCCTCCCACATGCCACTGCGCATTTCGAGCACATGCTGGTTGTATACGTAGACTGGGCCACGGCTCTTTGGGGTTTTACATGCTGATTTTTTTGCGGCTGCAACGTATTCTTCGTCTTCGCTTTCGTACACCCCTCTGTTCTTAATTGTTCTGTTCTGCTTTTTAAAGGCTTCGCGTTTTTCTTTGGGGTCAATGGCGGCCAGCCATGCAAGCCATTCAACAAAATACATTATATGACCTCACTCATGGCGCTGAATAAGGCTTCGAGTTCTTCGGTGTCCTTTATGTATCCTTTGTTGGATGATTTAAGGCGGAAGCAACATTTGCTGCACCACTTCTCCAGTGCGTCATCATCGATGATGAGTAAGGTTATAGTGGTGCTGAGTACAATTGCGCCGCCTATCCAGCTCAAGCGACTCAGAAACATCATGGCTGCTCGGTTCGCGGCTAGCCGTGCGGAAAGAGTGGAAAGGGTAGCGTATAAGCTGCTTCTCCATGTTTGGTTGGCACTCATTGATAGCCATTGGAAAAACGCACTCGCTTGTGAAAACGCTATTCCTCCTTGTCCCAGAATTAGGGCGATGGTTGCGCTTCCTCTAAGTCCGTAGGCTGCTGCAAGCGTTGGTTTGGATCTGGCTTCCGCTTCCTTGGCGTCGGAGAAATCCCAGGCAATGCTGACAAGCCCCCCCACCGTCGCCAATCCCGCCC
>NZ_NIBE01000049.1:0-48286 GCF_002205115.1 Pseudomonas sp. DrBHI1
TTCTTCGGGGTAACGCTGACGACTCATGGCACCTCCTATTTGGGCCTCATTATGAGGCTTGGAGGTGTCTACGAAACCAGGGGCGATTCAGGTCGCGCATGCCGGGCTGGCTCACCACCTCCTTGCGAACGACATACTCGCCGCCATGGACAACGCCCTTCGGCTCGAACTTGCCGCCGTCGCCGGTGTAGCCGCCAGTCGCGAAACCGAACTTGGGCGAATATCCCGCAGCGGACGCGCCAAGCCTGGACGAGACTTCACCCGCACTGCCAGAGGCCAGCCCGTTCGCGCCACCGCCGAACCAGCTGCCGATCGCGCTGCCCGCAATGCTGGCGAAAATGCCAGTGGCGGCCTGGCGAGTGGCGATGCGCGCCATATCAGCCAGGATCGACTTGGTGAAGTCCGAGAACGAGAGCTTGCTCGAGATGGCGAAGTTCGCCACCGCGTCCTCCATGGAGCTGAAGGCGCTGGTGAAGAACGAACGCGACTGGCCGGCAACGTCCCTGGCGCTGTCCACGTAGTCCTGGAACGCACCGCGCGCACCGGCGCTCCAGCTGGATTGGGCCTGGTCCAGCTGGGCCCAGCCTTCTTGCTGAGCCGCGATGCGCTTGCCCAGATACTCGCGCTCCAGGTCGATCTGCGCCTGCAAGTCCTGCCGCTGCTTCTCGCCCTGGGCGTTGGCCAGTTCGGTCTGCAGTTGCAGGATGCGGTTGTTGGTCTCCTGCTCAAGCTGCAGGCGTTCCTGCATCCGCGCCGCGTCCTTCTGGCCCATGCCCACTGCATCGGCCCGGGCGGCGTACTCCATCCGCTCGGTGGCCAGCTTGCGCTCCATCTGGGCGCGGTACTGCTCGGCCTGGGTCAGGCCCTGGGCGCCCTTGATCGCCGCGGCATAGTTCGTCGACGCCTGCGCCAGCGCCTTGCCGTACTCCTCCTGGCTGATCTTGCCCTTCTTGAAGGCCAGATCCAGCTGCTGCTGTTCCTTGGTCAAGGCGCGGGCGGCCTGGGATGCAGGGTCGTACTGAGCGTAGAGGCGGGAGAAGGTGTTGAGCGATTCTGATAGCCCATTGCCGGTCGCAGCTTGAGCCTTGGCTGCCTCCGCAGCTGCTTTCTTGGACGCCTTCTCCGCTGCCGCCTTTGCATCCTTTTCTTGGGCGTACTTCAGAAGTAGCTTTTCTTGCTCAGGAAGCAGCTTCCCAAGCTCGCCAACCTCAATTGCATACCGCACCTTTGCGGCTTCAGTGTTTTCGCCCTCGAGCGCAGCCTGTTTTTTCAGGTTGGCGAGAAGTTTCTCGTACTCAGCATTCACCTTCTTACCTGGATCATCCCCTTTCGGTGTCTGGAGAGATGGCTGCGCTGCAGTCTTCTGCATCTGCGCTACTACTGCCCTGACAGAGGCGGCTCGGCTCTCCAGCCCGGCAATTTCCTTGTCCAGTTCCTCGCGGCTGTAGAACTTGAACTTGAAGAAAACCGTATCACCCGAGTCGGTAGATGAAAGCTTTGACCTCGCATTCTGCAGGTCTCGAATTCCAGCGAGAGTGACACTGAGCTCATTGTTCAGCCCAGCCACTGTCTGCTTGTCGTCACGGAAGAAATCCAGGAACTCGCCTGAGTTGAACCTATCCATAGCCTCTGCCATGGATACGATCCCACGAGCCAGCCGGGCGCTGGCACCGGTAGCTTCATCAAGCTTCCCGACTGTCGTCACCAGCGAGTTGTTGAACGCGGTTAATGATTGGCTGACCGTGACCTGAAGGCTGCCACTGAGCTCGTCCACCTTGTCTTTCTGGCTCTGCAACGCCTTTACGACTGCCTCAGACGTCAGTTTCCCCTCAGCCCCCATGGTGCGCAGTTGCCCAATAGAGACGCCGAGCCCGCGCGCAATCGCCTGGGCGAGCGCCGGCGTTTGTTCCATTATGCTGTTGAGTTCATCGCCGCGAAGAGTGCCAGAGGCGAGAGCCTGACCAAACTGGACCATGGAGGCCTCAGCGGCCTGGGCGCTGGCGCCACTCAGTGCCACGGTCTTCGATACCGTCTCAGTGACGCTCTCCACGTCAGCAAAACTCAGCCCAAGCTGTCTAGCATTCTGGGCCACACGCTGATAGACCTCGGCGGTACTTTGCAGAGACTGCCTAGAGTTCTGAGCAACCCTGTAAACGGAATCCTGAGCAAACGCTAATTGCTCAGTTCCTTCGGTAACAAGCCTCAGACGGTTTGTGAGGTTGGTGTACTGCTCCGAATATTGCGCGATCTTCGAAACACTGAAGGCCGCTGCAAACGGTGCGGCCAGTCCTCCCACGGCGCCGAGCAGCTTATCGGTTTCGGCAGCCAGTCCGCCGACCTTTCTTGAGCTCGCATCAGAGCGTCGCCCAGCCCCTTCGATAGATGCGCTGGCCTTTTCCATTGCCGGCGCTACACGATTACCAGATGACTCAAGAGATTCGAGCTCTTTTCTCATAGACGCTGCGTCACGCTGCGCGCCGCGTGAGTCAATGGTTACGGCAAGGCGCGATTCTTGAGCCATGCAATATCTCCAGGCATAAAAAAACCCGCGCATGGCGGGTTTATCTTCGTTTTTAGCTCAGGTCATTCTTCGACCGGTTCTAGGTCAGACTGGCAGTGTTTGCACTTGATTGCTTCCCTTTGGACAACCTCGGCGCAGAATGGGCACTTTCGATAGAGGGAGGAGACGCCAAACTTCCTGGCGATCTCGATACTCTTCTGCTCATCCACCACCAGCGGGTTTGCCAGCCATACAGCGATAAGTCCGACGGCAGGGAAGACAAACCCCAGGATGAACCAGCCCACAGGGTTTCTGCCCTTCTGCTTTGCGAAATAGGCAGTCACGCCAGCCAACGCCAGCCAGATGATGAACAGTTCCATGAACCCTCCTTGTTTGATGAGGGCAATCTACCATTTCCCGGTTCGCATGGGTTAGCCTTGAACCCCGGAAATGACTTAGTGGGTTACCTTCGTGAATTGGATCAAGTGTTTTTTTTCACCGAAGCGAGCGGGCAATGCCACCGATCAGCCCGTGGAAATTTCGGACATTGATGACGACTTGTACCCCAAGGCGGTCCACCTTGTACTAAAAAACAAAACAGCCTCTGTATCGCTTGTCCAAAGGGAGCTGAAAATAGGCTTCGCGCGTGCAAATCGCTTCATTGAAGCCATGGAAATCGACAGGATCGTCAGTTCTATTGGCTCTGACGGGCATCGACATGTCATTTCTCTTGGCCAAGCATCTGTTACGCCTCAACAGCCTATCGCTACGCCGGTTAAGCGCCCGGATGCCGATAGCCCGTTCGATCGTGAGCACTATTTTGTGCCCTTTCCATTCATAACCACGCCGCACTCAGACCTCGTCCTTGTTGGTACAAAATGTTATCTAGGCGACAAGACATACGAGGAGCTTCTTGCTCGACGCGGAAGATGGGTTCCTTCCACAAAGGAAGGGAAAATTTCCGACGCATTCACTCACACGGACATTGGTCAGCTCGACTTGGCCATTAACGATTACATAAATTTCCTGATTCGAGTCCGATCTGTCGCTGAAAGTGATATCCCAGTCGAAAGCAAGATAGAAATGATCCGCGCTATCTCAGAGCTTACGGGGGCCGAGGGACATAGCTATTCTGAGTTTGTCCGCGCCCATGGAGGGCTCAGTCATTTCATTGGAAAGCTGATCGGCTGACGCCTGCGCGCTCACCGACAAGCGCCACCCGTCCCCACGCCCATTTGGTCTACCATTACCCTCCCCAACCACTCACATGAAGGGTGCGAAGATGCCCGATGATGAGAAGCGGAGATTTGCCGAGGCGCTGGAGCACTGGGCGGAGGCTGTGGATGCTATCCGCGCCCGGGATCGGGCCGAGGCCATTGCCCGGGTCGAAGAACTACGGAGCATGCACCTGATGCGGGCTTTCCACACCAGCGCGCTATGGGAGCACGCCGCGTGGAAGCGCCGGGTCCACGGGTGAGCCCAGATGCAAAAAGCCCAGCGCGGGGCTGGGCTCTTATCGCAATTTGGGGTTAGCAGTGTGCGACCTTGCGCTTTCTTTCGGTTGTGAATGCAGTCTGCCTGGCCTTGTCCACGCCCCAAGCCAGCGCAGTAGTCATGGTTTCGCCTGGCCGTGAATCGAAAGACTCTTCATACAAGGTTCGGCCAGATGGCCCATACACGCCGATGAACATCTGCGTGCTGCCCGTGCGCGACAACCTCACCTGGACGTCGATCGACGTTCCGTCATCCAGAGTTTCGTCATGGTCACGATGGTGCAGGCTCGGATCGGCCCAATCCCAGAACACATCTCCTCGCATCCGCATGCCGGCCTCCTACGACTTTCGTCTCAATGGTGAATGTCATCCCACCATAGCGCCGTCAGCTGATCGCACAAGAAATTGACGTCAAAATACGTCGTAAAACTGACCGCCGGGCCTGATACCTGTACGAGGATTAATGCTTGTATAGAGTTTGGGTAATGCTAGGAGCTGCTCCTGTCCACCCATCCACCCTGGACGGAAAGCCAGTACCAGCCAGGTACGGCGCCGTAGTAGCGTTGTGCCTCCCAACGAACCGCCCCAGGCCGTTGCCGGAAAGCCCATGGACTGGGGCATTGATGATTTAGGAGGTCAAAGTGAACCCTGGACAGACGGTCTTCCCTTACGTAATTGTGACCACGAAGGAAGAATACATCCCAGTTGCCGAGAAGCATGCCTATCGTGGAGTAGCGGTTGGGTGCGGAGCTATTACCTTCCTTTCCGAATCTGACTTTTCGACCATTTACGATGAGCTCAAGGCCATTGGTTCTGGGTACGCGCTGATTCTTGCCGACAACCTGAACTATTTCGGAGATGGAAACTTCGATCGAGTGTTCGGCAACATCAGGTAACCTTGAAGCTACCCCCAGTGAAGAGCAGCTTGCCGTTGATCACCTCAATCTTGCCGCCCTCACCCAGGCTATACGGGCCGCTGAGCAGGTACTCAGCGCGCCCATCTTGCACGTCCACCTCGACGGGCGAGCGGTCAGGCGGATTGCTCAGACGTCGACGCCAAGCAATTACTGACTTATAGGGATCGGCGTCGGACTTATCCCACGCAAAACTGAGCGCCGTAGGACCTGAGATCAATCGAGCGGTCAGACCTGGCTTGCCGGTGTAGTTTCGACCGTAACCATTCTGGCCCTGGCATTTGCCGTTGATCGTGATGCGGTCCATCTCCTGGTCGCCATCCATGATGGCGATCACCGCCTCGGCGCCGCACACATCACTTCCGCTCATCTTGTACAGGTCCCAGATCGTCAGCACGTAGCGCTGCTGCATATCCCTCTCCTGCGGCCTGGCCGCGTCAGTCGTTGCTGTTCTTCTCCGCCCAGTTGGTGCGGAATTCTTCGTCCAGGGCGAACACCACGGCCTCGAGCTCGTCGCGATCGATAGCGCTCGGGTGCCGGGCCAAGTACTCGCTGACCATTCCTGCGGTGATCGGCGCCGGCGCGGCCATCATGCCGACGTACTGCCGTGACCTGCTGATCGCGTTGTAGGCGTCGAGCAGTTGGTCAGTGACCGGATCAATTTCCGGGGCCGGCGGTACCGCGCCTACGCCGCTCAGGCGCTCACGTTTCCAGCGCTTTTTCTCGTTCTCTTCGCCCGCCCAGTCGCGGCCCCATCGGTAGACGGCGAGAGCTTTCCCACCGACTCCTTGATGCGCTCATCGACGCGGTTGGCGATGTCGACGCCGGTGCGCAGGGCCAGGAAGTAGACGCTGGGCATCTGCTCGATCAGGGCCTTGCCGAGCTCCGGGGTGTACTGCGCCGGCTCGCCCGGGCGCTCGGCCACGTCGACACCTTGCCAGTCTTTGATCAGGTGGTGCGCCACCAGGTCCATGTAGAGCTCGTCGTCGACCTCGATCTCAGCCTGAGGGATCTGCGCAACGCTGAACTGCTTGGTGCCGACGCCGGCCTGGGAGTCGACTGCCGCCAGGTGGCGGTTGATCAGCGCGCGGTGCGATCGGTACACGGGGTCGGCGGCTGAACCGACCAGGATCTTGGCGCCTGGGGCGAACTCCACCCAGCGCTGGCCGTGGAGGTCCAGCTCTGGCTTGCGAGCAATGGTGAATCCCATGGTCTTCCTCTGCGGTAAAAGGCCCGACACGCACCGCAGGGCGCGCCGGGAAATGGTTACGCCGTGACGGTGATCGCCGCGGTGCCTTTCTTGGTGCCATCCACGGCGCTGGTGGCGGTGATGGTCGCGCTGCCGACGGCCACACCAGTCACGACACCGGAGGCGCTGACAGTCGCCTTGCTCACATCGGAGCTGGACCAGGTGACGGCCTGGGTCGCGCCGACCGGCGCCACGGTGGCGGCCAGGTTGGTGGTCGCTGCCACTGCCACGCTGGCGGTCGATGGAGCCACGGTCACGCCGGTGGGCGCCGGCGGTGCCGGGCGTCGGGTAATGGTCGGCGACACGCGGCGGGCGGTGTAGGTCAGTTCCACCTGGATGATGTCGGTGGCGCCGCCGTCCGGCCAAGACCCGCTGATCTCCATCTCCGGGATCAGGAAGTCATAGGCGCCGTCGGCATTGCCCAGGGTGAACTCGAAGCTGATCGCGTCGCCGGTCTGCTGCTTCTTCCACAGCTCGTAGGCCGCCTTGGCCCAGCTCAGGGTGATGCTGCCCGACGGCGTGAAGGTGGTCGGGATGATGTTGCCGGCGAATGGATTGCCGTTGCCAATGCAGCGCTGGGTCTGGACGGAGTTGTCGAACTGCAGGTTGAAGGTGTCGACGCAGACGTTGTTGTCGCCCACCTGCACCCCGTTCAGCTTAAGGCCGGAGACGTCCTTGAAGCCGTAGCGCCGCTGGAAGGCCTCGGCCACCGGTGTCAGGATGAAGTTGGTGTCGTCGTCCTTGTCCTGCCAGCCGGTCGCGGCGAAGGTGGTGGTCACCTCGATCTCGCCGTCGTTCGGCACCTGGATGTTCATGGTGGCGACCTGGGCGCCGGTGGCCTTGCCGGCGATGCCGACGTCCGCGGCGTAGTAGCCCAGGCTGAAGCTGATTCGGTCGTTGCCCATGGTCAGGACGTTGTTGTCCCAGTCCTTGCCGAAGCAGGAAGCCATGAACTCGTCTAGCGCGCCGAAGCGCATCTTCGTACCGACATCGCCGGCCACGTCCACGGTGGTCTGGGCGGTGCCCTGCGACATACGGTCTTCGCCGATCTCGTTGTTCTCGGCGGTATTGTAGGTGGGCCCGACACCGAAGCTGGTACGCGTCAGCACGTTCCAGGGGCCCGGCGGGGTGGTGCCTGGCGTGACTTCACGGATCCAGGCGGTTGCAACCTTGGCACCACTCGACATGGCGTGTTTCTCCTATCAACAGGCGTAAAAAAACCGCCATGGGCGGTGGGTGGTGGCCTCAGTAGGCCCGGTATGGAATGGACAGGTTGACCTGGTACCAGCCGTGACCATCGTCGCCGATAGTGCAGGCAGAGGCCGCGTAGCACTCGAATGGCCCGGTCGGGTCGCTGTAGAACTGGAAGTGCTCGACCAACGTGTCGGCGGCCTTGGCGATGGCCAGGGTGCCCTTGTAGCTTGGCACGAACAGCTGGACTATGATGATGCCGGTGCGGCGCACGCAGGGGCCGATGCCGATCTCCGGCGCACTGGATAGACCCGGCACATCGGCCAGCCTGGCCCAGATCGGTTTGCCGGCTGGGTCGAATGGCGCGCTGTTGTTCGGGTAGTCCACTGCGCCAGCCGGGATACCGGCCCACTGCTGCATGCGCCCAATCACGATGGCGCGGATCTGTTCGAAGGTCATGAGCTGTAGGCCTGGGAAACGCCATGAAATGACACCGCATAGACCCCACCAGGCGCCTGGGTCGAGTGGCCGTCTTCAATTCTTTCAGCGTATGGAAGGTTCGTCTGGATGTAGATGACCGTGAACGGCTCAAGACCAGAGAGCTGACGATCGCCCTCGGCGACAGTCTCGGTACCGTTCTTGTCGATCTTGGTGGTCTGCGTGTAAACCGGCGCCCCGATGCTGACGATATGGCTTCCCCTGAACCTACCTCCGGTGTATCCCGGTGGCGGCGGGCTCTTCCATAGGCTCGGGTTGCCTACCGGAGACTTGGAGACAATCTCTCCCAGCATGGCCATGGCTATTGCTCTGGCGCGCTGCGTCAGTGCGCCCTCTACCACTTCTGCGAATGCGCTCGGCGGCGTGCTCCACCCTCTTCCTTTGGCCATAGTCACTTCCTCAGCTGGATCTCATAGTGCGCCTTAGCAGGGTCGACTCCAGGACTGACGATGCGATAGGTAACCGGCTCGCCCGTGACCAGGTCGTTGGCTGTGATCTCGTGGCCTACCGCCGGCTTGTCCGTTACTTCGTTGGCCAGGCAGATCAGCAGCACGTCGCCCACCAGGATGTTCAGGCCGTCGATACGCCGGCTGTCGTAGCTGTCGAACACTCCGCGTCCGGCATAGGTGACAGGCTGGGCCGTGGTGGTCTCGGTTACCGGGTCCCAGGCGCCGGGGCCCATGTAGGCACCGGTGAACGTCGATACAGCGTCTGCCAGGTCTTCGTCGAAGGCCTCGGCCAGGCCTGCCTGGATTTCATCGCGGAGCCCCATGGCTATCCCCTTTTCACAGCAAAGGCGAACGGATTACTGCGCCAGCGCGTCAGCAGGGCCAGTGCCAGCTGCACACAGGCTGGCTGGGCGACAGTGCTGGTCTTGTCGATCGAGCCGAAGGTCTTGCTGGTCGAAACCGATCCGGCCTTGACGGTCTTCGCCTCGAGCGAGCCCTCGGTCTGCTGCTGGTACAGCTTGCCCTGCGATGCGCACTTGGCCAGGCGGGCACCGGCCTCCTTCACGTCGGCAGGTATGCTGTCCATGTCGATGCCGACCAGGTTGAGCGAGGTAAGGTAGGCGTTCGCTTCGAAGACCGCCTCGTCCTTCAGCTCTGGAGCTGCCCAGTCAGGCCCGAGGGTGGCATCCACTTCGGACACGGTGATGTAGGTAGCCATCAGGCCTCCGCTTGAATGAGTGGGGCCGCAGCCCCGGTGTTACTGCTGGTTGAGCTCGGCGACCTGCTTCTGCAGCGACTCTTTCGAGGCGTTGGAACGGTAGGTTACGCCGGCCTTGTCCAGCGCAGCCTTCAGCGCCTCGACCTCAGGATCGACAGCTGCAGCCTTGAGGGCTTCGACATGCTTGAGCAGTTCGGCCTTCTCTTGCTCCAGTGCGATGACCTTCTGCGCTTCACCGTCGCGCTCACGCTGCAGACTGGCTACGCCGGCATTCACCGCTTCCAGCACTTGGAACAAGCGCGATGCGGTTTCACCCAGTTCGCCCGCCGGGCGCTCCAGGCTCTGAACGGCGAACGATTCGATGATCCCCCCGATGGAGCCGAGTTCATCAGTCAAGCAATCGACAACGTCCTGGCCCAAACCTCCGGATTCGACGACTACCGCCAGGGCCTGAAGCTCTGGGCGAATGGTTACCTCGGGAACGTCCTTGGCAGCACCTTTGCGACCCTCCGCCACATTGGCGTCGACAATGACCAGCCCATGTTCCCGGGCGAGGTCCTTGACGTTCTCCTGGTACTGGTGGAACGGCCCAGGCAGGTACCAGATGTTGTTTCTACTCATGCGCTTGTCCTCAGCAGGCCAGGCCATCGGCCCAGCCCACCATCAGAGTTACTTGGAGGCATCACCAATCAGAGCAACACCAGCGGTGTGCTTAATGCTGGTGGCGGTCTTGTCCCAGTTGGTGCCGGTGGCGATCTCGGCATCGGTCGGGGATTTTCCGCCGTTGGTTTGATCCCAGGTGTAGCCCTTGAGGCCCAGGCCGAAGTCGTAGTCCACCTGCAGAGTGGTCTCGATGCGCTCCTTGCCGTTGGTGGTCGACACGTTGCTGACCATGTTGCGGCCGTCGTGCACCAGTGCGGCGCCCTGCACCAGGGACAGGATGATTTCCTTGTTCGGGGTGCCGGTTTGCATCAGCGCCGGGGCATCGGTAACTACCGAGACCTTGCCGAGGATGTCGACAACGCGGACGTTGCCGGCCTGGAACAGCTGCTCGGAGTTGGTCAGGGCCTGGCCGATCAGCTTGTGGTAGGTGGTGCCCTGCATCACCTGGGTTACCAGGTTCTGGCTGGCGTCACCGAACTTGGCGTGGGCGTTGTTCAGACCGACCTGAGTGATGCCTGCGGTTGCCGAGACATCGTTGACGGCTGCGGCCTGGGCAGTGATCGCAGCAACCAGCGCGGCGATTGCGGTGTTCAGCTGGTCCTTCAGCAGGATCTCAGCGAACGCTCGGGATGCCACCTCGACGCCCTGGGCGGTCGGGCGCTCCAGCCAGGCCATCTGCGACGGCTCGTAGCGAACTGGGCCGAAGCCGCCGGCCACCTTCACCGAGGTGTTTTTCAGCTCGGTCAGGTCGGTGATCGGGGCGGCGCCGTTGGCCGCGTAACGATCCACGCGACGCTGGGCGGCGGCCAAGGTCTGGAAGAACGACTCTTGGAGGAAGTCGCCGGTGAAGCCGTCCGGGGACAGCACGATGGCGCCGCGGCTGGCGGCGTTGAACGCAACGAGCATCTGATCCAGCGTCTCGATGGTCGCCGGCATGATGTACTCGTTGAAAACCTGCATTTGCGACAGGGACATAGGTGTTTTTCCTTACGATTGAGGGAGGTCTGGGAACCGGCTGGCGATTGCCGCCGTGCGTTCCGCTTTGGTACCGCCGAAATTGCCTTTTGCGGCCCCGCCGCCCTTTCCAGCACCTCCGGCCCCGCCGCCAGATGCTTTGCTGCCAGCGATCAGCGGGCCAAAGGCCGGATCGTTGGTGAATTCTGCTTTCAGCTCGTCCAGCGTTGCCGCCGAGAGCTTGCCGGCTGCGTCCAGCACGACAACGGTTGGTTTACCGTCGCGCTGCTCGACGCTCAGACGGCGTTCGATGTGGGGAAGCAATGCCTTGGCGCTGCCTGGCACGGCCAGAGCAGTCGCGATCTCGGTAGCGGTGCGGCCCACGGTCAGATCCCGGATCTGCCCTAGCAGGGTGGCGCGTTCGCTTTCAAGGGTGCCGGTCAGCTCAGCTTCGCGGCGGTTGTATTTCTCGGACCAGGACTTTTCGAGCTCTTCTACGTTTCCCGACTTGCGCAGGGCTTCTTCTCGCTCCAGGCGCGCCTGCTCTTCGGCGTCCTTGCGCGCCTTATCGGCCGCCTTCTTCTCGTCGAGCAGTTCCTGCACCTTCGACTTCAGGCCGGATACGTCTTCCTGCTGCGGCAGGCCCTCGATGCCCAGGACGAACTTGCCGTCCTTCTCGACGTACAGGGCTGCTACCGATTCTTCGACACCTTCGAGACTGTCCAGTTGGAATTTCAAGGTCATTGCTGTCTCCCAGAGACGTTGAGCAGGCCCTGCCTGCGGGCATAAAAAAACCCGCCGAGGCGGGTTATAGAAAATGGGTGCTTCAGATCAGCCGCGCATGCAGCACCGTTAGATCTGCCTGCGTGTAAGGCCTATGTTCGTAAGTGGTATTAATGGTAGTCGAAAGCATTCCTGGGCCGGTTTGCGCAGACTTTCTGAGAAAATCGTGAGCTACAAACAGATCGAAGATAAGGACAAGGTCTGGGCTGGTAAGGCGCTGTGCTAAGCGCGCATTTTTCATTACGGTATCAACATTTTGCCGAGCGACTGCGACCGTGTACTTATCTCCAGGGTTCAGTATCGCCAACCAAAAATTATTGAAAATAGTTACCAGCTCTTGCGCCTGAAGGTTGCTCAGCATTTGGTAATCCTTACCGAAATTTTTCTCTCACCGCTACATTACCAGCCCTGCCCTCTCGAAAGCCATCGGCTCACGTTCGCGCAATTGCTGAAGGGTCAGGGTCTTGCCGTCATCATCGACGAACCTGTCAACGGGCAGCTTGCCCTTGCTGAACAGTTCATATCGCGTCAGCCCGAGCACATCCTTCTGAAACGCAACTGGCTGCCTGGCGAGCCATTCGCCATAAGTGGTCTTGCTGCTGACCTGCTCGGCGCCGTCCGGGCCTACCGCCGGGCGAGTCGAGCCGGGGATGTCTCTGGCAAACTCATCCTTCAGCACCGGTATCTCGGTGGTCCGGCAGTTCCAGTGGAATGGCGGCGACGGGGCGGTCATGGGCACCACAGTGCCGTCCAGAGCACGGCAGAGCGGCGTGGTCCTGCCGTCCAGGGTGGCGACCCGGCGCTTACCCTTGAGGATGTCGTCGTTATCGGCCATGACCTTCGACCTCGCCGAACTGGCGATGTGGTTGGTCATGGTCCGCACCAGCGCCCCGGCCTGGTCGCGCTGCTGGACGCCCAGCGAGGTTAGCCGGCGACTGATTTGCCCGGATGTCTCACCCAGTGCCGAGCCCACGCGAATCTCGCTGATGATCTCGGCGCTTTTCTTGGTGCCGTATTGGTCGAACGCGCCGGCGATGCTGATGCGCTGCCGGCCCTTCCCGACCTCCAGGTCAAGCGGATCGGCCAGCGCTGCAGCAGCCACCTGCTCAATGCTCGGCCTGTTCAGCTGGACGACCGTCTTCACGACCTTGCCCAGCAGGGTCATGTTGAACTCGGCCTCGTAGCCGCCGAATTCGGTCAGGTCGAGCACGGCCTGTTGCTTCATCTCGCCGTATACGCCCGCCAGCTCACCCTGCAGCTCTTGGATCTGCTTCTCGTACCGCTGGGTACCGTACCGGCTCAGTCCTTCTGATACGCGAGATTTGGCGGTGCTGATGGCCTTGGTGATGAACTTGGCCAGGCGCTTGAGGCTGCCCCCGGCGTAGCGCTGCACGTGCACCTGGTGGCGAGTCGCTGCGTCGGACAGGTAGCCGTCACTGCTCATCGCCGCCATCTCCGGTATCGTTGCCGGTCACCGGCGGCTGCTGGGCCAGCTCATCGTCGATCAGTTCGTCGGTGCGGTCGGCCTCGAGCACGCCGCCCTGGCGCAGGTTGGTGCGCAGGTCGGACTTCGCGATGATTCCCTGCTGCCAGAGCTGGACCTGGGCCAGGATGTCCTGGGCGGTCATCGGCTCGTCGAAGAACGACTGATTGAGCCAGAAGACCGTCCCGTCCTCGTCCGGCTCACCCATCATGAAGCGCTCGGCATCGAGGATGGCCCGCCTCAGGGCCTCTGACACGTTGCCGGCGATGGTTCCCAACACACTGTTGTCCGAGCTGTAGCGGATGCGCACGGCCTCGGCCGTCTCGGCTCCGCCCGCCTTCTGCACGATTCGAGCGCCGATCATCAGCATCTGCTCTTCCTTATCCTTGAGCAGCGTTCGGGCCAACTGGCTCTCGGTTGCCTGGACAAGCTTTGCATCGCCGGACTTGCCGAGGTTGTATCCGCGGGTCGAACCGATGTGCATGCCGTTCGGGTTCACCTTGGCGAACTCGTCGGCGCTGATATCGGTGGTGATGAACAGCGTCGGCTGGCTGCTGATAAACCCGCTCTCCTCCACCGTGGCGCTGTTGCCATAGTGCAGGATGTTCACGTCAGCCAGGTCTTCCAGCGGCGACTTGTCGATGCTGGCGTCGTTGTCCTCGGCCCCGTAGAAGCTGAACAGGATGTGGTCGAAGGGCTGGCCGTTCTTGTCGAGTGGCTGCGTTTCGGTATAGGTCTTGCCGTCCTTCCCGTAGAGGCGTTGGACGTACTTGCCGTCGATCAGCAGCAGAACCCGGTACTGGGTGTCCTTGGTGCGGTCGAGATTTTCCGGGCTGAACTGAGACACGCACTCGAGCAGGCAGACGTAGACCAGGCGCAGCACGCCATCGATGACCTGCTCCTCCCAGTCGATGATCGAGGTCGCGCCGTAGTGGTGGATCAGTGCACGCCGGCCCTGCATGTCGGCCATGGAGGACACGCCATCTACCGCCGGGAAGTCCACCAGGAAGCCGCCACGGCCCGTGTCCAAGCACTCGCCCACGGATCGCTTGGAAAGCTGCTCCAGGCTTGTGCCGTCGCCGCTGGCGTTCTCCTTCAGGTACTCCACGCCGGCGGGTAGTTTCAGCTCGGCGGTCTTGCGGAACACCGCGCCAAGAAGGCCGGTGCGCGTGCGCCCGGTGACGTTCAGGAACATCGCCCGCTTCTTGTACTGCTTGTACCGCGCCTGGTTCTCCGGGGACTTGTTCTCAGGATCCGGCATCGGCAGGTATTCGTCGTGCTTGCGCACCTCACGAGCGCCGGCCACGCAGCGCTTGACCAGCTGCCAGCCGGGCATGGCCTCCGAGTACTCTGCCCGGGGAATGAAGTTCGGCATGGGTGGCCTCAGAAAGTGAACGTGATGGGTACGTGCTTGACCACGGAGCGCTTGGTCTTGGCCACAGCGAAGTAGCGGAAGGCATCGGATGGGTGGGATGACCAGTCATGGAGCGGCTTGTCTTTCCAGCAGCCGCGTTTGTCGTCCCATTCCTTGCGGTAGCTCTCCAGGGCGGTGATGCCTTCCTCGCACTTGGCTTCATCGAAGGCGCATCGGGGCAGAATCTCCCGCGCTTGCTCGATGCCCTCGTCGATGCTTAGCTTCGGTACCACCTGGAAGGTGAGCGAATAGCGCTGGCCGTCGATCTCGTAGCCCTCACGAGCGATTTCTCGCCGGGTCTTGCCGTCGCTACCAAATTCCCGGTTGTCGATGTCGTGAGGGCCCCAGTGCTCGCCGTAGGCATATCCGCGGTCCTTGAGCACCTTCATGTAGTGCCGCAGGCCTTCACCGCTGTTCTGGTAGAAGTCGACAACGTGGTACTCCTCGCCGACGATCCGGACGAACCAGATGGCCGTGGAGTCGCCCACGCCAATGTCCCAGAACGTGTGCACCGGCAGGTGGCTGTTGTCGGGCAGCTTCCCGATGCGCTGGGCGGCATAAAGCTTGGTGAACTGCTTGGCGTAGTAGGCGCCCTCGATCGTCTGCTGGAATGCCTCGGCAGGGATCGACGGGTACTCCCGCTTCATGTCGTCGCCAAGGGTCTTTTCCTTGGCGGCGTACCAGGCGCGCTGGCCTGGGTTGGTGACGATCCCGTGCTTTGCCGCCAGGTCGTCGAAGTACTTCGCCAGCCGGTCCGGGATGACCACATCGGCCGGGTCCAGCCAGTAGAGCGGGTTCCGCCACCAGCTGAAGAAGAAGAACTTCCAGTCCAGCAGGCCCAAGGGCACGCCGGCCAGCTGCTGCTTCTCGGCAGACTGGCTGTAGTCGAAGAAGTACCCGGCCCGGCCTTCTGCCGTCGACTCGATAGTGACGAAGCATTCAGCGGCCACGGCCTCGAACGCACCGGTGACGATCTCACGCGCCTTGTGAGGGAACTTGGCGCAGATCTTCCCGAACTCGGAAACGTGCAGGTAGCGCAACGTGCCGCCCCGGAAGGAGGTGGACACGTACAGCGACCCGCCCTTGCTGAACACCAGCTCGCCCGCGGCGTCGTTGCGCGCCGGGTTAGCCGCCTTGATCTCCCTGGGCAGATGATCGTAGGCGTACTTCACCTTCTCCCGGAACAGCCGCTTGGCGTCATTCAGGGTGTGGGCGATCAGGGCGCACTTGGCGGCCTCGAACAGCGCGGCATCCAGCTGAACGATACACACTAGCGTGGTGAAACCCAGCTGCCTGGCCTTGAGGATGATGTTGCGGGTGTGCATCCCCTGGAAGTAATCGACCTGCTCCTGCGTCATGCGGAAGCGGACCTTCTTGCCCTGCTTGTCCGTGATGAAATACAGGTTGTTCAGCCGCCAAAACCGATCCCGGAGCAGTTTCATGTGCTCGGGCTTCATGGTCAGGCATCCTTCGAGAGTTCATCCATCAGCTGCGAGAGTTCGTCGGCGTCTTTCGACTGCTCCTTGTCGTCCAGGCCGAATGCGGTGCGCTCGAGCACCTGCAGGTTCTTCATGGCCGAGGACAGCTGGAAAAGGGTCTTGGCGTTGCTGGGCAGAGCCACAGCCGACAGCATCGCAGCACGGCGCATGCCGTTGCTGTCTTCAGCTGTCTCCTCCTCGATAGCTTCCTCGATCTCTTCGCGTCGCTGGATGGTCGTCAGCAGATCATCCATCAGCAGGTTCGCAAGGTTCGTGGCCTTGCGAATGTCGCGGCGGTGGCTGCGAACAACCGTGGCGCCCTCTTCTGCCGCCTCTTCGATGATCTCTGCGTCCCGCTCGGGGTTCGCGTATTGGTCTTCGCGAACTTCGCCGCGAACCAGCTTGTTGCGAACCTCTTTGCGGACCTGCTCGGAAAGGTCCCGCTCCCAGCCCAAGGCCTTGGCCTTCTTTCGGATCGCTGTGTCGCTTACACCGTTGCGGTCAGCGATGGTACGGATGGAAAGCGCCCCGGCCCGGAAGGCTCGTTCGATCGCCTCCCAGTCGGGTTGCTTTGATGTCATTGGAATTCATACGCCTTGAAATGATGGCTGTTTGCCGGTAATGGTAGAGATTCAAACTCAAGCAAGGAACGCAACATGGCTTTAACTGAAGATGCAAAAGTCGCTGTCCAGACTGTGAAAGGCAATCCCGGCTTGTCCAGATCGAGTGCAGTTGCAGCGGCTATTGGACTGATCGCACTCCAAATTGAAGCAGGCAAGGTTGATGATTTGGGGAAAGCACTTGATGAGCTTTCCAGCCTGGCGACCAAGATTCAGAGCGCAGCAACGTAATCGACTAGTGCCGCACTCACCTGCGGCACACCTACCCTTCCACGCGAAACGTAACGACCTTGCCGCCTGTGTAGATGTCCCGCTTCATGGCGGCGCGCACCGCCTCTTCTGCGCTCGCCCCCATGTCCATTGCAGCCAGGGCATACGCCGATCCCTTGCCGATGGCGTCGGGATTGGCCGGGTCGAGATCCTGCCGCCAGATGCCAGTCTTGTCGTCGTGACCGACCATGAGCAGCCGACCGCCATCCACCGCATAACCGGAGCATTCGACAGGTACCGGCGATGGTGTGCCGAAGTAGGCCGCAATCAGGGCCTTCTCGTCGCACACGGCGCCGGACAGGAAGAAGCTGACGCCATCCACGACGGTGAGTTTTTTGCAGTCATCGGAAACGATACAGCCATCGCGGGTCTGGCGGGAGTCGTAGGCGATCACGCCGTCCTTGTAGGCGATGGTGGTCATGTATGCTTGCCCTTTTCAGGAGGTGGTTTCATGCGGCGTTCGCTGTTGAAGAAGACAACTGCAATCCACATCGAGATTGAAGGCGATACTTGGTATGGGCTGGAATCAACCAATGCTGAGGTCAGCAACAAGGGCGCTGAAGTAACCTTGCACCTCGACCTCGGTAGGAACTTCAGGGTCAGGAACAAGCAGTCTCATCAGTACACCGACGCGATCGAGCTGGCAGAACGTATATCCATGGTCACCCACATTCAGATGGATGCGCACGGCCCCGTCATGGATGGATTGGTTCGAGAGATGATCAAAGTCCGTGACGCAGGTAACACCCCGCAAGTGACCGCCCGCATATCACTGGGCCAATTCGGCGAACATTCGTTTGGCGTAACACCTGACAACGATGTGACGAACCTTGATCTATCTGTGATTAAAGGCACTTACACCGCGACTACGGCGCAACCCGATTGAGGGCCTCGTCCGCCTTATCAGCTGCTTGGTTGGCGGTCGTTGCGGCCTTTGACGCTTTGGCCGCGGCGTTCTCCGCCTTCCGTGTCAGCTCATCCAAGCGCTGGTCACGCTCAGCCATGGCGGCATCGTAAGCTTCGCGGATCTGCTTCATCTGGTTGGCCTGGGTGCTCGTCATGGCCCAATAGGCCGCCTGCCAGCCCAGCACCGCGCCGCCGGCGATCAACACCAGGGCGATGACCCAGATCTCAGCCCGGCGCCACCAGCGGCGAGCTATGAATTCCAGTGCGCATTTGTCCATCAGGCTGTACCTCCAAGCTGGGAGCGAAGCCGGGAGATCTCGGCGCTCTGGGTGGTCACCTTCTCGGTGAGCTGGCCCACCTGGCTGGTGAGGGCTTCGATTTTCCCCTCCATCCGCCCTACTGCTGCTGCGAGCTCGTTGCGCTCCTTGGCGAACTGGTCGGCACGAGCCTCGGCCAGCTTGCGGGCCTCGCGCTCGGAGTCGAGCAGCTCATTCAGCCGGCGGACAGTGCCGATGTCAGCGTTGTCCATGGCGCGGTCGGTGGCATCCTTCGACAGGAACTTGCGCAGCCAAAGGAAGCCGCCCAGCAATACCGTGCCCGTTCCGCCCAGCCAGGTGGCTGTGCCTGGGCCGAGGTCGGTCGGGTCCATTCGTTCTACCTGTGAATGCCCAAAGAAACGTGGGCGATAGTCAGTGGTTCGTTCGCACCACTACAATCCCCTCGCCAACAAACAAAGGACAAGGGCATGAAACAACAATTAATGGTCGGCCTGCTCGCGGCGATGGGGCTTGCAGGCACGGCGCAAGCAGGCGAGTTCAGCAGCGCCGAGATCTGCAAGGCGACGATTTCCGTCGAGATGGGGCGCCCAACCAAAACGATGAAGACAAAGTCCTCTGGTGGTGACCCCGAGATCTCCTACAAGCGCCCTGATGGCGACTCGTTCAGATACCGATGCCAGGTGAGCGAGAACAGAGTGGTCTGGTCTGCTTTCATGGAAGATACCAACACATGGGGTAGATGGCGTAACCGTTACTCGGAGGGCGACGCTACAACTACTTACTCTGTCTCAAACGGCGTACTGACAATCAGCAACGACCAGTCAGGCGATCATACCTTCACAAAGGCAGACTTCTGACCTAACGCCCCCTTGTGGTCGGGCCTTTTGAGGCCCTGAATGATGAAGAAGCAGCCAAGGAAGACGTTGGCGCTGATGTCGCGGTGCAGGGCGTAGCTGGCCAGGACCAGCGCGAATGCCAGTAGGCTCCATGCGGTTGATGGCTTCATGCGATTTCCTGCGGGCAAGAAAAACCCCGCTCTAGGCGGGGTATAAAGGGAGCGCGCGGATCAAGTCTCGCCAAATTCTTCCCGAAGTGAATCGAGGAGGTCATGCCCTGACCACGTTAGCTGAACCTTTGCCGGCATCTGATCCGTTGGTTCTGACTTGGCAAGAAAACCGCCCTGAACCAACAGTTGCAGGTGGTAAGCGTCGGTGCCAGCCCAGGCAAAATCAGTCCGCTCAACTTCTGAGCGAATGTCTGGCAGCGACAACCCACCTAAGTCACCGTGCAGCTCTACCATCTGCAGCAAAGAGAACGCCTTGCGCTTGCTTCTTACCATCGCCAACCTCCGTTGTGAGGATGGCAATGTGCCCATAACGAGTGCAGCGCGCAACAAAAAGCCCGACACGATGGCCAGGCTTTGGTCGTCAATCCTCAACACACGCAGGAATGACAGGATGAGCAAATAATGTTGCATCGTTGCACGGGTGTCAAGCGGCATCTGCCATCAAAACGCCTTCGTCTTCCAGAATCTTGCCGGCGGACACCAGAGCCTCGGCCACCATCTCGTCCAGCACATTCTCGATAGCCTTCTTCCAGCGCCAGTAGGTGGTCCGATTCAGGCCCTGGCCGTCCCAGGTGTTGATGTCGTAGAACTCGGCCGGCAGCACGATCATGTCGGTGGAGCGCTTCACGTACTGCTCGCGGCGTGCCCGGTCTTCGCCATCCGCCACTGACTCGCCGGCCAGTTGCTTCCGCACGGCATCGGTAAGCGCATCAAAGTCAGCGCGATCACGGGCAGATCTGCTTGCCACCTCTCGGCCCGACTGCGCTTGCACGCCCTTCACGGGCGGAATGGCCCAGGCCGTAACCGCCTTGTACCGGAACAAGTTTGGCGCCTGGGTGGCGATCAGCGGCACCAGCTTGCCGATCGCCTCCACCTTCTTGGCCTTATGGGTAGAGAACCTGGCCGTCAGCGCGCTCCAGTGCCGCGGGATCAGCTTGCTGTGCAGGCGGGCGTGCACCCAGCAGTCCACCAGCATCGCCGCATCCTTCCCGGTGATCTCGCCCTTGAGCTTGGACGCCTGGACCTTGGGTTCGAAGTCGCCACCACCTACACCGCTTACGGTATCCGCCGCCAGGGCGCGAACCACTGCTGCCAAAACGCTTTGGTACTTCATTGGCCGTTCTCCTTCTTCCGGCGATTTGCGATGAGCTGGCCGCGCGTGATGCACCAGGTGGAACTGATGAACATGGCCAGCAGGAGCAGGCCGACGATTTGTTCGGTGGTCCAGGTCATGCTGCTGCCCTCCTAAGGTCTTTGAGTTTTTGCCTGTACAGCGCCTTGATGGCCTGCAGGTCTTCGATAGTCAGGCGCTGGGGCTTATGAGGCCCTTCGAGCCAATTCACCTGGTCGGCGCCGATGCGCCTCACCAACCGGATGCGGTACTCGACTGCGTTACCCGACAGGTTCCGGTTGCACTTCACGCACTGGCGGTGGACGTTCAGTGGCTCGAACCGGAGTTCTGGGCAGGCCCCTACTGACCGGTAATGGCCGGCGTCCCAGCGGCTGCCGGTGATGAGGTCGTGATCGCTCGGCAGCGAGTCGCAGCTGATGCAGGGCAGGCCGGCGTCGCGCTCGCGGATGTAGGCGTTGAACGCGGTCTGCGCTTCGGCCATGTGCTCGCGGCGGGTCTTCAGCTTTTCCCGGCGCTCCTGCAGGTCCTGGCGCTTCTGCTTGGTGATGGCCTTGGCCGCGATTTTCTGAAGTTTTGGGTCCTTGGCCATGGCCTTGGCGCAGGCGATGCTGCACACCTTCTGCGTGGTCATGGTCGGCTTGAAGTGCTTGCCGCAGCCCGGTGCCCTGCACTTCTTCGGCTTGATCTCCTTGGCCAGCGTCATGCCGCCTCCTCGCTTAGAAGATCGCTGAACACCACGCCCTGCGGCGCGAACTCGGCCACTATGCGGTCGGTGTACTGGCAGCCCTGGGCTCGGTCGAACAGCCGGGTGACCGGGAAGCCATCTGGCCCGAACATGGCACACGGCCCCATCAGGCGAAGCTTCACCTCATACGGCAGGTGGATGAACGACTCCGCCCAGCCGGTGCGGAACTCATCGCAGCCGGCGCGCATGATCGGCACCCCGAAGTGCAGCTTGCAGTACCGGCGCACATCCTCCATGTCGCCCATCTCGGTTCTCTTGGCGATGCGGTCGTACATGGCGAACCACAGGGCGTTCTGGTCCAGGGTGCGGTCCTTGCCCGGGCGCATGGTGACTACGACGAACTTCTTGTCGCGGAACATGCGGGTGAGCATGGTCACGGCCTCGGAGAGCTTGGCCTGGCTGTTGACGCTGATCTTCTCCGTCATGCGGCCGCCTCCTGCAGCTGCTTCTCCGCGGCGCGCACGCGGGCGGTCAATTGGCTGATCTCGTCCAACAGGCCTAGCGCCACCTCCTCCACCGTCGTCTCGCCGAGAAACTCGTCCAGGGCATCCGTGTGGCGCTCTAATGCGTCACTGCCGGCCCGCCAAGAGGCGACTACCGACCACAGCAGGGGCTGGAGCTTTTGCTTGTCAATGGTCATGCGCGGCCTCCTTGCAAGCGAATGGTTAACTCAGTCATCCATCCCTCTTGATCAACACTTTTCGGATTTATAAAATCTCGCGCAACGGCCTCAAGCCCGCGGAAACCTTGCGGAAAAATGTCATCGCGGGTGAGAGGCCGATCAGTTTTCCCGCTCAAGATTTCACTCTTCACATCCCCTCCCCGGCCGGCTGCCCGGCGCGCTTGATGTTCAATTTGGCCAGCAGGCTGGCGCGACACTGAGCGGCGCTGGTTGGGATCTGCTGGATCTCCAGCAGGCGGACCTGCTTCTGGGCGGCGTACTCATCGGCCAGCTGGGCGGCGCTCTTCTGGCTGTCGTGGCCGATGCCGGTGGCGATGTCACCCAGCGGCTCGCCAGACACCAGCATTCGGATGGTGATGTCGTAGGCCCGGGCGAAGACCTTCTCGGCCCGCTCGACCTCCATCGAACCCAGGTTCTGCGCCTCGCACTGCAGGGCCGCGTGGCGCACAGCTGCGTGCGACCAGGTGCGGGAACCTGCCCTGCTAGGGTGGAAGTTCTCCAGCGCCTCGGCCAGGGCTCGTGCAAGCGGCGGAATACCCATCTCTTCCGGCGTCGGCTGGCACAGCTTGATGAACTTGCCGCTGCTCGGGGCGAAGTCGGTACCCAGCACCCGGCACTTCTGGATGCCGAAGCGGATCTGCTCGAGCGTGTTGATGCCCGCGGCGACGAAGGACTTGATCCAGCTGCGCTTGGCAGCCTTCAGCGCCTCGTCATCCGGCCAGGCCTGCTTCCACGCCGGGAAGATGGCCTGCAGCTCCTTGAACAGGGCGTTGACCACTTCGGTGGTGCCTGGGTCGAGCTGCTTGGCCGGGACCTGCACTTCGGCGGGCAGGTTGCGAGCCGTGGCCATGATCTGCGTGACGCTATTGGGAGCGCTCGGCGTGCTCATAGCGCCCCCAGGTCATCAGCCCATGTGGTGTCGTTGAAGTTGGGACCATTGGCCTGTCGCCGGGGTGGGAACGGATGGACATTTCCTGGCGCCGGCAGCTCGTCATCCCAGCGCTTGCCGTTCAGCCAAGTGGCCGGGTGCGGAATGAACTGGCCGCCGTCCTTGGTCCAGTCCGGCGAAGCCGCCCAGGCAGCCAGCGCGCTAGCCATACGCTCAAACAGGTCGGCGTCGACTTTCAGCTTCGACCAAGCCTTCTCGGCATTGGCCTTGCCCACCTTCCGCGGATAGAGCTTCCAGAACCGAACAAACAGGTCGCCGTCATCGCCCGATGACGAAGTCTTTTGATCTTGTTCTTTATCTTCTCTTCTCTTCTCTTCTCTGGTCCGCGTTCTGTCCGCATCGTCTGCGGACAAATTGCGGACAGAATCAGCCTTTCGAGAAACCCGCTTGCGCTCGCTATCGTTTGCTCGACGCTTCGCGCTGGCCCCGTTGTGCTCGTCAAAGCGAGGCATGACAAGGCTTCCCTCCTCATCAATATCTGCCCATTCGACATCAACCATGGCCTGGGTGAAGCCCGGCCAGCCGATCACCGCATCCATCGCCTCAGTGGTGTAGCCATGAAGCACACCGTCAGCAGAATGGGTGTCAAAGATGCTCCAGGCGACATGCAGTCCGCCGATAACCCGCAACCTGTCCGCACGCAATGCGGACACCATGCGGAAAACTTTCGGATGTGTCTGAAGATCTACGCGCATTTTGATCCAGTCTCCGGCCATTACTTGGCTCCCACGCCGACTAGGTCGACGAGTTCTTCGAAACGATCGATGTACCAGTGCGGCTGCGTTTCTCGCGGGCACTGAGGGCTGGTGATGTTCTTGCCGTAGCGCAGGCCCTTATCAGTCACGGACCAGAAGCACACAGGTTCGCGCTTGCTGTTCTGCCGGGTTCGAGCCTGGAGGAAGCCAAGCCCGGCCAGGGCACGATTGAAAGCAGGGGCCGACGTGTTCACACCGTGTCGCTTGAGCAGAGCTGTCACAGCCATGGTTGGCATTGAGCTTCCACCAGTGGCATCCGGTGGTGAGTCGATGGCGTAGCTCGGCAGGAACTGCGGGTCGAGCCCGTTGTTCTCGGCGATCTTGGTAAGCATCGCCAACTGGCTGGATGGGGCTGGCTTCAGAAGCCGAGTGAAGCACTCCATGATGGCGATCTCGCCGATGACTTTTGTGCCGGTGGCTCCCGCAGCAGCCCTAGACACATCACGCTCTTCCAGTTCGCGCCAGCGGCGGATCACCTTCATGCGCAGCGGTGCGCTGTAGCCTGCGAGCAAACAGTCGGTATGCTCGCGATCTAGGAGGTACTGGGTTTGCCGGCGATTGCGACCATCCAAGTAAATGTCCTCAAATTTGAGGACATCAGCCCCAAGGTCACTGAGCATCGCGAGGATGTCGCGCCTAACGTTGTCGTGCCTCTTGCCGGTCAGACTCGCAAGCTCTCTCGAAGACATCGTGCGCGCCACGAAATCACCGCTAGCATTTTGTGGCGCGGGCCTGGGCAGGGCCTGTACATCGTGTTGGTGGGTGTGCATAATCGACTCCAGTCATATGCAGTTGAAGAAGCCGGGCCGCAATCCCGGCTTTTTTGTGCCCGCAATTCGGGCTTATCAGGCCCTGGTCAGGGCCGTCGATGGAACGGCGTCACTGAACCCCGTGGATTTCGGGGTTTTGTTCGGATGGCCAGTTCTCGACGGATCAGCTCGGCCGCCAGCGCACCAGGGGTCATACCCCGTCGTTCCGCCTCTCGCTCGAGCTGCTCCATCAATCCCTGGTCCAGGCCGACCTGTTCAGTAGGCATGGGCCCTCCTCCGGGCCTTCAGGCCACTTCTTGTTCAGCGGTAGTCTCCGAAGACAGGGCAGCCAGCTGCGCCTCCAGCAGCTCACGGCACAGCACAGCGCGCTGCGTGCGGTGAAAAGTCGCCAGCGCCTGGATCAGGTTGAAGGTGTCCTCGTCGACCCGGACCTTGATCTCGCGGTCATGCAGGTGCTTGGGGTTGGCATACATGCGGGGATTGCTCCTTGCTGTTGAAGGTGGTTACGCGGCGCCTTTCAGCGCTTTTCGGGCGAATGGGATGAGGTCCGGGCGCAGACCGGCGATCGTGATCTCGCCGTCCGAGGCGTCCTGCAGTCGTTCGGCGAGTTCGGTAGAGGCCTTCCGGTGACCACCTGCGAGCTGCCACAGGTGGCCAACAGTGGTCTTCGCGTCGGCTGCGACCTGCTGCCGGCGTTCATTCGTGGCCCTGCCCAACCAATCACGGAGGTGATCATTCATGAGGGTTCTCCTTACACATAGAACGAAATTTAGCTCATGGCTAATTTCAGGGCAAGGATAATTTAGCTTTGCGCACATTTAGCAGTCAGCTAAACACTGGCATTCTTCGCGTCATGGATATCTACGAGATTCGCAAGCACAACCTGGTCAAGCTGATTGGCCGACAAAGAAAGGGAGCCTGCGCCGAGCGCTGGGGGATGGCGCCTGCGCACCTGAGCCAAATCCTTTCGGACAAGACCGCGAAGAACCTGGGCGACGATGTGGCCCGGCGGATCGAGGGCATTGAAGGCCTGCCCCGCGGATGGTTCGACTCGATCCCTTCGGATGATGAGCCGCGTGCGACAGCCCCGGATTCAGATGCCGGCGGGAAATCGGCCGCAGACCTGGTCAAGCAGATGCTGGCGAAAAGCGGCAAGGGGATTCCAGAGGAGACGCGACAGCGATTGCTGGCAGCGGCCGAGGAAGGTCAGCCTGCGCTCTCTCCCGCCAACCAAATCACCATCCCAGCTGACGGCGATATTTCTATCCCCCAGTACGACATCCGGGCAGCCATGGGCCACGGCCAGGTGCCGGCCGAGTACAGCGAAGTCATTAGGAATGTGGTCATTCGGGAAGAGGTGCTGCGCGAGAAAGGTGTGACCTACACCTCAGCTCAGGCACTGTCGATGATCACTGGATGGGGGCAGAGCATGGAGGGGACGATCAACGATAAGGACCCTGTGATCGTGGATCGCGGCGTGAACGACTACCAGGGCGAAGGAGTGTATGTGCTGTCCTGGCATGGAGACCTGCTGATCAAGCGCCTGCAGCGTCAAGACGAGGACCACGTTTGGCTGATTTCGGACAACCGCAATTACGATAAGCAGTCCGCCCGGATCGAGGACGTTACGATTCACGCTAAAGTCCTTCTGGTATGGAACGCCCGTAAAGTTTGACTCTACAAGCTATCTAGGCGCCAAGGCCCGCAGAGGCGCGGCGCACTCATGGCGGCGCAAGCCGCCATTTTGCTGCTCAACACATAGGGAAGTGCCGTGGCTGAAGACATAACTATCAAAAACGAGGCTGACGCCTTCGCTGCAATTCAGCAGTACCTGGACGGGGGAGGTTTCAAGGGTGACATCAAGCTGTCGGGGTGGCCAAAATTAACGATCCGACTGGTGGGCGAGAAGTTCGACGCCACAATCACGCCTCCGGTCATGAAGTCGTTCCTTGAGCTCCAAAATCTCGTCTATAAATCGTATGCGATTGCGCAGTACGATACAGATGACACGCGCAAGCTCTCCAAGGAAGAGCGCGAAGAGCTCGAAATTCAAGTGAAGGTAGAGGAAGGATCCTCCATCTTTGAGGTGGATTTTCAGGGCGTATTGGAAAAATTTGCAGAGAAGGCAGTGGAGACCATGCCACCAGAAATCCTCGCCATTACGATCATCGGACTTGGAGTCCTTTGGGTAGGAAAAACTTCCTACGCCTCATACCTTGAGAATCGCAAGGAAATCCGCCTTGCAGAGGTGAAAAGCGAGGAGCAGCGAGAGATGCTGAACACAATGCAACTGAACTCAAAGGAGGAAACGAAGCGCGCGGAGCTCCTGACCCGCTTAGTGGTCAAGCAACCATCCCTTGAGGCTGTCTCTAGGCAGGCCTACGATGCCAAAACAGAAATGCTGAAAGGCTTCGCCACGGCTGACGAGGCTACAGTTTCCGGCGTAACAACCACCGGAGAGGTAGCCAACGAGCTGATCGTAAACGCCAGACGCAAAGCTGCCGAAAAGAGACTTGATGGGTTCTATCGCGTGGTACGAGTTGACTCATCTGATCCCGACGAATTCAAGGTCAAGATTCGCCGAAATCGGACAAATACTGAGTTCGAGGCAGTGCTAGAAGACGAGAGCCTGGACGCAGAGAAGAAGGAAGTTCTTCAGTACGCCGAGTGGGAGCGGACTACGGTCTACCTGAATATCAATGCAAAAATCTTAGATGACGTTATCAAGAGCGCTGTAATTCTAGGTGTCGAGCGAAGAGACCCGCCAGAATTGGTCAAAGGATAGCCCGCCTCAGCGGGCTTTTTCATGACCGTCAGAAAGGCGCCTCTTCCTCTTCGTGCCGCACCAGATCTAGGTCGACTTCCCTCTCGATCACCCGATCATCATTCGTCGGTGCGTCCCATTGCAGGATCACCGATCCGTCATCACAGAAGGTCATATCCAAACCGTCGGTCTCGGCCAGCAGCTCCATGATTGCCTCCCAATCCTGATCGCTGTCCGTGTACAGCCGGTGGATCAGCACCCTCCTCCCCAACTGCGCCAGCGGCGAGTTGATCATCGCCGATACCCGCAAACCCAGGCGCTCCATCCCGGTCAGTTCGGGGCGCGCGGCCATTGAGGTGTCTTCGAGTACTGCTGCCATTTCCTACCTCCGTTACTGTATATCCGTACAGGTGCATCAGAATCATAGCTCAGTGCTAAACGAAGCGTAAAGGCGCAGCCGATGGCAAAACGGTTCAGCCGGCTGTTTGTCGCCCGGCGAAAATAATTTAGCTTTGAGCTATTGACGATATTTTAGCTTGAGGCTAAATTTCACCTCAAGCAGTCACCAACCAGGGACTGCCCAGGCCCTCACAGGCCGCCGCTCTTTAGCGACAAACCTTGCCGGATCGACACCGGCCCAGATCAAAGGCAGCGATGGACAGGCCTCAACGGTCCAGAGGGGTGGCAACTGCCCCGGGCGTGCAGCGTAAAGCGCCGAGACCAGTTATCCAGCGGGAAGAAATGCCGAGAGGCCCGCGGCTGGAGGAACAACGAGATTTGAGCCAGCGACCGACGCCAGTAGCGGGTCGCAGCGCAGTACCAAGCCAGCTTGAGGTGATAGCTGGGCAACGGTGGGCCTCCGAGGAGCGCTACCCACCAAAACCGTAGGCAATATCGGGAAGCGGGTTAAGGCGTAGCCCCGCATGCGTCACCGATTTCACTGGCTGGCCTTGGAAACAGGGCCAGACGGGAAATCAACCGCCCTGGAGGGCAAGACGATGTACCTGCTGATTTTCGAAGACGGCGAGATGAAGACTGCCGAGAACGTGAACGATGACTGCCTACAGGCCGCTGATGCAGGTTTCCTGGACATCGTTGAAACGACGGACCCGTTCAACCCACTGCGTCGATTCAATGGCGAGTGGGTAGAAATCGAAAGCGTCGAAGACTGATCAACCAACGCCAAGTGCCCGCCCATGCGGGGCTTCATCACCAGCGCAGAGCGTCCTGCCCCATCAGCTTCAGGGGGAGACAGACAGGGCGCTCTGCGGTGTTGATGAATCCTGCCGCCAAGCAGCACAGCTTCTATCCAGCGAGATAGGGAGGAACGAACACCTATCGATGCCGGGATTGGCTCCGGCCATCAGCACCACCCGCAGCCTCGCCGCCGAGCGGTGAAATCCCGACGCGACTTGATCGTAGGTCAAGTGGCTGGGCTGCACCTATCCCTTGACTGCCAGGAAAGACTGGCCCGATGCCCTGCTCCCCATCGCAGGCTGCATCGGTCAGAACCATCCCAGCAACTGCCTTGTTGGTAGCGCCCCGGCCTAGCGTGCCGGTGCCCGAATCCGCCCTGAACAAGCGGCCTTAGGGTTTGTTCCCGCCTGAGCAGCAGGCGGGACTGCCGATGGTTCTGACCGATGCACCCCGCATCCCCTTCTTGAGTGCCGCTGCGATACCAGCGTGCGATCACCGGAGGATTTCGCCATGTAACAGGACAGCGCGCCGAGGCCTTCCAGCTCGGCACTGCCTCAGAGAGCAAAACCCTTGATGAAAGCCCGGGCAATCCTCGGGCTTTCACGTTCAGCATCCCCTTCCCTTCACATCGACCGCATTGGCAGGCGCCAGGCCACCTTTCACGGTGGGTTTGGTCACCCGCGCCTGGCTCCTGGCCAATGCGGTTGCCGAGGATCACCAAATGCACCACTGCACCGAAACCCAGGCTGTAAGCCGTGGGTGCGGCCTCAAGCTGCGCGGCTCGCCGTCGTGGAAAGCAGGCCTTGCCTATCACCCAGACCCGAAAGGAGAAGTTCACCGCTGCCACTACGGCGGCTGGGTGTGCTCCCGGCGTTGTGACATCAAGGCCTGCGTCGAGCTGGAAGGAACCATGCCCGGATGTGGCGGCGTGAACAGCTTCGAGCGACTTTCGCCCTACGCCAAAGAGAGTATCAACCGCCATTGGCCGGAGGCAGCATGAGCGCCCCTATCGATGTGAAGCAGAACCCTGACGGATCATGGACTGCCAAAGGCGGTTCTTCCCTCACGATCGTGAGCGTTACCGCCCTGACCGAGCACAAGGCTGTGTCCGGCCATGCCGTTGCGATAACGGCGCTCCTGTCGTGGGGCAACGGTTGGATCAAGTGCGAAGACGCCAAGCCAGCTGATGGCCAGGTGGTCGTGGTGTGGCGCAAGTGGCCGAACTGGAACTGCTTCGCTGCCGAGCTGGATAGCTGGCAGGCAGATTCGAGCGATACCGAGGGCGGCGCCTGGTACGAGGCCGAGGAATCCTGCCAGCACATCGAAACCTGCGCAGACGGTCCTGGCGAAGTTCAGCGGCCAATCACCACCCACTGGCACCCGCTGCCAGCCAATCCCACCGAGTAACCCACCACCTGGAGGCGACCATGGCCAGGGAGCATGAGCTTTACGCGGACAGCGCCCAGGCCCGCGAAATGGATCGCCGGTTCACAGGCGACTCCTCCTGGGTGGATATCGACTCAAGGCAAGCCAAGGCCAACAACCAGGTCTGGCTACAGATGATCCGCGAGCAGGAGGAACACCACCGCAACCAGATGCGCAGCAAGATCGCCGCGGCGGTGGATCAGATCGGAAATCGATGGGGCTACATGGGTCCCAGGAGGCCGCAGTGAACAAGAAGACCAGGCAGGACGTTGTCGACATCATCGAGTCGCGGTTCACCGCGATCTGTGCGTCGTTCAGCGACACCCTGCGCGGTGAGCTCGAAATGGCGATCGACTTGGCCGGGCTCACTGACGCCATCGGCATGGATCAGCAGCGCAACTACAAGGAGCGCCTGAACAGGATCATTGAGCGCAACAGTCAGCAGCTGCTGGAAGCTCTTGGGAGGGTGGCATGAGCACCGCACCAGTGAAGTCCCTGATTGACGAACAGCTTGAACAGATCGAGCGGAGCCTGGCGATTATCAGTGTGGGCCTGCCGCGCGAGTGGCCAGTGCAGAAGCTGCGCCCTGAGATAGTCGCAGCTCTCAAGGCAGGACAGATCGCAGTGAGGCCGCAGCCATGACCGCCTACCAGCGCGCACGTCGATTCGCCTTCTGGCGCGGCGGCCTGATTACCCTTTCGCTCTGCACCGCCTGGATGCTTGCCAGCGCCTACGCCGACCGCATCACCTCCTGAGGCAACCATGAACACAACACCCCGCTTGGCCGCCCAGCTCGACTGGATGACGGCCGGATCGTTCTCGCCTGAGCGGTACCAGGGTGAAGAGCGCAAAGAGTACGAAGAAGAGGCCGCTCGCATTGAGCGGCAGTGGGACAACCACCCGTAATTACGAGGCAGACATGGCAACCGTATCGATAATCCTAGGCAAGTCAGGCAGCGGCAAAAGCACCTCTCTTCGCAATCTTGATCCTGAACAAGTGGCTCTAATCCAAATCATCAAGAAGCCGCTTCCATTCCCAGGGGCTTCGAAATGGAAGGCTTTGGTTACTGACGATCACGGATTGATCATTCGGGCCTGCCAGAAAACCCAGCGCAAAGTGATCGTGATTGACGACTTCCAGTACATGCTGGCCAACGAATTCATGCGCCGCAGTGGAGAGCGCGGATTCGACAAGTTCACCGAAATCGGCCGGCATACCTGGGACGTCTTCGACGCAATGCTCAAGCTCCCAGATGATGTTCGGGTCTACATCCTGAGTCACACCGAAGAGACGGAGATCGGCCAGATCAAGATGAAGACCATCGGCAAGATGCTGGACGAAAAGATCACCCTGGAAGGCATGGTGACCATCGTTCTCCGCTCGGTCGTGCAGGACGGGCAAAACTTCTTCTCCACCCGCAACAACGGATCGGACACCACGAAGGCCCCTATGGGCATGTTCGAGGACGACCTGATCGACAACGACCTGGCTGCCGTCGACGCGGCCATCTGCAACTACTACGCAATCACCCAGCAGGCAGCCTAAGGAGGCAGCACCATGGCACGTTCCTACGCACTCGATACCCAAGCAGCGAAAGAAGCGAACACTGGCGGCAAACGCATTACCGAAACCGGTAAATACCTAGGCACCATCGCAGCGGCCTTCTACGAGCAGAACCAGAACGGCACCGAGATCGTGAATATCATGTTCATCTCCGACAGTGGGCAAGAATGCGGGCCTCTGCCGCTGTACACGCACAATGGCCGGGGCGAGGTAATCGCCGGCTACAAGACCCTGAATGCGCTGATGACATGCGCAAAGGTCAAGAAGTTGTCCTGGCAGAACCAGTCTCTCGACCTGTACGACTACGACGAGCAGAAGGTCGTATCCAAGCAGAAGGAGTGCTGCGTTGAACTTGCCGGCAAGAAGATCGGCCTGGTCCTGCAGCAGGAGGAATATCGCAAAGGCAATGGTGACATTGGCGAGCGCATGGTGCTGGCAGCGCCGTTTGAACATGGAACCGAACGTATGGCGGCCGAGATCCTTGGTGGCCAAAACCAGGCCGCGGCGCTGGGCAGCTACATCGCATACATCGCCAAGAACCCAGTTCGCAAGCTGCGCGACGGTGGGCAACCTGCCAATCAGTCATACAACCAGGTGCCGCAGAGCCAGCAAGGCGCTCATGGCCCGGACAACTTCGACGACGACATCCCGTTCGCCCCGCTCCACCACCTCGTGGGTGCATAGCCATGAGCGATCGCGGCGAGCATCCCAGCGTCTACTACCTTGGCCGGGAATGTCGCCGCAACGGTGGCGGCAAGCTGGCCAATCCATTCGCATCTCACACGTTCCACGGCGCCTGGTTCCTAGCCGGCTGGAACGACATGGACCTTGAGATTGAGCAGAAAAATCCGAAGCGCGCTGCAAAGAACAAGGCGGCGTGAGCAGTTCAACATCCCACCAAGCGGCCTGCAGGAGGTCGAGCATGGCAACCCCATTCGACGCATCGATGCGAAAGCCGGTGCGAAAGCTGTACAACACCCGCAGCGGCGGCCAGTACCGACCTGACGAGGTGGCCCTGGCCTTTGCACTGAGCCTTCGGGAGCACGACAGCGCCGATCACCTGCGCAGGCTGGCCCGGCGCCTGGTCGACAAGGTCTGCCTGGAACACCAGCCGAACATGAAGCGCCTGGCCCGCGAGCCCGACGACGCCAAGGTGTTCGACGCCGCGCTCAAGATCATCAACCGGGTGTGCGACCTGCTGGAGTACGGACCGGGTACCCGATTTGTGCGCAATGGAGGCGATGATGGCTCTGACGCAGCAGCAGCGTGACGCGAAGCGCAGGGACAAGGATGCCAAGGCCAAGTTCGAAGACCTGCGCATGAAGGCAGGAGAAGGAACCCGCCAGGCCCTGGCCGAGATCATGCAATGGGCCGAGGTCGAGGAAAACGGCGAGGCCATGACCCTGATGATCCACCGCATCCATGAATTAGGGCCTGAAGCGGCCCGCCACTTCCTCAGTGCTCCGCGCCACGAAATCGTTGTGTCGGATTTTGTGGCGCGGCGACTCGACCAGTTCCGCATTGGCCGCGAGCTTCGCGCGCCTGAACTTTTGCTGGGCGACGACCCAGACGACTCCGGTCTGCTGCTGCTCGGCAACGCCTGACCCTCCGGCGCCGCCCGCCAGCGCCTTCCCCTATTCAACGATAACGCCGGCCCGGCGGAGATCACCAATGCCCATCACCTACGGAAGCGTCTGCAGCGGCATTGAAGCTGCGACCGTGGCTTGGCACGTTCTTGCCTGGAAGGCAGCGTGGTACGCCGAGATCGAACCTTTCCCCTGCGCGGTACTGACTCACCATTACCCTGACACGCCGAACCACGGCGACATGACCCGCCTGGCAGCCATGGTGCTGTCCGGCAAGATCCCGGCACCCGAGGTGCTGGTCGGCGGAACACCCTGCCAGGCCTTCAGCGTAGCCGGCATGCGCGAAGGCCTGGCCGATCCCCGCGGCGCCCTCACCATCAAATACGTGGAGCTGCTCGATGCAATTGACCATGTTCGAACCATGCGCGGCGAGCCCGAGGCCGTCTGTCTCTGGGAAAACGTCCCCGGCGTCCTCTCCGACAAAGGCAACGCGTTTGGCTGCTTCCTCGGCGCCCTGGTGGGCGAATCCGAAGAACTCCAGCCGCCAGGGGGCAAATGGAAGGACGCTGGTTGTGTGTATGGACCCACGCGAACAGTCGCATGGCGGGTTCTGGATGCCCAATATTTCGGCCTGGCCCAACGACGCCGCCGTGTGTTCGTTGTCGCAAGTGCTCGAGCAGGGTTCGATCCCCTCGAAGTACTTTTTGAGCGCGAAGGCGTGCGCCGGGATACTCCGCCGCGCCGAGGCGAGGGGCAAGGCCCTGCCGGAACAATTACAGCAAGCACTGGAGGCGTCGACGAAAACGATGCCCGCGACGGCCGCCTAACTGTCTTCGGTGGAAACAACACCGCCGGGCCAATTGATGTGGCACCCGCTCGCAACGCATGCGCCAGCGCCAGCGGAAGGATGGATTTTGAGTCCGAGGCATTCGTCGTATCCGGCACGCTCCAAGCGAACGGCAAAGCTGCCGGTAGCGCAACACAGCAGGACGCCGAGAGTGGGATGCTGGTGGTGCACGGCACGCAAGACCCATGCGTAGCTGATGATCAGGCATTCGCCCTGGGGCGAAACAGCGGCCAGGAGAATGCCCTGCTCGCCTTCAGTTGCAAGGACCACGGAGCCGATGCCGGCGACCTAGCCCCGACGCTACGGGCAATGGGCCACGGCGCCAGCCACCCCAACGCCGGCGACCAGGTCGCGGTATGCATCACTGGCAAGATCACGCACACGCTGAAGGCCGAGGGCTTCGACGGCAGCGAAGACGGCTCAGGCCGTGGCCAGCCGATAGTTTCTTTCAAGCCAGGCCAGTCTGAAGCCGCAGGCGGATTCTTCGCGACAGAGGGGTTTGCCCCAACTCTTCAGGCACAGAACAACGGAAGCACCGCTGTGCCAGCAGTCAACTACGGATCGGCCGTTCGGCGCCTGACGCCACGGGAGTGCGAATGGCTCCAGGGCTTCCCCGGCGACCATACCCGCATCCCCTATCGCGGCAAGCCTGACGAAGAATGCCCGGACGGCCCGCGCTACAAGGCGATCGGCAACAGCAAGGCCGTGTTCGTCGTCCGCTGGATTGGCCGGCGCATCCAACAACAACTTGAATGCATCGCTTGAGGTTACCCATGCCCACAGAAAACCGATCCAGCAACACAGAGATGGTCAGCGAACTGCTGCCCTGCCCCTTCTGCGGTCAGCAGGACTTCCTCATCGAGCGCCTAGACAGCGACGCTTCAGTGGTGATCTGCCAAGGCCTGACCGGGCCGCATGAGGCCTGTCTGGCCCGTGGCCCGGTGGGCGTGGCGCAGGATGAAGGTGAGGAGCAGCCAGGCCGCGACAAGGCGGTCGAGCTGTGGAATGCGAGAGCCGAGCAGCACCAAGGCGAGCCGGCGGCGTATCAGTTCCAGGGCCGCGATGGCAAGTGGTACGGATTCACGAATGAGCGGCACTACCAGAACACGCTTGCTGATGGAACATGGCCTATTCGCCCGCTCTACACCCACCCAGCGCCAGCAGATCAGCAAGAGCCGGTGGCGCGTCTGCGCTGCTATCAGTCCGCGATCGGCCCGAAAGTCGAGGTCATAAAATTCACGGAGCAAGCATTCAAGCCAGGTCGCGAGCTCGACGTCTACACCCACGCCGATCCTGGCGAGGTTGAGCGGCTACAGCTTGAGATCGAGAAACTTCGGCTGAGTTTGACGCTGAACGATGACGCACTAATACAGGATGGTTTTGTGCGCATCGAAAACCGTGCCCTGCGCTCCCGTATAGACGAGCAGAATGAGCTGCTGCGCGAAATCAAGAACGCTAGAGACTGGAACGGGTCGTACCGGGCGTTAGAGAAGCGAATTGACGCCGCCCTATCCGCCAGCGCAGAGCCGAGCGCGCCGGCTGAGCGCGATGAGCGGGCGGATTGCGAGAACTGTGATGATACCGGTCTCGGGCCATGCACGGTCTGCGCCGCCCTGGAGCGCAAGCCGTGATCCCGGCGCACGTAGGCGCCAGACTCGAAGGCCGGCCGCTGCACCTAGCATCCCGCTGCGACATCTGCGGCAAGCCACGGAACAAGGGCAAGCACGACAAGTGCAGCCAGCAGCGCCAGAAAGAACTCCTCGCATCAACCCAGCTGTAACCCCTCTCCCCTCTATTCACTGCCGCGATATGGCGGCAAAGGCGAAGCTATGTCTCAAGCAAAGGAACGCCCGATCCTGTTCAACGGGCCTATGGTCCGCGCCATTCTGGAGGGCCGAAAGACGGTCACTCGACGGGCAGTGAAGGAATGGCAACAGCCCAGACTTCAAGACGATGGCAGCTGGTTTGCCACCGCGCAGCGCCATCCTCGCTGGGGATTTGGCGTCAGCGGGATCGACGCCTCGACTTGCGCGCAAGAGCTTTCGGATACAGGGTGCTGCCCATACGGCCGGCCTGGCGAACGCCTGTGGGTGCGCGAGACGTTCGCCGACATCGGCTGTCGGCTGACCTACCGCGCAGATCTGGACGATGGCGCGCACTGTGCGGTGAAGCGCTGGACCCCTTCGCTGCACATGAGGCGCATCGATAGCCGAATCCTGCTGGAGATCACCGCCGTGCGCGTCGAGCGCCTGCAGGACCTCAGCGATGACCAGGCCAAAGCCGAAGGTATGGTGTACACCGACTTCGGGATGCAAGAGCGGCCCGGCAAGGTCAGCCTGGACGGCGGCAAGACATTCCACCCGATGAAACCCCGGCAAGCGCCGGGCTGGCATGCTGGCGACGCAACGCACCCGGATCAATGCCTTGATCGAGCCAGGTGGGCGTTCGCGAACCTCTGGGAAAAGATCAACGGCCAGTACAGCTGGGATGCCAATCCATGGGTCTGGGTCGTCGAGTTCAAGAGGATCCAGCCATGACCCGCCTCGCCCTCTGCCTCCTGCTGCTGGCCACCGGCGCCAGCGCAGAGCAACTCACCGATGACATCAAGGTCGTGCACGACCAGAAGCGCGGCGCGACCTGCTGGGTGCTGTACGGCAGCTATGGCAGCCGGCAAGCGATCTTCTGCATCCCGGACAGCCAGCTGCAGGCCGAAAACGAGCGCCAGCTCTCCCCGCACGAGCAGCAGGGCAACGGGCCGACACCGGCCGGCGCCCAGGCGCAATGGATCGACGAGAGGTACTCGCTGTGAAGGCACTTTCGATTCGCCAGCCATGGGCCTGGCTGATCATGAGCGGTGGTAAGGACATTGAGAATCGAACCTGGCACACGAAATTCCGAGGCCGTTTCTTGGTGCACGCCGCCGCCGGCATGACCCGGCGTGAGTTTCTCTCGGCGTTTGACTTCATGGCGCAAAGAGGGATCAAGCCGCCATTCCCGGTGCCGCCTGACAACCTGTTGCGAGGCGGGATCATCGGCTCAGTAGAGCTTGTCGATAGCCTCGATCACAGCGAATCGCCCTGGTACATGGGAGAGAAAGGGTTCGTCCTGCGCGATCCGCGGCCGCTGCCGTTCATACCGATGAAGGGGCGCTTGGGGTTCTTTGACGTGCCTGAGGGTGCGGTGTGCACCTGCCCCTCCGGCGACGGCTCACTGCGCTGGCCGTGCCCGGTTCATCCGCCGAAGGAGGAACGCAAATGATCGCCCTCGCCTACATGGCCTACCTGATCTATCGGGCACCGCGATGATCCCGCATACAGGCTGGCTACGGCGCCAGCTCGAGTCGGCACTGATCCTGCTGGCCGCCTGGATCCTGGGCGGCCGCAACGTCACCAGGTCCGGGGTCGTCTCGCGCCGTGACAACAACGAGATGTTCGAGCTGGACTACCGACTGCGTGACATCGCCCGCCGCATCCGCAAGCAGTACCGCGAGTAACCCCTCCCCAAACTACTCAAGCCCGCCGACATGCGCGGGCATGGAGAGCTATTGCCATGACGAAACACACTCCTGAGCCTTGGGCCGTTGACCCGAACGACCAGCGCGAAATCAGTCCGGCCGGCGACATGCAGATCGGTATTGCCTCTGTCTCCAACATTGATCCATGCGATACGACAGGAAAATGGGAATTCGGGACGCAGTCCCAGGGTAATGCGGCGCGCATTGTGGCTTGCGTCAATGCGTGCGCAGGCCTGGATACGGTTTCCCTGAGGGCCGTAGCTCAGATGGGCGGGCTTGCTCAGCGACTTCCAGTGATCAGCGGCCTCATGGCGCAGCGCACTGAGCTGCTGGCCGACCTGATCGACGCTGCCGCCCAGCTTCGAGCCTATGAAATCCTGCACCGCGCCAAAGGCACCGCCGACAGTTTGGCAAAGGCCGAGGTGAACGCAAACCTGGCCGCGCGCTTCGAGCAGACCATCGCCAAGGCTACGGCCTGACCCCAATCCCCAGTAGGAGCTGACATGCTCGAAACCATCGAGGTGGTGCGCATCAAGCGCTTCGCCGCAAATACGGCTGGCCGCGATTTCGCGGTCGGCGACATCCATGGGCACTTCACCCTGCTTCAGGCCGCCCTGGGCGCTGCCGGCTTCGATCCGGCGGTTGACCGCCTGTTCAGCGTTGGCGACCTGGTCGACCGCGGGCCCGAGTGCCGCGACGTGCTCAACTGGCTGGCCAAGCCATGGTTCCACCCGGTGCGCGGCAACCACGACGACTACGTCTGCCGGTTCGATACCTGCGACGTGGACAACTGGGTGTACAACGGCGGCGCATGGTTCGCCGGCTTGGCCTGGGATGAGCAACGCGAGTTCGCCGCCCAGTTCCGCGATTTGCCAATCGCCATCGAGGTGGAGACGCCCGGTGGTCTGGTCGGCATTGTTCACGCCGACTGCTCTTTCCCGTCCTGGGACCAGCTGCGGGCAGCGCTTGAAGCGCCCGAGACAGCCAAGCAGCTGAGGCTGACACAGAACACCTGTATGTGGTCGCGCAGCCGAATCGAGCTTGGCGAAACCGAAGGTGTGCACGGCCTGCGGGCGATGGTGGTCGGCCACACCCCGCTGCACAAGCCGGCGGCGCTCGGCAACGTCATCCACATCGACACCATGGGCTGGCGGCCGCAGGACGGCGGGTACTTCACCCTGCTCAACCTGGCCAGCCTCGAAACAATCCCGCCAACACCCTCGAAGCTCAGCTGGGACTGAGCCAGGAGACCATCCGTGAACCTGATCGACTGCTACGTCACGAAGATCCTCGGCGAGCCGTACCGCAAGTTCGGCGCCTGGTGGGTCGATGTCGAGTACAACGCCTACGGCAAAACCAGCAAGACCCAGCTGATGGCCAGGACCGAAGAAGGTGCCCGGCGCTTTCAGGTAGGGCACCACTTCTTGGCCTGAGGAGGCCCACATGCCAAACGCCACCGCTGCAGTGCAGCCAGGCCTGCTGCCGAGAATCATCCGGGCCGGCGAAGCGCCCGGATATCTCGGCATGTGCAAGGACGAATTCAAGAACACCGTGAGGCCATACGTCCGCGAGTTCCCAATCGGGAAACAGGGCATCGGCTTCGACCGCCTCGAGCTGGACGCTTGGGTCGACGCCTACATCGAGGCCATGGCCGTTGAAAAGGCGAGCAATCAGGACAACAATCGGCCCCGCAGCGAGCGCCAGGGGAAGACCGACAAGGAGAACCCATGGCCAAAAAGGCAATCACAGGCCTCCAGAAAATGCCAAGCGGCATCTGGAAAATCGACAAAATCTACAGAGGGGAGCGAATTCAAGAGAGCACTGGCACTTGTGACCGGGAAGAAGCGGAACAGTACCTGATCCACCTGCTGGAGAAAATGCGCCAGCGCAAGGTGTACGGCGTTCGCGAGATCAAGACCTTCGACCAGGCCGCGGCGCGGTACCTGATCGAGCACAAGGACCAGCCGTCGATCAGGCTGACTGCGCTGTACCTGGACCAGGTCATGCCCTACCTGGGAAGCCTGCCACTGACGCACATCGACGATGCCGCTTTGGCGCCGTACATCCGTGATCGCAAGGCCGGGGCTGTGTTGCCGGATGGGAAAGTGAAGGACGCCGTCAGCAACAGGACCATCAACATCGCGATCGAGCGCGTGATCAGGGTCCTGTCGCTGGCGTGTAGGAAGTGGCGGGATGAGGAGCGCCGACCATGGCTTGACAGCGTTCCGCTGCTGACCAAGCTCGAGGAGAAGAAGGCGAGCCGGAAGCCATACCCCATGTCATGGGAGGAGCAGTCGGTTCTCTTCGCGGAGTTGCCCGACCACCTGCAGCGCATGGCCCTGTTCAAGGTGAACACCGGCTGTCGCGAGCAAGAGGTCTGCAAGTTGAGGTGGGACTGGGAGATATTCGTCCCCGAGCTCGACACCAGCGTGTTCCTGATCCCAGCCGAGTTCGGCGGCCGGCATGAGAACTCTGGGGTGAAGAACAGGGACGAGCGCCTGGTTGTGCTGAACAGCGTGGCGCGGTCAATCATCGAGAAGCAGCGCGGGATCAGCAGGGAATGGGTGTTCCCCTACAACGGCACTGCGATGCATCGGATGAACGACTCGGCATGGAAGAAGGCGCGAGTGCGCGCGGCCAAGCTCTGGCAGGAGCAGCATTTGAGGCCGGCGCATCCTGGGTTCGCTTCGATACGCATCCACGACCTGAAGCATACCTTCGGCAGGCGCCTGAAAGCAGCAGGTGTAACGGAGGAAGATCGGAAGGCGCTGCTGGGGCACAAGAACGGAAGTGTGACCAGCCACTACTCGGGCGCCGAGCTCGGGCAGTTGATCGAAGCGGCGAACAAGGTATCGGCCACCGACTCGCGCGGTCCGGTGCTGACGATTTTGAAGAGGAGGATCGGTTAAGAAATTGGGCGAAGTCACTCGAAAAGTCACTAGGCCCAGAAATAACAAAGCCACCCGAAGGTGGCTAAGTCATTGAGGTATATGGTCGGGACGGAGTGATTCGAACACTCGACCCCTTGCACCCCATGCAAGTGCGCTACCGGGCTGCGCTACGCCCCGACATCATTCTCGATACCGCTGAGAACGTTGAAGAATTTAACCTAACCTTTTGAATAATGGAAGCTTTTTTTCAAAAAAATCCACTCGTCGCCAACCAGGTCACTTCTTCAGCACCACCAACACATCCTCCAACTCCGCAATCATCTGCCGAATCAGCTGCTTGTACTGGCTGGACTCATCCTTGACCTCATCACTGGAAAGCCGTAACCGCGCCCCGCCAATGGTAAAGCCCTGGTCATACAGCAAAGCGCGGATCTGGCGGATCATCAGCACATCCTGGCGCTGATAATACCGCCGGTTGCCACGGCGCTTCACCGGGTTGAGCTGCGGAAATTCCTGCTCCCAGTAGCGCAGCACGTGCGGTTTTACCGCACAGAGCTCGCTGACTTCACCAATGGTGAAGTAGCGTTTGCCCGGGATGGGGGGCAGCTCGTCGTTATGGCTTGGTTCCAGCATAGGCCTCTACCCGGGCTTTCAGCTTCTGCCCTGGACGAAAGGTGACGACGCGGCGCGCGGTGATCGGGATCTCTTCCCCTGTTTTAGGGTTGCGGCCCGGCCGCTGGCGTTTGTCGCGAAGGTCGAAGTTGCCGAAACCGGACAACTTGACCTGCTCGTTGTCTTCAAGCGCGTGCCGAATTTCTTCGAAAAACAGCTCGACCAGCTCCTTGGCCTCACGCTTGTTAAGCCCCAGCTCCTCGTACAGCCTTTCGGCCATCTCAGCTTTCGTCAGAGCACCCATGCCGTTATTTCCTTAACGTGGTGTTCAACCTTTGTTCAAGCGAGGTGAGGATGGTTTGCAGGGTTTCATTCACCTCATCGTCGTTAAGAGTGCGCGATGGATGTTGCCAGGTCAAGCCGACGGCCAGGCTTTTTCTATCAGGATCAATGCCTTTACCCTGGTAGACGTCAAACAGCCTGAGGTCTGTGAGCCATTCGCCTGCATTGTCACGAATTACTTCAAGCACGGAGCTCGAAGCTACATCACGACCTGCGATCAAGGCCAGGTCACGACGGGTTTCCGGGAACTTGGACAGCTCGCTGAACTTCGGCAGGCGGCCTTCGACTACATCACCGAGCACCAGCTCGAAGACGAACACCGGGCGGTCGAGGCCGAGGGTCTTGGCCAGCTCCGGGTGGATGGCGCCGAGGTGGCCGACTTCCTTGCCGTCGCGCTCGATGCGGGCGGTTTGGCCTGGGTGCAGGGCTGGGTGCTTGCCGGCGACAAAGCTGAAGTCGCTCAGGGCGCCCGAGTAGCCCAGCAGGGCTTCCACGTCGGCTTTGACGTCGAAGAAGTCGATGCCGTCGCGACCGTTCGCCCAGCCTTCTGGCAGGCGGCTGCCGGTGACGACGCCGGCGATCATCGGCTGCTGCTTGAGGTCACCGAGCTGGCCGACGAAGCGCAGGCCGCTTTCGAACAGGCGCACGCGGTCTTGCTGGCGGTTGAGGTTGTGCTGCATCGCCTTGACCAGGCCCGGCCACAGCGAGGCGCGCATGGCGGCCATGTCGCTGGAGATGGGGTTGGCCAGCAGCAGCGGCTCGACGCCCGGGGTGAACAGCTCGAACAGTTTCGGGTCGATGAAGCTGTAGGTGATGGCTTCCTGGTAGCCGCGGGCGACCAGCAGACGGCGCAGGTTCGGCAGCTCGCCGCGGGTTTCCGGGCGGGCTTGCGGGGCCAGGCGGGCCTGCGGGTAGCGCACCGGCAGGTTGTTGTAGCCGTACAGGCGGGCCAGCTCTTCGATCAGGTCGACTTCCAGGCTGACGTCGAAGCGGTGGCTTGGGACGGTGACCGTCCACTGCCCTGCCCCATTGGCGCTGGTCTTCAGCTCCAGGGCGTTGAGCAGCTGCTCGACCTGGGCAGCGTCCATCTCCATGCCGAGCATCTGGGTGATGCGTTCGGCGCGCAGGGTGATCGGCGCGATATTCGGCAGGTGCTGCTCGCTCACGGTCTCGACGATCGGACCGGCTTCGCCGCCGACGATCTCCAGCACCAGGGCGGTGGCGCGCTCCATGGCTTCACGGGCCAGTTGCGAGTCCACGCCGCGCTCGTAGCGGTGCGAGGCGTCGGTGTGCAGGCCGTAGGAACGGGCCTTGCCGGCAACGGAAATCGGCTCGAAGAAGGCGCTCTCGAGGAACAGATCGCGGGTCTTCTCGGTATTGACGCCGCTGTGCTCGCCACCCATCACGCCGGCAATGGCCAGGGCGCGGGTGTGGTCGGCGATCACCAGGGTGTCGGCGCGCAGGGCGACTTCCTGGCCGTCCAGCAGGACGAGCTTCTCGCCCTCCTCGGCCATGCGTACGCGAATGCCGCCGTTGATTTCGGCGAGGTCGAAGGCGTGCATCGGCTGGCCGAGCTCGAGCATCACGTAGTTGGTGATGTCGACGGCGGCGTCGATGCTGCGCACGTCGCTGCGGCGCAGGCGCTCGACCATCCACAGCGGGGTCGGCTTGCTCAGGTCGACGTTGCGGATCACGCGGCCCAGGTAGCGCGGGCAAGCGGCCGGGGCGCTGACTTCGACCGGGCGCACTTCGTCGTGGGCGGCCGGTACCGCTGGCACCACCGGGCGGGTGACCGGCACGTCGTACAGGGCGCTGACGTCACGGGCAAGGCCGGCCAGGGACAGGCAGTCACCGCGGTTCGGGGTCAGGCCGATCTCGATGCTGGCGTCGTCCAGGTTCAGGTACTTGCGAATGTCTTCGCCAACCGGGGCGTCAGCCGCCAGTTCCAGCAGGCCGTCGTTCTCTTCGCTGATCTGCAGCTCGGAAGCCGAGCAGAGCATGCCGAACGACTCGACGCCGCGCAGCTTGGCCTTCTTGATCTTGAAGTCGCCCGGCAGTTCGGCGCCGATCATGGCGAACGGGATCTTGATGCCTGGGCGGGCATTCGGGGCGCCGCAGACCACCTGGAAGGTCTCTGCGCCGTTGCTCACCTGGCACACGCGCAGCTTGTCGGCGTCCGGGTGTTGTTCGGTGGTGAGGATCTCGCCCACCACGATGCCGCTGAACTGGCCGGCAGCGGGGGTCACGCTGTCGACTTCGAGGCCGGCCATGGACAGGCGGGCAACCAGTTCGTCACGGGAGACTTGCGGGTTTACCCAACCGCGCAGCCACTGTTCACTGAATTTCATGCTGTTCTCCTGAAGGTTGCGTCAATTGGGCCTAGCGGAATTGAGCCAAGAACCGCAGGTCGTTGTCGAAGAACAGACGCAAATCGTTGACGCCATAGCGCAGCATGGCCAGGCGCTCGGCGCCCATGCCGAAGGCGAAGCCCTGGAACTCTTCCGGGTCGATGCCGGACATGCGCAGCACGTTCGGGTGGACCATGCCGCAGCCCATCACTTCCAGCCAGCCGGTCTGCTTGCACACGCGGCAGCCCTTGCCGGAACACATCACGCACTGGATGTCGACTTCGGCGGAAGGCTCGGTGAAGGGGAAGAACGACGGGCGGAAGCGCACGGCCAGTTCTTTCTCGAAGAACACCCGCAGGAACTCTTCGATGGTGCCCTTGAGGTCGGCGAAGTTGATGCCACGGTCGATCAGCAGGCCTTCGACCTGGTGGAACATCGGCGAGTGGGTGATATCGGAGTCGCAACGGTACACACGGCCTGGGCAGACGATGCGGATCGGCGGCTGGGTGCTTTCCATGGTGCGCACCTGTACCGGCGAGGTGTGGGTGCGCAGCAGCATGTTGGCGTTGAAATAGAAGGTGTCGTGCATCGCCCGGGCCGGGTGGTGGCCGGGGATGTTGAGCGCTTCGAAGTTGTGGTAGTCGTCTTCGACCTCGGGGCCTTCGGCGATGCCGTAGCCGATGTGGGTGAAGAACTGCTCGATGCGCTCGAGAGTACGGGTGATCGGGTGCAGCCCGCCGGTGGTCTGGCCACGGCCTGGCAGGGTGACGTCGATGCATTCGGCGGCCAGGCGAGCGTTGAGCTCAGCCTCTTCAAAGCCGGCCTTGCGTGCGTTGAGCACGTCGGTGACGCGTTCCTTGGCGTCGTTGATCAGCGCGCCGACCTTGGGGCGCTCTTCGGCTGGCAGGTTGCCCAGGGTCTTCATCACCTGGGTCAGTTCGCCTTTCTTGCCGAGGAATTGAACCCGGATCTGTTCCAGGGTAGTGATGTCTTCAGCGCGTTCCACGGCCTCGAGGGCTTGGGCGACCAGCGCGTCCAGGTTTTCCATGTACAGACTCCAGATACGAAAATAGGGGAAGAGCTTTTGAAGGCTCTTCCCCTATCCGATGACGTTTTACACCCGACGGCGCAGGCGCCGCCGGATGATTGTCGTGGGTACTTAAGCCAGTACGGCTTTAGCCTTCTCGACAATCGCAGCAAACGCCGCTTTTTCGTTCACTGCCAGATCGGCCAGAACCTTACGGTCGATTTCGATCGAAGCCTTTTTCAGGCCAGCAATCAGACGGCTGTACGACAGACCGTTGGTGCGGGCACCGGCGTTGATACGAGCGATCCACAGTGCGCGGAACTGACGCTTCTTCTGACGACGGTCGCGGTAGGCGTATTGGCCTGCCTTGATGACCGCCTGCTTGGCAACGCGGAATACGCGCGAGCGTGCACCGTAGTAGCCTTTAGCCAGTTTCAGAATTTTCTTGTGACGCTTACGAGCGATGACGCCACGCTTTACACGAGCCATGAGTAACTTCCTCTATCTTTGACCGAAATTAACGTACGCGCAGCATGCGCTCGACTTTTGCCACGTCAGACGGGTGCAGCAGGCTGGCACCGCGCAGTTGACGCTTACGCTTGGTCGACATTTTGGTCAGGATGTGGCTCTTGAAAGCGTGCTTGTGCTTGAAGCCGGAAGCGGTTTTCAGGAAACGCTTCGCAGCACCGCTCTTGGTTTTCATTTTTGGCATGTTGGAACTCCGCATTCGATAAAATTACACAATAATCATCAGGCCTGCCGTGCCCGGGAGATTACTTCTTCTTTTTGGGGGCGATGACCATCATAAGCTGGCGTCCTTCCATCTTCGGATGCTGCTCAACGGTGCCGTATTCGGCGAGGTCGGTTTCGACCCGCTTCAACAGCTCCATGCCCAGCTCCTGGTGGGCCATCTCACGGCCGCGGAATCTCAGAGAGATCTTGGCCTTGTCCCCATCGCTAAGGAAACGTACCAGGTTGCGTAGTTTTACCTGGTAATCCCCTTCTTCCGTCCCTGGACGAAACTTGATTTCTTTGATCTGGATCTGCTTCTGGTTCTTCTTGGCTTCGTTGGCCTGCTTCTTCTTCTCGAAGAGGTGCTTGCCGTAGTCCATCACCTTGCAGACGGGCGGTTGCGCGTCTGCAGAGATTTCCACCAGATCCAGCTTCGCTTCATCAGCGATACGCAGCGCTTCATCAATCGAGACGATGCCAATCTGCTCGCCGTCAGCACCAATTAACCGAACCTCGCGTGCCGAGATATTCTCGTTGATCGGGGCTTTCGGTGCAGTTCGTTTATCGTTTCTCATTTCACGCTTAATAGTCATTACTCCGATTCTTGGCGACCACGCCGGGAAACCGCTTGCGACAGCAGCTCAGCGAACTGCGCGACGGGCATCGAGCCCAGGTCTGCGCCTTCGCGGGTGCGCACAGCGACGGTTTGCGTTTCGACTTCGCGATCCCCTATAACCAAAAGGTAAGGGACACGCAGCAACGTATGCTCGCGGATTTTAAAGCCGATCTTCTCATTTCTCAAGTCCGACTTGGCACGGAATCCGCTACCGTTCAGGGCTTTTTCCACCTCAAGGGCGAAATCGGCCTGCTTGTCGGTGATGTTCATGATCACGGCTTGGGTCGGGGCGAGCCAGGCCGGGAACACGCCGGCGTAGTGCTCGATGAGCATGCCGATGAAGCGTTCGAACGAGCCGAGGATGGCGCGGTGCAGCATCACCGGACGCACACGGCTGTTGTCTTCGGCGATGTAGCTGGCGTCCAGGCGCTCCGGCAGGTTCGGGTCGTACTGCAGGGTGCCGCACTGCCAGTTACGGCCGAGGCAGTCGCGCAGGGTGAACTCGATCTTCGGACCGTAGAACGCGCCCTCGCCCGGCTGGTATTCCCACTCCAGGCCCGACTCGTTCAGGGCGTCGGCCAGCGCGCCTTCGGCGCGGTCCCATAGCTCTTCGGAACCCACGCGCTTGGCGGGGCGGGTCGAGAGTTTCATGGCGACGTCGGTGAAACCGAAGTCCTTGTACACATCCAGGGTCAGCTTGATGAAGTCGGCGGCTTCTTTCTTCACCTGGTCTTCGGTGCAGAAGATGTGCGCGTCGTCTTGCACAAAGCCACGCACGCGCATGATGCCGTGCAGGGCGCCGGACGGCTCGTTACGGTGGCAGGCACCGAACTCGGCCAGGCGCAGCGGCAGGTCGCGGTACGATTTGAGGCCCTGGTTGAACACCTGCACGTGGCACGGGCAGTTCATCGGTTTTACCGCGTAGTCGCGGTTTTCCGACGAAGTGGTGAACATGTTCTCGGCGTAGTTGGACCAGTGGCCGGAACGCTCCCAGAGGATGCGGTCGACGACCTGCGGGGTCTTGATCTCCTGGTAGCCGTTTTCACGCTGAACCTGGCGCATGTACTGCTCGAGCACCTGGTACACGGTCCAGCCGTTGGCGTGCCAGAACACCATGCCCGGGGCTTCTTCCTGCAGGTGGAACAGGTCGAGCTGCTTGCCGATCTTGCGGTGGTCGCGTTTTTCGGCTTCTTCGATGCGCTGGATGTAGGCGGCCAGCTGCTTCTTGTCGGCCCAGGCGGTGCCGTACACGCGTTGCAGCTGCTCGTTCTTGGCATCGCCGCGCCAGTAGGCGCCGCTCAGCTTGGTCAGCTTGAATGCCTTGAGGAAACGAGTATTCGGCACGTGCGGGCCACGGCACATGTCGACGTATTCTTCGTGGTAGTACAGGCCCATGGCCTGTTCATCCGGCATGTCCTCGACCAGGCGCAGCTTGTAGTCTTCGCCACGCTGGGTGAACACGTCGATGACTTCGGCGCGCGGGGTCATCTTCTTGACGACGTCGTAGTCCGTGTCGATCAGCTGCTGCATGCGCTTTTCGATGGCGGCGAGGTCGTCCGGGGTGAAGGGACGCTCGTAGGCGATGTCGTAATAGAAGCCCTCGTCGATCACCGGGCCGATCACCATGCGGGCGGTCGGGTACAGCTGCTTCACCGCGTGACCGATCAGGTGGGCGCACGAGTGACGGATGATCTCCAGTCCCTCTTCATCTTTAGGGGTGATGATCTGCAGGGTGGCGTCGTGGTCGATCTTGTCGCAGGCATCGACGAGCTTGCCGTCGACCTTGCCGGCCAAGGTGGCCTTGGCCAGGCCCGCACCAATGGATGCGGCGACTTCGGCTACGGATACCGGCTGGTCGAACGTGCGTTGACTGCCATCGGGAAGAGTAATAACGGGCATGGCGCCTCCTCTCCTAGTGGTGACCCCTACCAAAGGTCACGTGGGTTGGGATGAGCCAGTACAAGATCCGCCCTGCCTTTCCCGCGGGAAAGCCTGCCTCACAGTGGCAGAGACCTTTCGGCCTGCCAGGGTCGAACCAGAGTGACTGGAAGGTAAAAGTTGCAGGCTGCCGGTGGCGAGCCGCAAGCCGAGCATGCTAGCACGCGGGTTGCACCGGGTCGCGGAAATATTTGGAAATTACGCCGCCGGGGTGAACTTGTACGGAAAATTTCCTATCAGACCTTCTGAAGCAACCTACTCTTGATGAGACCTTTACCCAAGGAGTGTCCGGTTATGCGACTTCAGTCCCTTCTGGCTGCCTGCGCCGCAAGCGCCCTGCTACTGCCTTTGGCTGCCAATGCAGGCAATTTCCCCGCCGGTAAGGAAGCGCACTACATGACCCAGTGCCAACAGGTGGCGAGCGGCCAGGGCGTGGACGCGGCGATGGCGAAGAAGCACTGCGAGTGTGGCGCCCAAGCCATCAAAAAGAATTTCAACGATAAGGAGATCGAAGACCTCGACAGCCAGGACGGCGTTGACGCCAAGCTGATGCAGAAGGCCCAGCAGGTGGTTCAGGCCTCCTGCAAGCCGAAATAACCAGGGTTAGCGGGCCATTTCACGCATCTTTTGCGCTGGATCAACATCCTGCGAAGGTAAAAGGCGCTAGATGCGTAGAAATGGACTATAGTGTCGTCGGTGCCACTGAAGCTTCGCGACATTGCACCCCGATAAAAAATCATGTTTCTGGAGATTCACCCCATGTCCAATCGCCAAACCGGCACCGTCAAGTGGTTCAACGATGAGAAAGGCTTCGGCTTCATCACTCCTCAAGGCGGCGGCGACGACCTGTTCGTACACTTCAAGGCTATCGAAACCGACGGTTTCAAAAGCCTGAAAGAAGGCCAAACTGTTTCCTTCGTCGC
>NZ_NIBE01000049.1:48306-98373 GCF_002205115.1 Pseudomonas sp. DrBHI1
GATCTGTGTTGTGGCGACGAACTTGGGGCCGCTGCGCACCCCTATCGCGACACAAGGCCGCTCCAACAGGGGGCCAATTCTGGGCTTGGATCAACCGCAGTTGACGCGGGTAACCACACCCTTGTCGTCGACATTCAGGTTCAGCCGCTCGGAGCGGTATTCCAGGGTGATCATGTCGTGAGGCTTGAGGATGCGCGCCATCTGCGAGCCACTAGCCTTGCGCGCCTGCTCCAACAACTCTGGCGAGGCCAGCTTGCCGATGGTGAAGTCGGCGCCACTGGCTTCGCAGCGGCCATCATTGCCGGCCGGGGTGGCCTGGGTACTGCTGCCGCCCGAGGAGCCACCGGTGCTGCAACCTGTCAGAACGGAAGCCACCAGCAAGGTCGCCAGGGAAGCGCGGGTACGGAACATGAATCCTCCTAAATAAATCCGGGAACTGCCTGATGCGACAATTCCTCCAGGCATTTGTTGCACAACCGCACGATTCTGCCTGACTCGGCCACTTGACGCGAAAGGCAATCGTCACCGGATTTTGCACCGAACCGTCGGTTCGGCAAACCGCGCCTCTTATGCTTAAGTCGCAGGTGCCGTCACGCAAAGGCATGATTTACTGCAAGAAGCGGAGCGCGAAACGCCTCCCCTTCGAACGCCAGGACGCGGTATTCGACCTTTCACCCAGGCCCAGCGAGAACCGCCCCATGAGCAGCCATAGCATCGACGCCGATATCAAGGTCAAGTGGGACGAGGGCCAGAGCGCCTACAGCCCGAGCACACCTGAAGAACTGATGCTGATCGCCGTCGACCTGCTGGTGCGCGACCGCGGGGGTGACGCGGCGCGCAGCTTCATCGAGCAAGTGCTCGAGCGCCACGCGCCGCACGAGGCTATTTCAATCGCGCCAGGCGGGCGCTGAGCAGGTCGAAGAAGCCCTGGGCGTCGCCCTCCTCGATCCACATCACGTTGGCCGGCTGCTTGAGCACGCCGTACCAGTCGGCGATGGTCTGACCGAAGGTCGGGCCTTCACGGCTGTCGACTACCATGTGCACCTGGCGGCCCTTGAACAGTTCGGGCTTGAGCAGGTAGGCGATGACGCTGGCGTCGTGCACCGGGCCGCCGGGCATGCCGTAGTTGTCCATGTCGAACTTGATGTAGGCGTTGAGGATGTCCACCACCAGCTTGCTGGCATTGTTGTTCACCGCCGCCAGCTGCTTGAGGCGGGCGTCGCTGGTGAGCACCTTGTGGGTGACGTCCAGCGGCAGGTAGGTCAGCTTGACGCCGCTGGCCAGCACCACTTCGGCGGCGTGGGGGTCGGCGAACAGGTTGAATTCGGCGGCCGGGGTGATGTTGCCGCCGTTGAAGTGGGCGCCACCCATCACCACCACTTCCTTGATGCCGTTGACGATCTCGGGTTTCTGGATCAGCGCCAGGGCCAGGTTGGTCTGCGGGCCGAGCATGGCCACGGTGATGCTGTGGGGCTCAGCAGCGCTCAGGGTGTCGATCAGGTACTGCACGGCATTGCCGTTGGCCAGGGGCTTTTTCGGTTCGTGGACCTGGACGCCGGTCAGGCCTTCCTCGCCGTGGACGTTGGCGGCGTAGATCGGCGTGCGCACCATCGGCCGCCCTGCCCCGGCGTACACCGGGATCTCTTCGCGGCCTGCCCATTCGCGGGCCAGACGGGCGTTGCGCGAGGTCTTTTCCAGACGCACGTTGCCAGCCACGGTAGTGATGGCGCGGATCTTCAGTTCCTCGGGCGAGGCCATGGCCAGCAGCAGGGCCACCACGTCATCGGCGCCGGGGTCGGTATCGATGATCAGGTCGCGGGGCGCGGCCATGACGGCAGTGGCGGCTAGCGCGGACATGAGGACGGCTCCTTGGAGCAGGGATTTGAGGGACATTTAGCACTCCTTGTTGCTAGGGGATGGTTTCAACGGGAGCCGCTTTGCGGCCCTTTCGCCGGCAAGCCGCCCCCACAACCCAACCCGTGGGGGCGGCCTTGCGCTGCGACCGAGGGCAAAGCCCTCGCATTCGGTCTAAAAGGTAACGCCCGCCACCAGGGCAATATTGCTGTAGGGCTTGCACTCCCCCGTACGCACCACGGCCCGGGCCTGGCGACACAGGGCCTTGAAATCGGCATGACTGAGCACCTGGCGCTGGCCCAGCTCGCCGCCGGCATGCAGCCGCTCGACCTCGGCCAACCCTGGCGGCAAAGCCTGGAACACCTCCTCGGCCAGCACATGGCGCTCGACCTGCATCTCGCTCAGCACCACGCGCAGCACGCTGGCGAAGTCCGGGATGCCCGGCGTCAGCGCCAGGTCGATCAGCTCCACGCCCGACGGCACCGGCAGGCCGGCATCACCGATCACCAGGATGTCGCCATGGCCCAGCCCGGCGATGGTCCGCGACAGGGCGATATTCAACAGTGGCGTCTTCTTCATGGCGCCAGCTCCTTCAGGTAAGGGATCGAAGGCTGCGCGCCGACACGGGTCACCGACAACGCGGCGGCGCGCTGGCCGAAGGTGATCGCCTCGCCCTCGGGCAGGCCGCGCGCCAGGCCAGCGGCAAAGCCGCCGACGAAGGTGTCGCCGGCCGCCGTGGTGTCCACCGGCTGCACCCGCGGCGCCGGGAAGTGCAGGCTGCCGGCGGCATCGACCAACAGCGCGCCGTCACCGCCCAGGGTGACAATCACCTTGCCCGCGCCCAGCTGACGCAGACGTTCGGCCGCCCGGCGGGCGCTGTCCTGATCCTCTACCTGCACCCCGGCCAGGGCCTCGGCCTCGCTCTCGTTGGGGATCAGGTAGTCGATGTAGGCATACCACTCCGCCGGCAGCGGCCCGCTGGCCGGCGCCGGGTTGAGGATCACGGTCTTGCCCAGCTCGCGGCCACGGGCCAGGGTCCAGGCCACGGTGGCGGTGGGCACCTCAAGTTGGCAGATGATCACCTCGGCGCCCTGCAGCAGGTGGTCGAAGCGGCTCACCGACTCGGGCCCGAGCAGGCCGTTGCCGCCGGGAATGACGACGATGGCGTTCTGGCTGGCGGCATCCACCACGATCAGCGCCACGCCGCTGGACACGCCCTCGCACAGGCTCACGCCCTGGCAATCGACACCCTCGCGCTTCAACGCCTGGCGCAACTGCTGGCCATAGGCGTCATCACCGACGTTACCGACCATTGCCACGCTGGCGCCCAGCCGCGCGGCGGCCACCGCCTGGTTGGCGCCCTTGCCGCCGGGCGCGGTGAAGAAGCTTTCGCCGGGCAAGGTCTCGCCGCCCCGGGGCAGGCGCTGGGCGCGGGCCACCAGGTCCATGTTGAGGCTGCCGACCACCACCACCTTGGCATCCATGGGTATTCCTTAACGGTAATCGTTGAACAGGTCCGGGCGCGGCCCGGTGGATTCACGCAAAACGATGCGCGGGGCGACGATGCGTTGCTCGGCGCCGCCTTCGCGCCGTGGCGTGATGATGCGCGACAGCAACAGGCCGGCGGCGCTCTCGCCCAGTTCACGGATCGACTGGCCGACCGTGGTCAGCGCCGGGTACACATAGCGGCTCAGCTCGATATCGTCGAAGCCGATCACCGACAGCTCGCCGGGCACGTCGATGTTGCGCTCGGCGGCGGCGCGCAACACGCCGAAGCCGATCATGTCGTTACCGGCGAAGATCGCCGTGGGCCGCTCGCCATCGAGCAGGCGCGCCGCGGCGGCATGCCCGCCAGGGCTGGTGAAGTCGCTGTGCAGCACATGGCCGGGGGCAACGCGCACGCCGGCCTCGGCCATCGCCCGGCGGAAACCGGCCATGCGCAGCTGGCTGACACCGGTGTCCACCGGGCCGCCGATGGTGGCGATCTCGCGGTGCCCCAGCTCCAGCAGGTGGCGGGTGGCCAGGTAGGCGCCCTGCTCGTGGTCGATGCGCACCAGGTCGGCCTCGACGCCGTCCAGGGCGCGGTCGACGATGACCATCGGCGTGCGCACGCCGCTGAGGCTGTCGAGCAGGTCCTGGTCCTCGCCCACCGAGGCGACGATCAGCCCGTCGATACGCTTTTCCAGCAACACACGCAGGTAGCTGCGCTGCTTCTGCGGGTCGTCGTCGGAGTTGCACAGGATCACGCAGTAGCCATTGCGCTCGCAGGCGTCCTCGATGCCCCGGGCCAACTCGGCAAAGTACGGGTTGACGCTGTTGGGCACCAGCAGGCCGATGGTGGCGGTGCTGCGCGCCTTGAGCGAGCGGGCCACGGCGCTGGGCACGTAGTCGAGCTCGGCGATCGCCGCCTCGACCTTCAGGCGCACGTGCTCGCTGACCGGGCGGGTCTTGTTCAGTACATGGGACACGGTGGTGTAGGAAATCCCCGCCAGTGCCGCGACGTCTTTGATGGTTGCCATGGTTTCAGTTCCGCCGGTTCGCGCGCCGGCTGCGGTAAGTGTCGAGTACCACGGCGATGACGATCACCGCCCCGGTGATGATGCGTTTGGTCGGCTCCGAAGCGCCAATCTGGGCCAAGCCTGCGGCCAGCACCGAAATGATCAGCACGCCGAAGAAGGTGCTGATGACCGAGCCGCGGCCTCCCATCAGGCTGGTGCCGCCGATCACCACGGCGGCGATCACCTGCAGCTCGAGGCCGGAGCCGGCGTTGGGGTCGGCGGCTTCCAGACGGGAGATCTGGAACAGCGCGGCGAGGCCGGCGAGCACGCCCATCAGGGCGAACACCAGGATCTTGTACGGACGCGGGTCGATGCCGGCCAGGCGCACGGCCTCTTCATTGGTGCCGATGCCGATCAGGTAGCGGCCGAACACGGTGCGGGTCAGCACCAGCTGGGCGGCAACGATCACCAGCAAGGCGATGATGAAGGCCGGCGAGATGCCGAAGGCGATGGGGTTGGAGAACCACGCAAAGGCGTCGCCGATGTAGGCGGTACGCGAGTCGGTGAACTGGTAGGCCAGGCCACGGGCCATCTCCAGCACGCCCAGCGAGACGATGAACGAAGGGATGCGCCAGGCCACAGTGATGCTGCCGGTGACGGTGCCGGCCAACGCGGCCACGGCCATGCCCAGCAGCGCGGCAGGCAGCACGCTCCAGCCCCAGCCGAGGATCGCCACGCTGACCGTCGAGGCGGCCAGGGCCAGCACCGAGCCCACCGACAGGTCGATGCCGCCGATGATCAGGACGAAGGTCATGCCCACCGCCAGCACCATCAGGTCGGGGATCTGGTTGGCCAGGGTGCTGAAGGTGGCGTAGGACAGGAAGTGGCTGCTCAGCATCGAGAACAGCACGATCATCGCCAGCAAGGCGCCGGCCAGGCCCAGGTAGGTGCCCAGGCCGAAATAGGTGCCGCTGCGGCGCACGGGCGCGGCGCCCGACGTATTTGTTGTGGTTTTCATGCGTCCATCCTGGGGGCTGCGTCGTGCAGCAGGGCATCACGTTTCTGGTAGCCGGCGAAGGCGGCGGCAAGCAGTTGGTCCTGGGTCCAGTGATCACGGTCGAAGGTGTCGATCAGACGGCCGGCGCTGAGCACGGCAATACGGTCGCAGATCAGCATCAGCTCGCGCAGGTCGCTGGACACCACGACGATGGCCTTGCCCTGGCGGGCGAGCTCGGCGAGCAGGCCATAAATGTCGAACTTGGCGCCGACGTCGATACCGCGGGTGGGCTCGTCGAACAGCAGCACCTGGCAGTTGCGCTCCAGCCAGCGGCCGATCACCACCTTCTGCTGGTTGCCGCCAGACAGCTCGCCCACGGCTTGGGCAGGGCTGGCACTGCGGATGCGCATGGCGCCGATCTGGCGCTCGGCCAGCGCGCGTTCGGCGTCGCGGTCGAGCACGCCGGCGCGGGACACGGCACCGAGGTTGCCCAAGGCAATGTTGGCGCTGATCGACTGGCTCAGCAGCAGGCCTTCGCCCTTGCGGTCCTCGGTGATCAGCGCAATACCGGCCTTGACCGCGGCCTTGGGCGAATCGATGACCACCGGCACCGGCGGCTGGCCGAGGGCGACCTGGCCGCTGTCGGCGCGGTCGGCGCCGTAGATCAGGCGCAGCAACTCGGTGCGCCCGGCGCCGATCAGGCCGGAGATGCCGAAGATCTCCCCTGCCCTGACCTCGAACGACACCTCGCGCACTTTGTCGCCACGGCTGAGCTTGTCGACCTTGAGCAGCGGCGCGCCGATGCTGCGCTGGCCGAGGTCGATATGCTCGCCCAGCTCGCGACCGACCATCAGGTTGACCAGTTGCTCGCTGTTGTAGCGCTGGATCGGCTCGGCGCACACCAGCTTGCCGTCGCGCAGCACGGCGATGCGCTGAGCCACGCGTTGCAGCTCTTCGAGGCGATGGGAGATATAGACGATGGCCACGCCGCGCTGGCGCAGGCGCTCGATCTGGGTGAACAACAGCTCCACCTCGCGGGCGGTGAGCATGGCCGTGGGTTCGTCGAAGATCAGCACATGGCAGTCGCCGATCAGGTTGCGGGCGATCTCGACCATCTGCTGGTGGCCGATGCCCAGCTCGCCCACAGGGGTGTCCGGGTCGATGGCGTCCAGGCCGACCTGGGCCATGGCCGCGCTGGCCAGCTGGCGCAGGCGCTTCTGGCTGACCCAGCCGAGGCGGCTGGGCAGGTTGTCGAGGAACAGGTTCTCGGCCACGGTCAGGGTGGGCAGCAGGTTGAGCTCCTGCATCACCATGCGCACGCCAAGGCGCTCGGCCTCGGCGCGGTTGCCGGGGCTGTAGGGCTGGCCGCGATAGCGCATCTGCCCGGTGGTGGGGATCTCCAGGCCGCTGATCAGCTTGGACAGGGTCGACTTGCCCGCGCCGTTCTCGCCGGTCAGGGCCAGCACCTCGCCGCCGCGCAGCTCGAGGGTGACGTCGCCGAGCACGGGCTGGGCGTAGGTCTTGCCCAGACCGCTGACGGCTAGCACGGTTTCATTGGCCGATACTGACATGGCCATACTCTCCTAGGTTGGCACAACACCCCGGTAGGCGCGGGCTTGCCCTGCGAAGCCGTCGACGCGGCGCATGGCACCGGTCAGGCCGGTGATCACGGGGCAAGCCTGCTCCTACAGGGATCACAACATCACTGGGTAATCAGCTCGACCGGCGTCTGGATGACATTGTCGGCATCCACGCCCGGCTGCTCGCCCTTGAGCATCTTCAGCGCCGCCTGAATGCCGAACACCGCCTGCTGGCTGGCCGCCTGGTCGAGGGTGGCGAGCACACGGCCATCCTTGAGCATCGGTTTGATGGCGTTGATGTTGTCGTAGCCGACCACCTGCACCTGGCCGGTCTTACCGGCGGCGCGCACGGCCGAGACGGCCCCCAGGGCCATGCTGTCATTGCCGGCAAGCAGCGCCTTCAGCTCGGGGTATTCGTTGAGCATCGAGGCGGCCACGGCGTTGCCCTTGTCGATCTCCCAGTTGCCCGACTGCACCGAGACGATCTTCATCTGCGCGGCTTCCATGGCGTCCTTGAAGCCGGCGGTGCGCTGCTGGGCGTTGGTGGTGGTCGGCACGCCTTCGATGATGCCGACCTGATCGCCGGCCTTGAGCTTCTGCTGGGCCAGGTAGTCGCCGACCAGGCGCGCGCCCTTGCGGTTGTCCGGGCCCACGAACGGCACGCTGATGCCCTTGCTCTTGAGCACGGCAGGGTCGAGACGGTTGTCGATGTTGATCACGGTGATGCCGGCGTCCATGGCCTTCTTGATCACCGGCACCAACGCCTTGGAGTCGGCCGGGGCGATGACCAGGGCATTGGCGCCGGTGGCGATCATCTGCTCGACGATGCGGATCTGGTTGCCGGTGTCGGTCTCGTCCTTGATGCCGTTTGCCACCAGGGTGAAATCGTTCGGGTGCTCTTTCTGGTAGGCCTTGGCGCCGTCCTCCATGGTGCGGAAGAACTCGTTGGCGAGGGATTTCATCACCAGGGCGACCTTGGGCGCTTCCTCGGCGTGGGCAGTGGAGAGGGCGAAGATCAGCGAGGAGAAAACGGCGAGGGCCAGTGGACGGCCGGGGAACGGCAGTTTCATGGAAATGACTCCGAATCTTGTGGTTTTTATCGGATCGCAAACGTTTGCGGTGATCAACTATGGAAACAGCCGTAGGTTTTGTCAAATCCATTGCGTAGGCAGCCACAGCTCCACGCGTCGGATTATCCGCAATCCATCCGAAAAACCGAACATTTTTCCTACATAAATTCGGCCAGCCGAACAAAGACTACCTTCCTGACCCTGCGGTCGATTCGAGTACCCCCAGTCAAAACAGGGGTTTCAAGATGAAATTCGACGAACGGTAGTTGCTGGTACGAAATCTGCCTTATCCCAGTGCGACATAACGCACATCTCCTCCAGGAAGAGAGAAGCAGAAATGATGAAAACCGCTATCAAGACCTTCGCACCGAGCGCCCTGGCGCTGCTACTGGTACTGCCGACCACCGTTTCCGCCAAGGAAGCCGCGCAACAACAGAAACTCGCCAACGTGGTGATCCTGGCCACCGGCGGCACCATCGCCGGCGCCGGCGCCAGTGCCGCCAACAGCGCCACCTACCAGGCCGCCAAGCTGGGCATCGACAAGCTGATCGCCGGCGTGCCGGAGCTGCAGGACCTGGCCAACGTGCGCGGTGAGCAGGTGATGCAGATCGCCTCGGAGAGCATCGGCAACGACGACCTGCTCAAGCTGGGCAAGCGTGTCGCCGAACTGGCCGACAGCAAGGACGTCGATGGCATCGTCATCACCCACGGCACCGACACCCTGGAAGAAACCGCCTACTTCCTCAACCTGGTGGAAAAGACCGACAAGCCGATCATCGTGGTCGGCTCGATGCGCCCGGGCACCGCGATGTCCGCCGACGGCATGCTCAACCTGTACAACGCCGTGGCCGTGGCCAGCAGCAAGGACGCCCGCGGCAAGGGCGTGCTGGTGACCATGAACGACGAGATCCAGTCCGGTCGTGACGTGAGCAAGGCGGTCAACATCAAGACCGAAGCCTTCAAGAGCCAGTGGGGCCCATTGGGCATGGTGGTGGAAGGCAAGTCGTACTTCTTCCGCCTGCCGGCCAAGCGCCACACGGTCAACTCCGAGTTCGACATCAAGACCATCAGCAAGCTGCCGGCCGTGGACATTGCCTACGGCTACGGCAACGTGACCGACACCGCCTACAAGGCGCTGGCCCAGGGTGGCGCCAAGGCGATCATCCACGCCGGCACCGGCAATGGCTCGGTATCGTCGCGCGTGGTACCGGCGCTGCAGGAGCTGCGCAAGGACGGCGTGCAGATCATCCGTTCGTCCCACGTCAACCAGGGCGGCTTCGTGCTGCGCAACGCCGAACAGCCTGACGACAAGAACGACTGGGTCGTGGCCCACGACCTGAACCCGCAGAAGGCGCGGATCCTGGCGATGGTCGCGATGACCAAGACCCAGGACAGCAAGGAGCTGCAGCGGATCTTCTGGGAATATTGATCGGCCTGCGCCTCGGGCTGGTGTGTTGAACATACCGACCCTATCGCGGGGCAAGCCCGCTCCCACAAGTCTGCAACGACTTTGTGGGAGCGGGCTTGCCCCGCGATGCTTTCGATGGAACCAATCCCTCTACCACGGTCTTATACGGCTTTCATCCTACCTGCTGTTGCGAAACGGCTTACAGTGAAATACTGTATGCACATACAGCAAAACAAGGAACAGCCCCGTGGCCAAACCCGCCTCCGCGTCGCCAAGCAGTTATGAACTCCTGGGTCAGCGCATCCAGAAGATCATCAACAGCCCCACCGCCCAGCGCAGCCGCGCCGCCTTGATCTTCCGCCTGGAGCACGAGTCGCCCGACGACTGGGCAACCCTGCTCGAGGAAATCGCCGAGAACGACAACGTCACCCTCGCCCACCGCGACGATGGCGGCGTACAGATTTTCTGGACCGTGCCGAAGGAAGACTGACCGCGCATGAGAGTTTCGCTTTTCGCCGCCTGCCTGCTGCTGCTTGCCCCCCTCGCCCACGCCGACGCCCCGCGCACCTTCCAGGAGGCCAAGAAGGTCGCCTGGAAGCTGTACGCGCCGCAGTCCACGGAGTTTTATTGCGGCTGCAAGTACAAGGGCAACAAGGTCGACCTGGCCTCCTGCGGCTACGCGCCGCGCAAGAACCTCAACCGCGCCTCGCGCATCGAATGGGAGCACATCGTCCCGGCCTGGCAGATCGGCCACCAGCGCCAGTGCTGGCAGGATGGCGGGCGCAAGAACTGCTCGCGCCACGACAAGGTCTACCAGCGCGCCGAGGCCGACCTGCACAACCTGGTGCCGAGCATTGGCGAGGTCAACGGCGACCGCAGCAACTTCAGCTTCGGCTGGCTGCCCGAGCAGCATGGCCAGTACGGCAGCTGCCTGACCCAGGTCGACTTCAAGGCCAAGAAGGTCATGCCGCGCCCATCGATCCGCGGGATGATCGCGCGCACCTACTTCTATATGAGCAAGCAGTATGACCTGAGGCTGTCCAAGCAGGACCGCCAGCTGTTCGAGGCCTGGAACAAGACCTACCCGCCGCAGGCCTGGGAGCTGCAGCGCAACCAGCAGGTGGCATGCGTGATGGGCCGTGGCAACGAGTTCGTCGGGCCTGTCAATCTCAAGGCCTGTGGCTGAGCAGGGTCAGGCCAGCGTCTGCAGGTAGGCGCTGGCCTCCCGGTAGCGGGATAGCCGGGCCAGGTCGGCCGGGCCAGGATGGGCAATGCGCGAGAGGTCGCTGTTGTCGGCCAGGTCGGCGAGCTTGACCTGGCGCGCCAGGGGGTCGACGCCAAGACGGATGACGAAGGCCTCGTAGCTCTCCCCTTCGCGGCGGCTCAGCGCCAGCAGCGCGGCGAGGATCTTCAGCGGGAAACCTTCGCGGGCGAGGTCGGACAGGGTCAGCGGGGTGTCTTCCAGCACGTCGTGCAGCACCGCGACGATGCGCTGTTCCGGGGTGATCACTCGCTCCATCACCCGCAGCGGGTGGAGGATGTACGCCGCACCGCCTTTGTCGAACTGCCCTTCATGTGCCTTGATGGCCATCGCGATGGCCCGCTCCAGCGTCGCCATGAAGTCATCCCCTCTTTGACCCCCCCACTAGACAGCATAGCCGCTGTGCGCCCTCACTGCAGCGGACTGCCAACGGGAGCGGACGTGCCGCGTGATCACCCACGCAGCCAGTGCCAGGTTATTGCGCAGCGCGCACCACAATGGACCTTTCACGACCCGAAGGCGCTGTGCAGCCCCCGCCCGCCAAGGCCTCCGGCCACCTGGCATCCTCCTTGCTGCCGTCCCCCGCTTAACCTTTTGCCAGCCTTAGGTTTTTTAAGGTTCATGAGCACAAATTTACTAATTTCTCGATACCCGCCCACCCCGCATCATCGCTCCAACAAGAACGCGTCGCCCCTTGCCGGCACGCACCCGGGCTTCCCCCGATGCCCCACCTTGCCTTGGAGTCAGTCATGACCAGTGCAGCCAATTCGGCACCCCTCATCGAGAAACACACAATCGGCTACGTGCCGCCGCAAGACCGCCATGGAAAGGTAAGGGATCTGTTCACACTGTGGTTCGGCGGCAATATCGCGCCGTTGCCCATCGTCACCGGCGCGCTGGGCGTGCAGCTGTTCCACCTCAACCTGGTCTGGGGCATCGTCGCCATCCTCGTCGGCCACCTGGTCGGCGGTGTGCTCATGGCCCTGCACTCGGCCCAGGGCCCGCAGATGGGCATCCCGCAGATGATCCAGAGCCGTGCCCAGTTCGGCTCGCTCGGCGCCCTGCTGGTGGTGGTGATCGCCGGGGTCATGTACATCGGCTTCTTCGCCTCCAACATCGTGTTGGCCGGCAAGTCGCTGCACGGCGTGGTCGACAGCGTGCCGGTGCCGGTGGGCATCGTCATCGGCGCCCTGGGCTCGGGCATCATCGGCATCATCGGCTACCGCTTCATCCACGTGCTCAACCGCATCGGCACCTGGGTGCTGGGCATCGGCATCGTGGTCGGCTTCGGCTACATCTTCAGCCATGTGCAGAGCGACGACTTCCTCACCCGCGGCGGCTTCAACCTGGCCGGCTGGCTGGCCACCGTGTCGCTGGCGGCGCTGTGGCAAATCGCCTTCGCGCCCTACGTTTCGGACTACTCGCGCTACCTGCCGGCCGACGTCAAGGTGTCCTCGACCTTCTGGACCACCTACCTGGGCTCGGCCCTGGGCTCGAGCCTGTCGTTCATCTTCGGCGCGGTCGCGGTGCTGGCGATCCCGGCCGGGATGGACACCATGGACGCGGTCAAGCTCGCCACCGGCACCCTTGGCCCGCTGATGCTGGTGCTGTTCCTGCTCAGCGTGATCAGCCACAACGCCCTCAACCTGTACGGTGCGGTGCTGTCGATCATCACCCTGGTGCAGACCTTCGCCTACCGCTGGATCCCCACCGCCAAGAGCCGCGCCGTGCTGTCGCTGATCGTCCTGGCCGCCTGCTGTGTGGTGGCGGTGTTCGCCTCGGCGGACTTCATCGGCCACTTCGTCGACATGGTGCTGGTGTTGCTGGTGGTGCTGGTGCCGTGGACGGCGATCAACCTGATCGACTTCTATGTCATTCACAAGGGCGACTACGACATCGACTCGATCTTCAAGGTCGACGGCGGCATCTACGGCCGCTACAACCCACAGGCGCTGATCGCCTACGCGGTGGGCATCGCGGTGCAGATCCCGTTCATGAACACGCCGCTGTATGTCGGGCCGGTATCCGTACACATCAATGGCGCCGACCTGTCGTGGCTGGTGGGGCTGGCGATCACCTCGCCGCTGTACTGGTGGCTGGCCACTCGCGACAGCGCGTATCGCCGTCGCCAGGTGAGTGCAAAGCTGGCGGCGGGGGTCTGAATCCGCCGGGCTGATGATCGACAGGAAGACCCGCCACGGCGGGTCTTCTGCCCTTGCCAGGCCTACTCAAGGCTCATCAAGAAACGTCCTACATCGCAAGCGGACCCAGCTGACTACTTCAGGCAAAACACCTTGGCGAGCATGCGCACTTCCCGCACAAGGAGTGTCCCATGCAAAAATTGCCAGCCCCCGACTTCCCGGTCCGACAAGCCAGCCCCGCCTTGGGAGTTTCAGGTACCAATGCGGGGACCGGTGGCCAGATTTTTACTCAAGGCGTCTTGAGTTCCAGCACCAGATCCTTCGCCGCCTTGGTCGCGAGCACGCTCATCAGTTTGCCCATCTCGTCCTGACGACCAAGCCCAGCGTCGGAGCCTCCCATCATCACGCTGGGCACCGGCGCCTGGGCTGCTGCGTTGGCGTGGGTCATCTGGCCCGCTTCGTTGTAGAAGAACACTTCGTTGAACACGGCAGCGATGGCGCCGAGGGTGAGCCCGTTCAGGCGTGCAGCCGAACCTGAGCGGGCGGGTCACGATGTTCTTCAGTGTCCGCTGCGCAACATCTCCTTGGGCACATACTTGCCAATCTCATACTTGCCGATCGCCGCCCGGTGCACTTCATCCGGTCCGTCGGCCAGGCGCAGGGTGCGTTGCATCGCATACATGTACGCCAGCGGGAAATCACCGCTCACCCCGGCCCCGCCATGAATCTGGATGGCCCGGTCGATCACCTTCAGCGCAACATTCGGCGCCACCACCTTGATCTGGGCGATCTCGCTGCGCGCCACCTTGTTGCCGACGGTGTCCATCATGTAGGCGGCCTTGAGGGTCAGCAGGCGGGCCATGTCGATCTCCATCCGCGAGTCGGCGATCTTGTCGACGTTGCCGCCCAGCCGCGCCAGGGGCCGGCCGAAGGCGGTGCGCTCGACCGAGCGCTTGCACATCAGCTCCAGGGCGCGTTCGGCCATGCCGATCGAGCGCATGCAGTGGTGGATCCGGCCTGGGCCGAGGCGGCCCTGGGCGATTTCGAAGCCGCGGCCCTCACCCAGGAGCACGTTTTCATAAGGCACGCGCACGTTCTCGAACAGCACCTCGGCATGGCCGTGGGGCGCGTCGTCGTAGCCGAACACCGGCAGCGGGCGGACGATCTTCACCCCGGGCGCGTCGGTGGGCACCAGGATCATCGAGTGCTGCTGGTGGCGCTGGCCGTCCGGGTTGGACAGGCCCATGAAGATCATCACCTTGCAGCGCGGGTCGCAGGCGCCGGAAGTCCACCACTTGCGGCCGTTGATCACCCATTCGTCACCGTCGCGCACGGCGGTGGCGGCCATGTTGGTGGCGTCCGAGGAGGCCACGTCCGGCTCGGTCATGGCGAACGCCGAGCGGATCTCGCCGCGCAGCAGCGGCTCGAGCCACTGGCGTTTCTGCGCCTCGCTGCCGTAGCGCACCAGCACCTCCATGTTGCCGGTGTCCGGCGCCGAGCAGTTGAACGGCTCGGGCCCCAGCAGCGAGCGGCCCATGATCTCCGCCAGTGGCGCGTACTCGAGGTTGGTCAGCCCCGCGCCGTACTCCGATTCCGGCAGGAACAGGTTCCACAGCCCCTCGACGCGGGCCTTGGCCTTGAGCTCCTCGACAATCGCGGTGGGCTGCCAGCGGTCGCCCTCGGCGACCTGGCGCTCGAACACCGGCTCGGCCGGGTAGACGTATGCATCCATGAATGCGCTGACGCGCTCGCGCAGTGCCTGGACCTTGGGCGAATAGGCGAAATCCATCGGGGCTACCTTCAGTCAATGAAGAACATGGGCCTGAGCCTAGAACAGCCACCCTTCATCCACCTAGTCTATTTTCTACGTGTATAAACATTCATAACCAATATATGATCACCCGATAATTCCAACAAAGAGCGGCGCCCATGAACCTCAGCAAGGTCGACCTCAACCTGTTCATCGTCTTCGACGCCATCTACACCGAAGCCAACCTGACCCGCGCCGGGCAGATCGTCGGCATCACCCAGCCGGCGGTGTCCAACGCCCTATCGCGCCTGCGCGAGACCTTCAACGATCCGCTGTTCGTGCGCACCGCCCAGGGCATGGTGCCCACGCCCATGGCGCAGAACATCATCGGCCCGGTGCGCAACGCGTTGTCGCTGCTGCGCACCTCGGTGCAGGAAAGCCGCATCTTCACCCCGCTGCAGGCCAGCAAGACTTTTCGCATCAGCATGACCGACCTCACCGAGGCGGTGATCCTGCCGCCGTTGTTCCAGCGCCTGCGCCGCCTGGCCCCGGCACTGGTGATCGAGAGCTTCCTGTGCAAGCGCCGCGAGACCACGAAGGAACTGGCCGCCGGGCGCCTGGACTTCGCCGTCGACGCGCCGCTGAATACCGACCCACAAGTGCGCCACGTCAAGCTGATGCAGGACCGCTACGTCTGCGCCATGCGCCCCGGCCATCCGCAGGCCGACGGCAAGCTGACCCTGGACAGCTACCTGGCCATGACCCACATCCATATTTCCAGCCGCCGCAACGGCTTGGGCTATGTCGACCTGGCCCTGGGCAAGATGGGCGTGCAGCGCCGTGTCGCGCTGCGCTCGCAGCACTACCTGATGGCTTCGCAGGTGCTGCAGCAGACCGACATGGTCATGACCGTGCCCGAGCGCTTCGCCCGCCGTCATCAGCTGCGTCACCAGCCGCTGCCGGTGGAGGTGCCGGCGCTGGAGACCCACCTGTACTGGCACGAAAGCACCGACCAGGACCCGGCCAACCGCTGGATGCGCGAGCAGATCATCGAGCTGTGCGAGCGGGTGGTGGCCCAGGATGAGCAGGAGCAGGCGGATTCGTCCATGGCATCGGCCTGAGTCGCCTACACTGTGGGGGATTGCCTCTGAACCCGGGAGCCACTCATGGACGACCACCAACACGGCAAGCCACCGACCTTCTGGCAGATGCTGCAAAGCATCCTCGCCGCCGCCTTCGGCGTGCAGAGCGGCAAGAACCGCGCGCGCGACTTCACCTACGGCAAGGCCAGCCATTTCATCGTGATGGGAACGCTGTTCACGCTGATCTTCATCTTCGTGCTGATTGGCCTGGTGCAGCTGGCGCTGCACCTGACGGCGCGCTAGCCGCGCCAGGGCCAGCCCCTGCACAAGGCCGCTCCTACAGGGGGTATGCATTAGCTGGCCCAAACGCAACCCGCCCGCGGATATCCCTTCCGCGGGCGGTTCAGGTGTTACTCACGGTCTCGAGCAGTTTTGCGCTACTGGCTACTGATGGCTGACCCAATACACCGCAGTGACCACCACCAGCACGATCAGACACAGGATCGCCCAGGCATCGACACTGCTGTCAGCTTTGCGGACCTTGGTAGAGTTTCCCATTGCATTGCCTCTTGTAGTGGTTATGGGAATGCACTTCACAAGCAGCAGTTAAGTCCAGCAATGCCCTTCCCTCAAGCAGGGGTTTTCAGTAGTCGACGGGTGACGTGAGAAAGGGGTAGCGAAAGTCCGTCGGCCTGCCCTCGGCACTGAAGCGGTGGAAGTCGATGCCGTGGTTGTCCTGTTCCAGCAGCTTGAGCCAGCGCCGGGCCTTGTCCGCGTCGATCAGTTGCAAGGCCGGCACGCTATGTTCCCGCTGGCCGTCGCGCCCCACTGCCAACCCCTGGGCATCATCATGCAACATGACCATGGCCCAGCCGCCGAGGGTAAAATGCCCGCCCATCAGCACGCTCAGACGCCCGTCGATCCGCGCCCGCAGGGCCTCGGGCGAGCTGTTGACCGCGCTGAACAGGGCATCGCGCCCCGGCACCTTGCCCAGGGCCTCGAACGCTTGCATGGCGCCGAACGCCATCTGGTCGTTGGCCGACCACACCAGGCGCGTGTCGGGGTAGCGCTCCAGCAGCATCTGCGCCTGCTCGAAGGCGCGTTCGCGGCGCCAGCCGCCATACACCACCTGGCGCAGGCGCACCTGGGGGAACTCCGCCAGCGCCCGGCGCATGCCCTGCACCCGCAATTGCGAGGCGGGCGTGGTCTTGATCCCGGCGAAGGCCAGCAGGTCAACCGGCCCTGCGTCAGTCGGCACCTGCGCCACCATCGCCTTGAGCATCTGGTAACCGGCCTCCTCGTCGTTGCTGACCAGGGTGCCGAGCACTTCAGGATACTTGTCGGGCTGTGCCTGGACGCTGTGCGCCTGGCTGTCGGTGAGGCCGTTGTTGACCAGAAAGAGCTTGACCCCGGTGCCCCGTGACAGGCGGATGATCTCTGGCGCGACATACTGCTCGTTGACCAGCACCAGGTAGTCCGGGCGCTGCGGTCCTTGCAGCACTTCGCGGGCCTGGGTCAGCGCGAGGTCGGCACGGCGCTCGCTGTACTGCACGCGCAAGGCCATGCCCAGGTCCTGGGCGGCGGCCTGCATGAAGCGCGAATAATCGACCCAGAACGTCTCATTGGAATAGCCCGGGTTGAGGAACACCACGGACGCTGCCTGTGCGCTCGCTGCCAGTGGCAGGCTCAGGCACAGGCTCTGGCACAAGGCCTTGAGCATGCTGATACTTCCCTGCGGAGCAAACCCCGGATTATAGCGCCGCGATGTACCGGCGCGGACAAATGCCAGTCAGTCTCACTTAGTCCAAATGGTTCTTTTCATATGCAAAAACATCACTTTAGCGCATAAACCCACTCTGCTATCGTGCCTCGGCTCCGACCTGGAGTGCGCGGCCGTGCGCGCGATTAGCTGCATGCTAGCCTGAGACAGGACTTATATGTACGTATACGACGAGTACGATCAGCGGATCATCGAGGACCGCGTCAAGCAGTTCCGTGATCAGACCCGCCGCTACCTGGCCGGTGAGCTGAGCGAAGAAGAATTCCGCCCTCTGCGCCTGCAGAACGGCCTGTATATCCAACGTTTCGCGCCGATGCTGCGTGTCGCCGTGCCCTATGGCCAGTTGAACGCCCGCCAGGCCCGCATGCTGGCGAAGATCGCCCGCGACTACGACAAGGGTTACGCGCACATCAGCACCCGCCAGAACGTGCAGTACAACTGGCCGGCGCTGGAAGACATCCCGGAAATCCTGGCTGAACTGGCCACCGTGCAGATGCACGCGATCCAGACCAGCGGCAACTGCCTGCGCAACGTCACCACCGACCAGTTCGCCGGTGTCGCCGCCGACGAGCTGGTGGATCCGCGCCCGTGGTGCGAGATCGTCCGCCAGTGGACCACCTTCCACCCGGAATTCGCCTACCTGCCGCGCAAGTTCAAGATCGCCGTGAACGGCTCCAGCGACGACCGCGCCGCCATCGAAGTGCACGACATCGGCCTGGAGCCGGTGCGCAACGCCGCCGGTGAGCTGGGCTTCCGCGTGCTGGTCGGCGGCGGCCTGGGCCGCACCCCGGTGATCGGCTCGTTCATCAACGAGTTCCTGCCCTGGCAGGACCTGCTCAGCTACCTGGATGCCATCCTGCGCGTGTACAACCGTTACGGCCGCCGTGACAACAAGTACAAGGCGCGGATCAAGATCCTGGTCAAGGCCCTCACCCCGGAAGTGTTCGCCGAGAAGGTCGAGGCCGAGATGGCCCACCTGCGCGGTGGCAGCACCACCCTGACCGAGGACGAGGTGCAGCGCGTTGCCCGTCACTTCGTCGACCCCGAGTACCTGGCCCTCGACAATGTCGACTACAGCGCCCTGGACGCCGAGCACCCAGGCTTCACCCGCTGGCGCTCGCGCAACACCCGCGCGCACAAGAAGCCGGGCTACGTCGCCGTGACCCTGTCGCTCAAGCCCACCGGCGTCGCCCCGGGCGACCTGACCGACAAGCAGCTCGACGCCGTCGCGGACTTCGCCGAGCGCTACAGCTTCGGTTTCCTGCGCACCTCCCATGAGCAGAACATCATCCTCGCCGACGTCGAGCAGCGCCAGCTGCACGCGCTGTGGCTGGAACTGCGCGAGCAAGGCTTCGCCACCCCGAACATTGGCCTGCTGACCGACATCATCTGCTGCCCGGGCGGTGATTTCTGCTCGCTGGCCAACGCCAAGTCGATCCCGATCGCCGAGTCCATCCAGCGCCGCTTCGACGACCTGGACTACCTGTTCGACATCGGCGAGCTCGACCTGAACATCTCCGGCTGCATGAACGCCTGCGGCCACCACCACGTCGGCCACATCGGCATCCTTGGCGTGGACAAGAAGGGCGAGGAGTTCTACCAGGTCTCGCTGGGTGGCAATGCCGCACGCGACGCGAGCCTGGGCAAGATCCTCGGCCCCTCCTTCGCCCAGGACGACATGGCCGACGTGATCGAGAAGCTGATCAATGTGTACGTCGAGCAGCGCACCGAAGACGAGCGCTTCATCGACACCTACCAGCGGATCGGCATCGACCCCTTCAAGGAACGCGTCTATGCAGCGAATCATTAAGAACAACCAGATCGTCGACGAAACCTGGCACCTGCTGCCCAAGGACGTCTCGATCGACGAGCTGACCAACTGCGACGACTACATCGTGCCGCTGCAGCTGTGGCGTGACCATCCGAGCCTGCTCAAGGCCCGCGACGGCGGCCTGGGCATCTGGCTGGACAGCGACGAGGAAGCCGAGGAAATCGGCGAAGACGTCGAGCACTTCCAGGTCATCGCCCTGAACTTCCCGGCCTTCACCGACGGGCGCAACTACTCCAACGCGCGCCTGCTGCGTGACCGCTACAAGTTCAAGGGCGAGCTGCGCGCCATCGGCGACGTGCTGCGCGACCAGCTGTTCTACATGGCCCGCTGCGGCTTCGACGCGTTCGCCATCCGTGCCGACAAGGACCCGGAAGACGCGCTGCAGAGCCTGAAGGACTTCTCGGTGACCTACCAGGGCGCCACCGACGAGCCGCTACCGCTGTTCCGCCGCCGCTGATCGCTCCTGGCCCTACGCAACAGCCCGCCAATCGGCGGGCTGTTGCGTTTGGGGCCGACCGTGCTTTAGCGCAACGGCACGTAGATATCGGTCTGCCACTGCTCCAGCGGCGTCTGCGGGTAGATGCTTAGGTAATGGAAGAACAACGGATGATCGCGCAATTCCTCGCCACTGGCCGGCAGCCAGTCGCGGTAGAGCGGATAGATCGTCTCGCCGATATGGTCCGGCGAGCCGACATGCCGCACCACCGCGCAGCGTCCGGCGGGCAGGCTCGACTCCCGCACGCCCTGGGCGTTCGGCGCCACCGCCTCGTGGATTTCCCCGCAGATGGCGAAGCGGAAGTCTTCCGGCGCCGTGGTGTCCGGATTGTTGTAGGGAATGCCGAAGCTGCGGCTGCTGGCCACGGGCGACTGCCCGCTGCTCATGCGCCAGTCGATGAAGTGGCGCACGGTCTCGCTGACCCGATTGGCCGGCCCACGGTGCTCGAGCGCCGCAAGGCGCACGGCGGCGAAATCGACGATTCGTACCTGCATGGTGATGCTCCTGGAAAAATGAGGAATGGCAAACACCGTATTCCATACCTGCCAGTCAGGCCGGCGGCGGAACGCGCTGGGCGCATGCCCGAAGGCCCGGCGGAACGCCCGGCTGAACGCTTCCGGGCTTTCGAAGCCCGCCTCCAGCGCCACCGCCAGCACCGAGTGGCCTGGCTGGCCGAGCAGCCGCTGGGCCGCGCGACGCAGTCGCATCAGTTGCACGTAGCGGGCAACCGGCACGCCCACATAGGCGCTGAACTGGCGATGGAAGTGGAACACCGAAAAGTGCGCCACCGCGCTCAGGGCCTCCACCGACAGGTCGCCTTCCAGGTTGTCCTGGATATAGGCGAGCACGGCGTCGAAGCGGGTCTTGTAATGAACGTTGACGGGCAAGGTCAGTGTGCTCCTGGAAATACGGCAGGCCACAGCTTCGTCGATCCGCGCTCGGGCCTGCCTAGCCGCATTTGCTCAATCACAACCACCTGCAGGTTTGCCATGATGCCGGATGCATCCCCCTGCTTGATACCCCTATTGCCTAGCCACCAATCACAACCCACCCTCCCATTCATGACTCCAAGTCAAAGGACCTTGACTCACCGGCGTCTTAATCAATCCCGCCGAACGGCGCAAACTGCGCTCACTCGTTCGAACCCGCACCCCACTGTCCGGGCTTCGATCCCCTCACTCGACAGGAGCAGATCCATGAGCATTCCTTCCTTCGGCCTGGGCACCTTCCGCCTCACCGGCCAGGCCGTCATCGATTCGGTCAAGTCGGCGCTGGAGCTGGGCTACCGCGCCATCGACACCGCGCAGATCTACAAGAACGAGGCCGAAGTCGGCCAAGCCATTGCCGAAAGCGGTGTGCCGCGCGACCAGCTGTTCATCACCACCAAGATCTGGGTCGACCACTACGCCGCCGACAAGCTCATCCCCAGCCTGCGCGAGAGCCTGGCCAAGCTGCGCACCGACCATGTCGACCTGCTGCTGATCCACTGGCCGGCACCAGGCAACGGCGTCGAGCTGCCCGAATACATGCAGGCCCTGGCCGAGGCCAAGCACCAGGGTCTTACCCGCCAGATCGGCATCTCCAACTTCAACATCGAGCTGACCCGCCAGGCCATCGCCGTGGTCGGCCAGGGCGAGATCGCCACCAACCAGATCGAGCTCAGCCCGTACCTGCAGAACCGCAAGCTGACTGCCTTCCTCCAGGAGCAGGGCATCACCACCACCTCCTACATGACCCTGGCCTACGGCAAGGTGCTGAAGGATCCGCTGCTGGCGCAGATCGCCGCCAAGCACAAGGCCACCGTGGCCCAGGTGGCCCTGGCCTGGGCCTTGCAACTGGGCTACGCGGTGATCCCGTCGTCCACCAAGCGTGAGAACCTGGCCAGCAACCTGCTTGCCCAAAGCCTGCGCCTGGACGCCGACGACATGGCGCGCATCGCCACCCTGGAACGCAACGGCCGCGAAGTCAGCCCGGACGGCCTGGCGCCGAACTGGGACTGATCTGCACCGGGCATGGAAGCCCACCCCCGTTCTCAACCGCTTTTTCGGAGCTCCCAATGAGCACGCTTTCCCCCAAACGGGTGCTGTTCGCCCTGGCCATCGGCGCCTTCGGCATCGGCACCACCGAGTTCACGCCCATGGGCCTGTTGCCGGTGATCGCCGATGGTGTCGGCGCCAGCATTCCCAGCGCGGGCATGCTGATCACCGCCTACGCCATCGGCGTGATGGTCGGCGCGCCGATCATGACGTTGCTGTTCAGCCGCTTCGGCAAGCGCGCCGCACTGATGATGCTGATGGGCATCTTCACCTTCGGCAACCTGCTCTCGGCCCTGTCGCCGGACTACTACACCCTGCTCCTTTCACGCCTGATCACCAGCCTCAACCATGGCGCCTTCTTCGGCCTGGGCGCGGTGGTGGCCGCCAGCGTTGTGCCCCGGGACAAGCAGGCCAGTGCCGTGGCCACCATGTTCATGGGCCTGACCATCGCCAATATCGGCGGCGTACCGGCCGCCACCTGGCTCGGCCAGCAGGTCGGCTGGCGCATGGCCTTCGCTGGCACCGCGGTGCTCGGCGTGCTGGCCATCGCGGCGCTGTGGTACGCCCTGCCCAAGGGCGAGCGCGGCAGCGTGCCCCATGTGCGCAAGGAACTGGCGGTGATTGCCCGCCCCAACGTGCTGCTGGCCATGGCCACCACGGTCCTGGGTGCCGGCGCCATGTTCACCCTGTACACCTATGTCGCCCCGGTGCTGGCCGAACTGACCGGTGCCTCCGACAGTTTCGTCACCCTCGGCCTGGTGCTGATCGGCGTCGGCTTCACCCTCGGCAACAGCCTGGGCGGCAAGCTGGCCGACTGGTCGCTGGACGGCGCCGCGCGGATCTTCCTCGGCGCGCTGGCGGCGATCATGCTGCTGATGCCGCTGGTGCTGGGCAGCCATGTCGGCGCCGCCCTGGCGCTGCTGGTGTGGGGCGTGTTCACCTTCGCCGTGGTGCCACCGCTGCAGATGCGGGTGATGACCGCCGCGGCCGAGGCGCCGGGGCTGGCGTCGTCGATCAACGTGGGCGCGTTCAACCTGGGCAATGCCGTCGGCGCCGCCCTGGGTGGCGCGGTGATCAGCCTGGACCTGGGCTATGCGGCGGTGCCAATGGCCGGTGGCCTGCTGGCCGCGACCGGCTTGCTGCTGGTGTGGCTGGGCGGGCGCGGCAAGGCCAGCGACCAGGCATTGGGCAGCACTGCCTGATCGCTGTCGCCGCAGCGGGTCGGCTCCGCTATCACTCATACCCTGGGTGATGCGTGCAGGCCCGGCTCGCGACGGCGGCAGTGATTGCTTAAGCCCGACGCTTTACCTAGGCTAGTGGCCTTTTCCTCGCAACGAGACAGGGCCATGTCAGAACACGAAACCATCGGCGAAGGCCGTTTCAGCAGCATCGAGATCCGTGTGCTCGGTTCGCTGATCGAGAAACAGGCCACCAGCCCGGAAACCTACCCCCTGACCCTCAATGCCCTGGTCCTGGCCTGCAACCAGAAGACCAGCCGTGAACCCGTCATGAACCTGACGCCCGGCCAGGTCGGCCAGGCGCTGCGCAACCTGGAGAGCCAGGAGATGGCGCGCCTGCAGATGGGCAGCCGCGCCGATCGCTGGGAGCAGCGGGTAGACAAGGCCCTGGAGTTGGTGCCGGCGCAGCTGGTGCTGATGGGGCTGATGTTCCTGCGCGGCCCGCAGACCCTCAGCGAGCTGCTGACTCGCAGCAACCGCCTGTACGCCTTCGAGGACGTCGATCAGGTCCAGCACCAGCTCGAGCGCCTGGTCTCGCGCGAACTGGCCCTGCACCTGCCGCGCCAGGCCGGCCAGCGCGAAGACCGCTACACCCACGCCCTGGGCGACCCGGCCGAGATCGAGGCGATTCTCGCCGCCCGCCAGCAGGACGGCGGCCACCGCTCCACCAGCGCGGCGGACGAGCGCATCGAGGCGCTGGAAGCCCGAGTGGCGGCGCTGGAAGCACGCCTGGCCCAACTCGAAGGTTGACTCAGGGCTTTTCGGCATCGGGAAAGTGACGGCAGCTCTTGCGTTCGGCCAGCTCCCGCTCACTGGGGCGCTGGTCGACGAACACGGTGCGGCCGTCGGCGTAGATTTCCAGGTAGCCCCAGTGCAGGTCCTGCTCGGTCTGCCCGGGCTTGGGCGGGACGAGCCACCAGGGTTCGCGGCTGATCAGGGTCATGAGTGGGCTCCAGTGGGGCTGGGGGTCGCTTGTGCGGTAACTATAGACAGCCAGGCCTGACACTCCCGCCCGGATTGTTCCTCCGAGGACAATTATGAAGTGCCCGGTATACCGATTCTCCCTGCCCTGCGATGGGTCTAATCTCGGTCCTGCAAACCCACTCCCTGCAAGGAACGACCACGATGTCCCGCCCACCACTGCCCCCCTTTACCCGTGAAACCGCCATCGAGAAGGTGCGCCTGGCCGAAGACGGCTGGAACAGCCGCGACGCCGCCAAGGTGGCCCTGGCCTATACCCTCGACACCCACTGGCGCAACCGCGCCGAGTTCTGCACCAGCCGCGAAGAGGCCCAGGCCTTCCTCACCCGCAAGTGGAACCGCGAGCTGGAATACCGCCTGATCAAGGAACTCTGGGCCTTCACCGACAACCGCATCGCCGTGCGCTACGCCTACGAGTACCGCGACGACAGCGGCCAGTGGTACCGCGCCTACGGCAACGAGAACTGGGAGTTCGCCGAGGACGGGTTGATGCGCAACCGCCACGCCAGCATCAACGAACAGCCCATCAGCGAGGCCGAGCGCAAGTTCCGCTGGCCGCTGGGGCGCCGCCCGGACGATCATCCGGGGCTGAGCGAGTTCGGTTTCTGAACAGTGACGCCGGATTTGCGGGGCCGCTCAACGGCCCCGAACAACCGGCGGGCACATAGCGGGATTACCGAGCAGACGAGACAGGTCGTACGCAGCCTCCAGAACTTTTTCCGTTTTCCCGGTCTATTGGGTGAGTGCGCTCCACGGTTGTTCCAGCAACCACCGAACGCACCTTCAATTGCCAATCAGAGGTTGTCTTCACTCATGAACTTCCCTGCCCCATGCCTGCTGCTCGTTGGCCTGTTCGCACTTGTGGCCGCAGGCTCGGCATCCGCCGCCCCCATGAAGACTTCGACACCTCCCGCCCACAGCCTCGACCTGGCGGACCGCCAGGCCAGCGAACGCCCTTGGCCAAGCCTGGCCAGCACGCCGTCCGCACCGCTGCTGGCCCACGACGAACGCTACCGGCACGACGAACGCTGGCATGACCACCGCGACGACTGGCGTCGGGAACAGTGGCGGCGAGAACAATGGCGCCGGGAACAGCACCGTCGGGAAATGCAACGGCAACGCTACTGGGAGCGCCATCACGAGCGTGCCGTGCGTCATCGCTATGACGACGACCACCGCTACTATCGTCGCTGAACAGTTCACAGGCTGCCTGCCTCGGGCAGGCAGTACCTTCGCCTCTCTCTCCTGAACCACACCCCTGCCATCGCGCAGACGGGCTTGCTATTCACATATGGGAATCCGCATATTCGGCCTTCCACATGTATAGACCATCATCATGCTCACGCCCCGAGGTATTCAAATGCCTCGCCGGCGAGACCATCGGTGCCCTGTCGATCCAGGCCAGCGATGCCCAAGGCCTGGTGCGCGAAGCGATGATCTACGCCAATGTCATCGGCTGCGACCTGGGGCCCAAGCCCCCCCATCGGCAGCCTCGCCACCCTGCTCTGGCTGCACGTACTGGAGCGCAAGAGCATATGCGTCACCTGGGGCGACTACTTCAAGGTCGGCATCCTGAACGCCGGAGAAAGCCTGTAGGCGCTCAAAAGCACCTGGCCTCATCGGTTCGCTCAACTACCGTGGGCTGATCATCTTCGGCCCACTGGACGAGTAGCCAGAATCGCCCTAGCATCGGCGCCCCCACGGCCTCACTCACGGACGATCATGCCCTCCGCCACCCGCCTGCTTGCCCTGTTCGCCCTGTCCACCCTGGTCAGCGCCTGCAGTATCAATGGCACCTACATCGACAGCACCCGCCCTGATGCAGCCAAGCTGCGCTACATCTCGGGCAATGGCAGCGCCACCCTCGACCTGTTCGACAGCGCGCGCTGTGAAGGCCGGACCAGCGGCATCCTCAACAACCTGTTCGTGCCCGACTCTCGCCGACGGGCCGACATGAGCGTGCCGCCGCCGGCAAACAGCAACAGTTACTACGAGATCCGCCTCGAACCCGGTCAGCCGATACATGTTCGCGCCAACACCCAGAGCGCCAACACGGTCTGCTCGGCCTCGTTCACCCTGACACCGCAGGCAGGCTCCGAATATGAACTGCGCTTCGACCAGTCGCCTGGCTACTGCCAGGCAACGCTGGTGCGCCTGCAACGGGTCGAGGGCAAGGACCAACGCCAGCCCTATCCGATGATCGACACCATCCCGAGCGCCTGCTGGGGTACCTCGGCGTTATTCCCGAAACAACCCACACCGCTGCCCGACACCGCCCAGCGCACCGCGTTGATCGACAGCATCATCCGCGACAGCGTCACCCCGGAGATGGAGCAACTGACCACGTTGCGCAAAGCCGTCGCCCTCACCCGACAAGCTTCCCCCGAAGTCCAGGTAGCGGCGCGCAAGCGGGAACTGGGCCTCGATCTGCCAGAGGCCTACTGGCAGCAGTACCAGCAGAACCTGCAAACCTTTGCCGAGGCGCTCGCCAACCTCAAGGCACGCACGCTGGAACGCTACGACGCCGACAGCCGCGCCTACCTGCGCAGCGTGCGCGACGAGCAGTTGCAGGTCTGGGCCGGTGGCACCAACGATGCGCGCCTGCCGAGCAAGGCCCAGCGCATGCGCGACATGGCCTACTACTACAACTATGTCCTGCAGGAGACGATCGCGCAGATCAGCCTCGAACACTTGCGCAACATGGCTGAACTGGATCAACGCGAAGGGGTTTGCAAGCGCTTCGCCGGATGCTGGAAACTCTAGGCCGTCACCGAGCGACGGTCTGCCCCATGCTATCGGGGCATGACGGTCACGGTCTGCGACCCGGACCTGGCAGGGGCGCTGAAGCTGCCGACGGTTTGCTTGTCCACAGGTAGTGTGCCGCGCCCCCGAGCCTGTGTATGCTGCACGGGCGCGGCGAGCGGCCCCCGGCGGCTTGCAGGACCTCGCGCGGCCGCCCTGCGTGATCGGACCATGACCGGGCTACCCGTTTCGGACACTTCTGCCCTATGCCCGTCGACCTGCAAGCGCTCTACCCCAGGCTGATCCACCTGATGCTGGACACCGTGTTCGTGGTCGACCGGGACGACACCATCGCATTCGTGAGCAACGCCTGCGAGGCCTTGCTCGGCTACCGCGCCGACGAACTGACCGGCACCCCGATCACCCGCTACATGCACCCGGATGACCTGGAAACCACCCGCGCCTCGATCGCCCGGGTCATGGACGGCACCCCGCACTTCGACTTTCGCAACCGCTATGTACGCAAGGATGGCGAGATCGTGCATATCCTCTGGGCGGCCTTCTGGTCCGACGAGGTGGGCGCGCGGATCGGCGTCGCCCGCAACATCACCGCCCTCACCCAGGCCGAGCAGGAACTGCGCTTTCTCGCCCATCATGACCCGCTGACCAAGCTGACCAACCGCTCGCTGTTCAACGACCGCCTGGCCACCGCCCTGCGCGCCGCCCGCCAGCAGCAGCGCCGGCTGGCCCTGCTGTTCCTCGACGTCAACGACTTCAAGGGTATCAACGATGTACACGGTCACGCGGCCGGCGACCGCGTGCTGTGCACCATCGCCCGACGCCTGCAGGACAGCGTGCAGGAAGCGGACACCGTGGCGCGGATCGGCGGCGACGAGTTCATCGTGCTGCTGACCGATGTACCGTCGGAGGACGCCGTGTACGAGGTGGTCGAGCAGATCGCCATGGTCATGGAGGAGCCGCTCGGCGCCGAGTTCGGCGACGTCAGGATGCCGTCCTGCAGCATCGGCGTGGCCTGCTACCCCACCGATGGCGAGGATGCCGACACCCTGCTCAGCCATGCCGATGGCGAGATGTACCGCAAGAAGCGGCGGCGGGCGCGGGTGGGGTGATGGCCAGGTGTTATCTGGTCTTGCCCGCGATGTGGCCCGCACACTTGCTCAGCCCTTCCAGGCTTCCACCACCACCCGCGTCGCCGCCGCGATCGTCTCGCTGTTCCACGGCGCATCCTGTTTCGTGCCACGGCTGAACACCACCAGGATCCACGGCGCCCGGCCCTTGGGCCAGATGACCGCGACATCGTTGGCCACGCCATAGTCGCCCGAACCGGTCTTGTCGCCCACCACCCAGTCCTTCGGCAGCCCGGCGCGAATACGGGCATCACCCGTGGTGTTGCCCTTGAGCCAGGCCTGCAGCTGTTGTTGCGCGCCGGCGGGCAGGCCATCGGTGAGCAGCAGGCGCTGCAAGGTCACGCCCATGGCCAGGGGCGTCGTGGTGTCACGCGGATCGCCCGGCAAAGCGGTGTTCAGCGTCGGCTCGTTGCGATCGAGGCGGAAGGTCGGATCGCCCAGGCCACGGACGAACGCCGTCAGCCCGGGCGGGCCACCGACCAGCTCGAGCAGCAGGTTGCCAGCAGTGTTGTCGCTGTACTGCACGGCGGCGGCGCACAGTTCGGCGACGGTCATGCCGGGCCCGACATGCTTTTCGGTGACCGGTGAATAGACCACCAACTGCTCGGCGCCATAGGCGATGCGCCGCGCCAGCAAGCCCGGCTCGGCCTCGTTGCGGTGCAGGACGGCACCGGCGAGGACGGCCTTGAAGGTGCTGCAGAAGGCGAAGCGCTCTTCGCCGCGCCAGGCCAGCTGCCGACCGCTGCCGGTGTCCAGGGCCCACAGGCCGATGGTACTGCCGCTGGCCGCCTCGAGCTGTTGCATCGCCTGACGCAGCGGATCGTGCGCCCAGGCGGGCAAGGTCAACAGGGCCGAGCAGCCGAGCGCGCCCTGGAGCACGCGGCGGCGGCTGAGGGTTGGAATCATGCAGACATCCCTTGTGAAAATAAGCAAAACGCGAAGGCTAGAACGTTTTAGCACCCGAGCCAAGCACCTCCTTACCGCTCCGGCAGGCGAGCATAGGCCGTGGGCAAGCGGATTCTTTTCGCGCCACTGCCCTGGCCACCCTTGCGTTGACCGGCAAAAGGCAGGACAGTAACCGGGTGTTCCCGCAATGAAACGGAGATTCGCCTTGACTACCGATCGCCTGAGCCTGCTCCAGTTCGAGCAACTCAGCCTGAAGCCCGCCGCCGCCAGCCAGTTCGCCCTCTCGCTCAAGGAGCTCGAACAGCTGACACTCCCCGAGCGCTACGCCTATCGTGCAGCCCACTACCTGGGCGACATGGCCGAGGCAGAGAACAGCCAGCTGCTGGCTGTCGCCAAGGACCAGGGCATCGGTTTCACCCAGGGCCTGCTCACTGCAGCGGCCATCGAAGATGCCCTGGCGAAAAGGCTGATCGAGGTCTTCAATAACGCGAGCGAGCGCGCCTCCAAGCTGCTGCCACAGTAACGGTAGTTGCCTTCCCGAGCCCGGCGCCTGTCCGGGCTCATGCCTGATCCTGCCGTACCAGCTTCTGCGTCTCGCCTGGCCATCGTCCAAGGAGTCCACATGCCACTGGTACGCATCGATATCAAGCGCCACCCCGACCCTAACCATCTGCGCACACTCGGCCAGATCGTCTACGCCTGCATGCGGCGCACGATCAATGTGCCCGAGCACGACAATTTCCAGATCCTGACCGAACACGACGGCGACCGCCTGGTGAGCGACCCACAGTACCTGGGCATCCAACGCTCCGACGGCCAGGTGTTCATCCAGATCACCCTCAACGAAGGCCGCACCCTGGAGCAGAAGAAGGCGCTGTACCAGGCCATCGCCGAAGGCTTCGAACGCGAGGCCGGGGTGCGACCGCAGGACGTGTTCATCAACCTGGTGGAGGTGCACAAGGAGAACTGGTCGTTCGGCAACGGTATCGCCCAGTACGCCAGTTGAGGTAAGGCCGCACCCGGACAACGGCATGACAATGCTCCGGCTTCGCTAATCGCCAACGTAGAATTCAATCTTCCCTTTGATCGGTGAACCCTTTCATGGCAAGCGCGCCATTTTTCCACTTGCAAGCCCTGGCGGCCCAACTGCTGTCCTATCTGCCCGCCGACGGTAACGACGGCTCCCACGACCTCGCCCATCTGCAACGGGTCTGGCGCAATGTCCGGCGTATCCAGGCCAAGGAAGGCGGCGACCTCGACGTACAGCTCGCCGCCACCGTGCTGCACGATTGCGTGGCGGTGGAAAAGAACTCGCCCCTGCGTGCGCAGGCCTCGACGCTTTCGGCCGAACGCGCCGCCGCGATCCTCGCCGACATGGGCTGGCCGCTACCGCGCATCGAACAGGTGGCCCATGCAGTGATGACCCACAGCTACTCGGCAGGTTTGCCGCCACAGAGCCTGGAAGCGAAGATCCTCCAGGACAGCGATCGCCTCGACGCCATCGGTGCCGTCGGCATCGCCCGCTGCTTCTATGTGGCCGGGCGCACGGGGTCGGCGCTCTACGACGTCGAGAACCCCACCGCCGCAGGCCGGGACTATCGCGACAACCGCTTCGCCATCGAGCACTTCCCGACCAAGCTGCTCAAGCTCGCCTCAGGCTTTCAGACCGGCGAAGGTGCGCGACTGGCCGCGCTCAGGCATCAGCGGCTGGCGTCGTTCCTCGCCGAATTCATGGAGGAAATCGGGGTAGACTGACAGCCTTTGCGCCTCCCACCCTTGCCATGGACAGCAAACCCGATGCGACTGCTCTATCCCTGCGAACCCTTCAACCTGAAACAGCCCGATGAACAGTACGCCGAGGAGTACAACGCGGCGCTGGCGGCCGGACTGGACACCCTGTTGTTCTCGTTCGAAGCCCTTCAAGCCGGTCTGCTCGAAACCTCCCGCGCCCTCAATCCCGGCGATTGCATGTTGTACCGGGGCTGGATGCTGACGCCCGAGGCCTACGCCGTGCTGGTCGACCTGCTGCATGGTTGTACCGCGGTCGCGCTGACCAGTCCCGAGCAATACCGGCAGTGTCATCACCTGCCGCAGTGGTACCCGTTGCTGGCCGCGCATACAAGCGAAACGGTGATACTGCCCGACGACGCCGATTTCGAGCAGGCGCTCGCCGGCCTGCAATGGCCGGGCTATTTCATCAAGGACTATGTGAAATCGCTGAACACCGGCAACGGCAGCCTGGTGGACAGCCCTCGGGAGATCGCGCCGCTGGTGGCCCAAATGCGCCAATACCGCGGCCAGGTCGAGGGCGGTATCTGCGTCAGGCGGCGGGAAAGCTACCTCGAGGAAACCGAGCGTCGTTACTTCGTACTCGATGGATGCGCCCACGGTGCGGATGGCAAGGTGCCCGAGCTGGTGCGAGAGTGCGCAAAGCGGATCGACAGCCCGTTCTTCTCGGTCGACACGGTGATGCGCGCCGATGGCGTGCTGCGGCTGGTGGAGCTGGGCGACGGCCAGGTATCCGACCTCAAGGAATGGCCCACAAAGCGCTTCGTGGGCCTGTTGAAGAGCCGCTGAGAAAACATCCTTCAAGAGCACGCCGGCGCTGCCTGTGATCACAGGCAACCCCGATCTCAAGAAACGCCTGTTTCTTTAGAAACCCGCTTTACCTGTCTATAGCTTCATAGTTCATCATCGCCCCACTGCATGAGGGGAAGACCGGTGTATCGCATCTCCGAATTGGCGGCGAAGGTGGGCCTGAGCCGCTCCACGCTGCTCTATTACGAAAAACTCGGACTGGTGTCCTCGCGGCGCCAGGCCAACGGTTATCGCACCTACGGCGAGCAGGACCTGCAGCAACTGCGGCTGTTGCAGCAACTGCAGGCCGGCGGGCTGAGCCTGAAGGAGTGCCAGGCCTGCCTGGAGGCGCGCCTGGACCGCGCGGCCCTGCTCGAACGCCTGCACACCCTGGACGAAGAGATCGCCGCCCGGCAACGCTCGCGTGACCTGCTGGCGGCGATGCTCGGCATGTCGTCCATGCGCCCCTGGCACGAGGCCCTCGAGCAGCAGGCGCCCGGCGCCCACCTGGCGTGGCTGCGCCGGCAAGGATTCAATGAGAAGCAGGCCCTGCGCCTGAAATGGCTGTCCCGCGACATGAACGAACACGACCGCTACATGGCCGACTTCGAACGCCTCTTCGAGGGCCTTGAGCACCTTGGCCCAGGGTCGCCAGAGGACTCACTCAAAGCACTGCACGCCCTGCCCCACGCCCCCGCGACACTGCTGGACATCGGCTGCGGCCGTGGCACCTCCAGCGTGCTGCTGGCCGAACACAGCCAGGCGCACATCACTGCGCTGGACAACGACGAGCACAGCCTTGGCTGCCTGCGGGCGACCCTGTTCGACAAGGGCCTGCAGGCACGGGTCACGCCGATTTGCGCGAGCATGACCCAGCTGCCGTTCGCGCCTCGGCACTTCGACGCGATCTGGGCCGAGGGCTGCGCCTACATCATGGGCTTCGACAACGCCCTGGCGTACTGGCGTACCTTCCTCAAGCCCCAGGGTTACCTGGTCGTCAGCGACCTGGTGCGGGTGGCCGACAGGCTCGCCCCTGCGGCCGAGGCGTTCTGGCAGACCGCCTACCCCGACCTGCACAGCGTCGACACGCGCCTGGCCGCCATCGCCCGCCTGGGCTATCGCACCCTGTCGCACTTCCCCTTGAGCGCGCAGGCCTGGGCCAACTATCTGGAGCCGCTGCGCGCACGCGTGGCCAGCCTGGCGAACGAGACCTTCGCCTCCCAGGCCCTGGCCGACATCCGCCGCGAACTCAAGATCCACGAAAACCACCTGGGCGAGTATGGGTATCATCTGTTCGTCATGCAGACGCGCTGAACCCGCCCCAGGACATGGAGCCACCATGAACATCGAAAAACTGCAGAACCGCCTCGCCTTCCTGCGCCAGGCCGAACAACTCAAGAGCGTGATCCGCAGCGCCCACACCTCCAGCGGCCGCGCCGAGAGCACCGCCGAGCACACCTGGCGGCTGTGCCTGATGGCCATCACCTTCGCCGACGAACTGGGGGACCTCGATCTGCTCAAGGTGTTGAAGATGTGCCTGGTCCACGACCTGGGCGAGGCCATCAGCGGCGACGTCCCGGCCGTCAGCAAACAGGGCTTCCCCGACAAGAGCCGGCAGGAACGCGAAGACCTGCTGCAACTGATGGCGAGTCTGGACGCCGCCCTGCGCGACGAGATCATGGCGTTGTGGGAGGAGTACGAGGCCGCCACCTCGGCCGAGGCACAGGCGGTCAAGGCCCTCGACAAGCTGGAGACCCTGCTGCAGCACAACCAGGGGCGCAATCCTCCGGGCTTCGACTATGCCTTCAACCTCGACTACGGCAAGCGCTACACTGCCGCCACGCCGCTGTTCGAGGCCCTGCGCGGCCTGATCGACGCCGACACGCGCCGGCATCTCGACAATGGCATCAGCCTGCGCGACGAGCGCCCGGAGGACGCCACCACGATCGGCCGGCTGACCGAAGCCGCCTTTGCCAACGCCGAACACAGCAGCCACACCGAGCAGTTCATCGTCAGCGCCCTGCGTCAGGCCGGAGCGCTCACGGTATCGCTGGTGGCCGTGGAGGCCGGCGTCATCGTCGGCCATGTGGCGATCTCCCCGGTGACGCTGTCGTCGGGTGCCGAGGGTTGGTACGGGCTGGGGCCGGTCTCGGTGCTGCCGCGGCGTCAGGGCCAGGGCATCGGCTCGGCGCTGATCAACGCCGCGCTGGCCCGCCTGCACGGGCTGGGTGGCCAGGGCTGCGTGGTGCTGGGCGACCCGGGGTACTATAGCCGCTTCGGTTTCAAGGCCCAGCCGGGCCTGAGCTTGCCGGGCGTACCGGCCGAATACTTCCAGGCCCTGTCCTTCAGCGGTGATGTGGCGCAGGGCAGCGTGCAGTACTGCGCGGCGTTCGAGGCAACCTCCAACGCGTAAAACGCGGTCACTGCAGGAGCGGGCTTGCCCCGCTCCCGGAGGTTGCGCATCACCCCGCGAGCCGACACGAACAAATGTGCTCCGCAGCCAGCGACCATCGTCTACCTGAACGTTTCGATCGCGCCTTCCCTTCGCACCAGGTTTCCCGATGCAAGCACTCCTGCAAGAGATCCTCGACCACGTCCGCCCCCTGCTCGTCCAGGGCCAGGTGGCGCAATACATCCCCGCCCTCGCCCAGGTCGACCCGAACCAGCTGGGCATCGCCGTGCAGAGCCTGGACGGCCAGCTGCACTGCGCGGGCGATGCGCACACGCCGTTCTCGATCCAGAGCATCTCCAAGGTGTTCAGCCTGGTGCAGGCGATCAACCACAGCGGCGAGGACATCTGGTCGCGGCTGGGCTACGAGCCGTCGGGCCAGGCGTTCAATTCGCTGGTGCAGCTGGAGGTGGAGAAAGGCCGGCCCCGCAACCCGTTCATCAATGCCGGGGCGCTGGTGATCTGCGACATCAACCAGTCGCGCTATGCCACCCCCACCCTGTCGATGCGCGACTTCGTCCGCCGCCTGGCGGCCAACCCGCGCATCGTCAGCGACACGGTGGTGGCCGAGTCGGAATACCAGCACCGCGCGCGCAACGCGGCCATGGCCTACCTGATGCAGGCCTTCGGCAACTTCCACAACGATGTCGATGCGGTGCTGCGCAGCTACTTCCATCACTGCGCGCTGTCGATGAGCTGCGCCGACGTGGCCCGCGGCTTTGCCTTCCTGGCCAACAGCGGCTACTGCCCGCACAGCGGCGAGCAGGTGCTCAGCCCGCGCCAGGCGCAACAGGTCAACGCGATCATGGCCACCAGCGGGCTGTATGACGAGGCCGGCAACTTCGCCTACCGGGTCGGCCTGCCAGGCAAGAGCGGCGTGGGCGGCGGCATCGTCGCGGTGGTGCCGGGGCGCTACAGCATCTGCGTGTGGTCGCCGGCGCTGAACGCCTCGGGCAACTCGCTGGCAGGGCTGCGGGCGCTGGAGCTGCTGAGCGAGCGAATGACCGGGTCGGTGTTCTCGGCGGTCTGAGCGAGGTTGTTGCAGGCAGGCACTGGACTGCATACACAAACTGCGTGGGGGCGGGTTTGCCCCGCGCTGGAGTCAGATGCGCCCATGGTACGGCCTGGTCCTGTGCTATCGCGAGGCTAGCTCGCTCCTACAGCTCTCGCGCCAGGCCCAAGGGCTCACCCCCACCCATCGTTTTTTCGTACGAAGCTTAGAGTTTCAACCAACAAAAAGGGGCGCAAAGCGCCCCGGACCTCATTGGTGTGAATGGAAGACGTTCAGCCTTCGATACGCCCTTCGACCGTCACCGGCCCGACCTTCAGCTTGCCGTCATCCAGCGACACGCTGGGCAGACCGGCTTCAGGCAGCTTGGGCAGGTCGAGGGTGGCCTTGACCTGGTAGCCGAGCGGTTTCACATCGGCACCGAGCGTGGTACCGCCCTGCTCCACACCCTTGACCTGCAGACCCAGCCCACGCTGTGCCGAGATGCCCGAAGCCTGCGTAACCCCGGCCTTGCGCACGAACTCGCCCTGGGCATTGAACGACGGCGTGTAGTCGAAGCCTGGTTTCTCCTGGCCCTCCTTCGCCTCGCCCGGCTTGCCGGCCAGGCCCGCGCCCAGATCGACCCGTACCGAGGTGGTGGTGTCCTGGCGTTCCGCGACCGTCAACCCGCCCGCCAGCTTGCCGCCGACCTGCTGGCCGTCGACCCGTGCGCCGCTGAGTTGCGCCGCACCGGCACTGTTCAGGGTCACATCGCCAGCGGTGATATGGCTGTTCTGCTGGGTGGTGGCCTGCAGATGGTCCACCTGCACCTTGCCGCCCAGGTCGAAGTCATGGGACGAGCTGACCTCTTGCCCCGCGTCCGCCGGCGTAGTGCGGCTCAGGTTGCTCCCGGCCTTCACCTCGACGCCCCAGTTGGTGCGGGCCTGAGTGGACTGCGCCGACTCCAGCGCCAGGCCACCCTCGCCTGCGCTGGCGTTGACGCCCGTGGCACCGACCTGCGTACCCTGCAGATGCACCGACTGGCCGGCCAGGTCCACGTTGCCATGGCTGTTCAGCTGGCCGCCGGCCAGGGTCTGCGCGCGTTCGCTGGTCTGGCCCACATTGAAGCTGCCGCCCAGCTTGCCGCTCAGATCACGGCCTTGCTCACCGGTGGCAGCCTTGCCGCCGAGGTTGAGGCCGCCGCCCAGATGGCTGCCGCTGACAGTCCGGGTGTCGCTGGCGGCCTGCAGGTCGAGGGCGCCACCGGCCTTGAGTTCGACCGGGCCGTTCGCGTCGATGCGCGTGCCCTGCAGGGTCTGGTCGCCACCACTGCCCAGTCGCACCGGGCCGTTGCCGCTGATGCTCGCCACCTGGGCCTTGCTGTCGACACTGTGCTCGCCGGCATGGTCGAGCTGGAACCCAGCGCCCAGGTCGACCTTGTCGCCCACCGGCAAGGTGCCCACGGTCAACGAACCGCTGCCACCGAGGCTGCCGGTGTCGCGACGCGCCTGGTTGCTGGCCTGGTCCAGGGCCAGCTTGCCGCCAGTGTTGACCGCCACCGCGCCCTGGCCACCGTCGAGGCGGCTGCCTTCGAAGCGGGCATCGCCACCGACCTGGATGTTCAGGCCCTGGCTGCCACTGAAAGTACCGACCACGGCAGTGGATGTATCTTCGCTCAAGTGCTTGCTGCCACCGGAACCATTGGCGGTCACGTTGAGGTCTTCGCCGGTCTTGGTGTAGATCCGGGCGGACACATCGGCGTTCACCTGCTGCTCGCTGCGGCTGTGGGTGTTGCTGGCCGCGTCGGCCTGAAGCGAACCGGCCTTGATGTCCAGCGCGCCGCCGTTGGCGTTGTAGCGGGTGCCCTGGTCCTTCAGCGCACCGGCCACGTCCAGTTGCACACCCTGGCCATTGAACTGGCTGACCACCGCGGTGCCGGTCTGCTCGCCCTGTTGCTGGCTGGCATGGCCCACGGCCAGGTCGACGCCCAGGTTCGGCGTGCCAAGCTTGCCCAGGGCGGCGGTCAGCGAAGTCTTGCCGTCCAGCACGTCCTTGACGTCATTAAGCGGCAGCTTGCCGTCGAGCGCATCCTTGACCGACACCTTGCCGTCCACCACATCCTTGACCGCCCCGGCGATCGGCCGGGCAATGTCCTTGTACTCGACGTTGACACCGACATCCGCCGTCCAGCTGCTCTGCTGATGGCTAGTGTTGGTGGTGTCGCGGGCCGCGCGGTTGTCTACCTGGCCTGCGCTGATGCTCAGGGTACCGGCGCTGTTCACCTGCGCGCCTTCGCTGGCCAGTGTGTCGGCCTTGATTTTCAAGCTGCCGGCGCTGTCGAGGCCGGTGGTCTTCGCCGTGGTGCTGCTCGAGGCGTCCTGCTGGGTGCCATGGGCGAAATCGACCCCGGCGCCGGCACGGTCGAGGCCAGCGGTGAGGTAGACGCCACCGCCGGTGTGGCTGCTGTCGCGGGTCTCGCTGCGGCTGTCCTGCTCGGCCAGCAGCGACACCTGCTTGCCGGCCAGGGTGGTATCGCCCGCGGTGGACTTCACCGCGGCGCCCTTGACGCTCAGGTCACCGCCGGCGGTCAACTGAACTTCGCTGCCGCTGAGGCTGGAGCCCTGCTGACTGACCTGGCTGCCAGCGGCGCTCTGGCGGTCGCTCACATAGCCGATGCCAGCACGATACTGCCCGGAGCCCGGCGCGGTCTCCTTGGCCGACGCAACGAAGCCACGGCTGCTGCTGGCGCTGTTGTGCTCGCGGGTGTCCTGGGCCGAGGCGACCTTCAGATCGCCCGCGGCATCAGCGTTCAGCGCACCGCTGGCCTTGACCGTCGAGCCGACCACGTCGATGCCCTCGGCGCTGCTCAGGCCGACGCTGCCACCGGCCACCAGCTCGCTGCGCACCGCGGTGCTTTCCCGGCTGTTCTGCTTGGCTTCGTTGTGGCTGACGCCGAAGAACTTGCTCTGCTGGTTCTGGCTGTCACGCTGGTCGGTGCGCGAGGCGTTGCTGATCTGCACCTGCTTGCCGGCGATGCGGATGTCCTGGCCACTGGTCAGCTGGGCACCTTCGGCCAGCACCGAGGCCTTGGCGTGCAGTGCGATGTCGCCCCCCTTGAGCTGGCTGGTGACGCTGCGCTGGGTTTCGTTGCGGTTGTCCCAGTCGGCCTTCCAGAAACCCTTGGTGTGTTTGCCCTGGTCGGTCTGCACCTGGCGCTCGGTGGCGGCGGTCAGACGCAGGTCGGCGCCGCTGTCCAGGCTCAGCTTGCCGGGCGCCTCAAGGCTGGCGGCGCTGAGGGTGAGATCCTGGCCGGCGTGCAGCCCGGCATCACGCTGGGCCACGACCCGGGTGGCGTGCTCGCGGGTGTCGCTGTCGGTCTGGGTGCGCTGGTAGGTCTCCCAGTCGATGCCCAGCGCGCCGCTGCGCCAGTTCTCGCGTTTTTCCTGGAGCTTGCGGCTTTGCACGGTGCTCAGGGTGAGGTTGCGTCCGGCGTCGAGCTTCACATCGCGCCCGGCCACGTCGGCGGCGGCCAGGGTCAGGTCCTGGGCGCCACGCAGTTCGACATCACCCTGGCTGCTGCGCACGCCGGCACGGGTCGCTTCCAGCGAGTCGGCCACGGCAGCGCCGCTGACGTTCAGGTCTCCCGCCGAGTCGATGCGCACGCCGTCGCGGCCGTCGACCTGCCCCGGCCCAACCCGCACCCCGGCACCTTGTGCGGTGCTGACGATATTGATGCGTCCGGCCTGCATCGCGCCGAACAGGCTGGCATCGATACGCTGCTCGCCACTGGCCGCGCCGCGGTCGACGACCTGGACCTGACCGCTGGCGTAGTCCACCTGGTTGCGGCCCACGGTGAGCTTGAGCTGGTCACGGGCATCCAGACGGCCCTGGCTGTCGATGCGCGGGGCGATCAGGTTGACCGAGCCGCCATCGTTGCGCAGGCCGGCGCCCTGCACCTGCAACTGCCCGCTGGCGTCCTGGGTGCCCAGGGCCTTGAGCCGGCCCGCGTCCAGTTCAGGGCGGCCCACCACCAGGCTGGCATTGGGCGCGTTGATGAAGCTGGCGCCGTTGACCGAAATGCCGTTGGGGTTGGCCAGCACGTAGTCGGCGGCGCGGCCAAAGATTTCCTGTGCGCCATTGATGGCGGAGGCGTTGCGGCTGACCACTTCGTTGAGGATCACGCTCGCCGCCTGGCCCTGGAACTGCGGGTTGGCCGCCAGCTCACCGGCCAGCTGCGAGTGGCCGGCCTGCAGGGCGTTGTTCAGCACCAGGCCCTGGCGGTCGACGTTGTAGTCGAGAAACTGGTTGTGCGACAGGCCCGCGCCGTTGGGCGCGACGATATTGACGATGGGCACGCCGCCCTGGGTCTGCAACTGTGCCGTGCCCCCGGGGCCGGGGGCGACCACGACGCCGCTGGCCAGCGCCTGGGGCAGGCTCGCGGCCAGGAACAGGCTGGCTATCGCCCAGCGCAGCTTGCCTTGCGGGGACAGGTTGAAGGTAAAAGGGGTCTTGGGCATAGGTCACTCTCCATGTCGGTACTGCTAATTCGGTGCGCTCAAATCTGCACGGCGGCCCTGAACAGCCAGACTTCGGGCTCGCGGTGGTAACCGCTGGGGGTGGTCAGGCTGCGCTGGTAGTCGACATCCAGCTGCAGGGCCTTCCAGCTCAGGTTCAGGCCCAGGCTCGCGCCGCTCAGGCGCTGGCTGGCGGCGCCGTGGTCGGCCTTGATCCAGCCGTGGTCCAGCCCCAGCCGCGGGGTGATGGTCAGCGGCCCCTGGGGCTGCAACGGCAGGCGCAGGGTGTTGCGCCACACCGCGCCGCTGGCCCCGGACAGGCTGCTGAGGCGGTAGCCGCGCACGGCGGAATCGTCGGTACCGAGCAACTGCTCGATGGCCGGCAGCGGGTCGGGGCTGTACTGCAGGTTGAGCTGGCTCTGCCACTGCCAGGCCTGGCCCAGCAGGTGGCCATTGCGCCACTGGCCGAGGCCGGCGCGGTACTTGCGAAACTGCGCCATGGGCAGGTCGGGCACTGGCCGATCGGCATCGTCGTCGGCGCCAAACCAGTGCAGCCCCTGGGCGTAGTTGAGGTCCAGGTTCCACACCGCGCTGTCGAGCCAGAACAGGTTGAGCCCGGCTTCGGCCACCGTCAGCGTCGGGCTCTGCACATCCAGGCGGACCTTGGCGAATTCGCTGTCGACGTCCTTGTGCGCCAGTTGCAGGCTGGCGCTCAGTTGATGGCGCTGGTCGCGCCACAGCACGCGCTCGCCGCGCAGGCTGAGCTGATCGGTGATGCCGGTGCTGTGCAGGGTCAAGGTGCTGAGCTTGATCGGCGAGCGGTACTCGGCATGGCTGGCGAACAGGCTGAAGGTCCAGTACCCATAGGGAATGGCGTAGTACAGGCTGGCATTGCGGCTGTAGCGATCGCCCTGGTTGAGGGTGTCGCTGGCCGACAGGCTGAGCAGGTCGTTGAGCGCCAGCGGATTGTCCAGGCTCAGGCTGTACACGCTGCGGTCACGGCCAGTGCTGGCGCTGCCGAGATTGTCCAGGCCCAGGCCCACGGAAACCCGTGGCTGGCCGGCGCTGCGCGGGCGCAGGATGATCCGCGAGGCGCCCGGCTGGCTGCCGGGGGCGATGTCGGCACTGAGGTCTACCGAACGCAGGCGATTGAGCTGGTCCAGGCCCTGCTCCAGGTCGCGCAGGTTCAGCGGCTCGCCGAGCATGCCGGGGAAGGCCCCGGCCAGGGACACCGGCAGGCGCTGGTCGGCCAGCTCGATGGCCTCCAGGTAGCCTTCGTCCACCAGGATGTCCAGCGACTGCCCGGCCGTCGGGGCGCTGCTCAGGTAGGGGCGGCTGGCGATATAGCCCTTTTCCAGGTACAGCGCGGTGATGCCCGCCAGCAGCTGGTTGATCTGCCCCACGCCCATGCACGCGGCCACCAGCGGGTCGATGCGGGCATCGAGGGTGGCACGGTCGATCAGCGTGACACCGCCGATGCGCACCCCGGCCAGCGGCCAGCAGCGCGCATCCGCAGCCGAGGCCTTGGGTGTCTGCGCAGTGTTGTCGGGTGCGGTGAATGCACCGCGTTGCAGTTGCCGGCGGCGTTGTTCCAACTGCAGTTGCTGCAGGTCGTGTTGCTGCTGTTGTTGTTGGCGCAGCACTTCCTGACCGGGCGTAAATGTCTCGGCATGCAGGTTGCCAACACACAGGCAAGCCAATGCGACAGACAGCGTTAATTGACGACGATCAACAGCAGACAGGTACGACATACAACACCCATTCGCAGGCAAAGGCACAGCGAGAATCGCAGTACTTGGAACTTCCCGGCACGGTCACCGAGGGTTATCGGCACACGCGCAATAACTTTAGAAAGTTGAGCGTTGTTTGTTGAAACGCTCGCGGAAAAGTTAACGACTGCTAATTACCACATGGCGCCAGGCATGACCGCATGGTCACTGGCTAGCCCGTGGCAGAGCGGGTAAAGGGGTTGACGAGATCTAATTGTCCAACAATCGAACTTGATGACTGTCTGGCCCCACGGTACTTGTAGAAACGAGTGAGAGACACCGGACTTTAGTCGTACGTGACCTGCTGGTTAAACTTTCCGGCTTGCGAGCAGAAGGAAAGTCTGGCGAACATCAATAGAAAGCTCAACGTCGTATCACTGATCAAATTTTCTGTACACCGGACTACTCTACCAGATAAAGGGGGTGAGTATCACACAAGGGGTGAGCGCTATTCAGCACCCGCTCCAGCAAGCAACGTTCTAATTCGGTGAAATACGTCGCCCCGAAGTCGAAAAAGGTCCCGGCTGGATTTCGCTGTACATGGAACAAGCCGACAAGGTTATCGCCATCACGTTCGAAGATCAGTTCCAGATGCGACTCGGCTCGCGTACTACCGACAAGATAAATGTACCCCGCCACCTCTGCCCAACCGCACCAGCTCAGTTCCGCCCATAACTGCAGGCTGCCATTCTCGGTCGCTGCTTGAGGCAACGCCCAAGCCCCGGTACCGTTTGCCCATCCACACAAGGCCGGTAGCAATCGCTCCAGGGACAGAACCTCCAGCATGTGCCCGCGCAGACCGAAATGCACAGAGTCGATCGTCGATTCAGGGGCAGCATCGAGTGCAACCACCCTGGCGTGCAGCACATGGCTAAAGGCGATTTCAGAAGGTTGCTCACTCCAGCCATTGAGGTCGGAAACACTTGGGCACCAGATGAGCCGAACGGTTTCATCAACCTGAATGCGCTCATTGCGCTCGAAATAAGCGAGCGTGACCGCCCCGACAACCGGCAACAGCGCATCGAGACGCACCTGCGGGGCGCTGTGATCGACTTTGCTGTCATTGGGCCAGAACAGTGGCCAGTAAGTCTGCATCAGAGCACATCCTCAACCGTCCATGCTCTTGGTCAACGCTTCGCTGCCCTTGGGCGGGTAGACCACCTCCCAGGTGTCGAGGTCGCGAATCTCGGAGGTGATGGTGATGGTCATCGTCTCTCGCCCGGGCGGGCCGTTGATGGCATCGACGGTGTCGAAGTCGACGATGTAGCGCTTGCCCGCACGGAACTCGACGTCGCGCGCGGTGAAACCGCATTTGCCGCCACCGGTCCCCAGCGCGTTCATCGAGGCCCAGCACCAGCTCAGCGAGTGCTTGCCCGGCGTCAGCCGTAGCGCCTGCTTGCCCGCGATATCGAGGATCGAGCGGCGCCCGGCGCCTTCGAGCAACTGGTCGTCGACATGGGTGGCCAGCAGCAGGCGATGGAACGGCACGCCCAGGGCGCGGTAACGGACGGTAGCGAAGTACACGACCGGTGCGTCGGCCTGGTTGCCGGACAGATCATAGGGCGTCATCGTCTCAGGCGCCCAGTCCCCCTGGTACTCCTTGTAGTGGTAGTTGGCGCAAGCACCGAGCAGGCTGGCAAGTGACAGGGCTACAAGCGATTTGAGGCGGGACGACAGGTGCATGGTTCTTCCTTGATGAATGCGGGCGCAAGGATAACGGCTGCGCACCCTTAAAATCAAAACGCCATCATCCTCGTCGCTCACGCACTGCGGTGTATGCTTCGCGCAAAGGTCCACCCCTCCTGCCCCTGAAAGGACATCGTCATGCTCCGCCTGGACTGGCTGAAACACCACATGGCCCACAGCGACACCCTCGCCCAGTGGCTGCACCAACAGTTCCACTATGAGTACGCGGACGTGCCGCTGGCCGACTGGCAACGCGAATTCGCCGAAGGCCAGCACAACGGTCAATGGCAATGCCTGGTCGCCCTGGACGGCGACCGCCTGCTGGGCAGTGCCGCCCTAGCCAGCGACGACCTGCCCGGACGCAGCGACCTCGGTCCCTGGCTGGCCTGCGTGTTCGTCGCCCCAGAGGCGCGTGGGCAAGGCCTGGCGGAGCGGCTGATCGAAGGTGTCTGCGAGCATGCCCGCAGCAACGGAGTTGCCACGCTCTACCTGCATACCCACGACCAGGACGCCTACTACGCCAAGCGTGGCTGGACGCATATGGAGCAGTTCGAGGCCTGGGGGCATAGCCATTGGTTGATGTCTCGCACGCTCTGACCAGCGCCGCTCCTACAGAAATCGCGCATGGTTTACCCACGCAAATGACCCCGCAGGGAATTATTTAGCGCGCCGTTGTATCTGACCCTAGGTACAAGGCTGGCCAAACCATGGCCACGCCCCAAGCCTTCAAGGACAACGGCCCATGAAATCACGCAGGAAACCCGTCAAGCCCATCGGCTTGAAGGACATCACCATCGTCGACGACGCCAAGATGCGCAAGGCCATCACCGCCGCCGCCCTGGGCAATGCCATGGAGTGGTTCGACTTCGGTGTCTACGGCTTCGTCGCCTATGCCCTGGGCAAGGTGTTCTTCCCCAACGCCAGCCCCGGCGTGCAGATGATCGCCGCCCTGGCCACCTTCTCCGTGCCGTTCCTGATCCGCCCGCTGGGCGGGCTGTTCTTCGGCGCCCTGGGCGACCGCTACGGACGGCAGAAGGTGCTGGCCGCGACCATCGTGATCATGTCGCTGAGCACCTTTGCCATCGGCCTGATCCCCTCCTACGCCAGCATCGGCATCTGGGCGCCGATCCTGCTGTTGCTGGCGAAGATGGCCCAGGGCTTCTCGGTGGGCGGCGAATACACCGGAGCGTCGATCTTCGTCGCCGAGTACGCCCCGGACCGCAAGCGCGGTTTCCTTGGCAGCTGGTTGGACTTCGGCTCGATCGCCGGCTTCGTCCTTGGCGCCGGGGTGGTTGTGCTGATCTCGACGGTGCTTGGCGAGGAACAGTTCCTCGAATGGGGCTGGCGCCTGCCGTTCTTCCTGGCCCTGCCGCTGGGCCTGATCGGCCTGTACCTGCGCCACGCCCTGGAAGAAACCCCGGCGTTCCAGCAACACGTCGACAAGCTCGAACAAGGGGACCGCGAAGGCCTGGCCAGCGGCCCGAAAGTGTCGTTCAAGGAAGTCGCCACCCAGCACTGGCGCAGCCTCTTGACCTGCATCGGCGTGGTGATCGCCACCAACGTCACCTACTACATGCTGCTCACCTACATGCCCAGCTACCTCTCGCACAACCTGCACTACAGCGAGGACCACGGCGTGCTGATCATCATCGCGATCATGGTCGGGATGCTGTTCGTGCAGCCGATCATCGGCCTGCTCAGCGACAAGTGGGGACGCAAGCCGTTCATCATCATTGGCAGCGCTGGCCTGTTCCTGTTGGCGATCCCGGCGTTCATGCTGATCACCAGCGGCAAGCTGGCGGTGATCTTCGCAGGGCTGTTGATCCTCGCCGTGCTGCTGAACTTCTTCATCGGCGTGATGGCCTCGACCCTGCCGGCGATGTTCCCCACCCATATCCGCTACAGCGCCCTGGCCAGTGCCTTCAACATCTCGGTGCTGATCGCCGGCCTGACCCCGACCCTGGCCGCCTGGCTGGTGGAGACCACCGACAACCTGTACATGCCGGCCTACTACCTGATGGTCATTGCCGTGGTCGGCCTGCTCACCGGCCTGACCATGAAGGAGACCGCCAACCGCCCGCTGCGCGGCGCCGCCCCGGCCGCCTCGGATATCGAGGAAGCCCGCGAGTTGCTGCAGGAGCACCACGACAACATCGAGCAGAAGATCGAGGACATCGACGCACAGATCGCCGAGCTGGAGGCCCGGCGCCAGACGCTCGCACAACAGCATCCGCGCATCGATTGAAGGCTACTTGCGCATTCCGCCGGATTGCTTGCCTGATCCTCTGAATCTGTGGGGTGTATCGGTTGCGCAATGGGCCTCTGTGCTAGCGTTTCCGGATTGGGGAACAGCGTATTCCCCGCTTCCACAACCGATGATCAGCAGGTGAGCCCATGGAACTACGAATCAACCAGCAGACTTACCAGGTCGAGGCTGACGCCGACACGCCCTTGCTCTGGGTGATCCGCGACGACCTGGGCCTGACCGGCACCAAGTATGGCTGCGGCCTGGCCCAGTGCGGCGCCTGCTCGGTGCTGGTGGACGGCAACGTGGTGCGCGCCTGCGTCACCCCGGTGGCCGGCGTGGTCGGCCGCGAGGTCACCACCATCGAGGCCATCGAGCACGATGCCGTGGGCAAGCGCGTGGTCGCCGCCTGGGTCGAGCACCAGGTGGCCCAGTGCGGCTACTGCCAGTCCGGCCAGGTGATGGCGGCCACCGCGCTGCTCAAGCACACGCCCAAGCCCAGCACTGCGCAGATCGACGCGGCCATGGTCAACCTGTGCCGCTGCGGCACCTACAACGCCATCCATGCCGCCGTGCAGGATCTCGCCGAAGGGGATAAAGCCTGATGAGCACACGCATCGATACCCCCGAAGACTTGCTGAAACTGCCCGCAGGTGAAACTGTCAACCTGTCGCGCCGGCGCTTTCTGGTCGGCACCACCGTGGGCGCGCTGGTGCTCGGCTTCGGCCTGCCAGTAGGCGCACCACGCGTACAGGCCGCCAGCGCCCCGGAGCGCGGTACCCAGGTGCCGGCCTTCCTGGAGCTGCGCCCGGACGGCAGCGTGCGCCTGCTCAGCCCATTCATGGAGGGCGGGCAAGGCGTCAACACCGCCATGGCGCAGATCGTCGGCGAGGAACTGGACCTCGATCCTGCCCGCTTCCTGGTCGAAAGCGCGCCCGCCGGCGAAGCCTACGTGGTGATGGAAAACGGCCTGCGCATCACCGGTGGCAGCATGTCGGTACGCATGAGCTACCCGACCATGCGCCGCCTCGGCGCCCTGGCCCGGGCCATGCTGCTGCAAGCCGGCGCCCAGCGGCTGGGCGTGCCGGTGAGCGAGCTGACCACCGAACCGGGCAAGGTAGTGCATGCCGCTTCGGGCCGTTCGCTGGGCTACGGTGAACTGGCCGAAACGGCCATGGACCTGCCGGTGCCGGACCCCGCCAGCGTCACCTTGCGCGACCCCAGCCAGTTCCGCTGGATAGGCAAGCCGGTACAGCGCCTCGACGCCTACGACAAGTCCACCGGCAAGGCCCTCTACAGCATCGACATCAAGGTCGACGGCATGCTCCACGCCGCCGTGCAGCATGCGCCGCGCCTGGGCATGAGCGTCGGCGGCCTGCGCAACGAGGAACAGGTCAAGGCCATGAAGGGCGTGCATTCGGTGCATCAGCTGCCCGGCGCGGTGGCCGTGGTCGCCGAACGCTGGTGGCATGCCAAGCGCGCCGTCGAAGCACTGCAGGTGGACTGGAAGGAGGCAACTGCCGACCGCCAGGTGCGTGCGATGCCCGCCGATTTTTCCAGCGACGGCTGGCGCGACCACCTGGCCGCCCAGACCGGGCCAAGCCGTGACGAGGAAAACCAGGGCGACGTGGCAGGCGCCCTGGCAGGCGCCAAGACCACGGTCGAGGCCACCTACCACAACCAGTACCTCAACCATGCGCAGCTGGAGCCGCCCTCCGCCACCGCCCGTTTCAATCCCGACGGCAGCCTGGAGGTGTGGCTGCCGAACCAGGCCCAGGACATGTTCCGCGACGACATCGCCAAGCGCACCGGCCTGGACCCGGCGCGGATCACCCTGCACTCGCCGCTGCTCGGCGGCTTCTTCGGCCGCCACTTCCTGTACGACTCGGCCAACCCCTACCCACAGGCCATCGCCCTGGCCAAGGCCGTGGGTCGGCCGGTGAAGCTGATCTGGAGCCGCGAGGAGGAGTTCCTGCGCGATGCCATGCGGCCGATGGCCGTGGTCAAGTTCCGCGCCGGCCTGGACGAAAAAGGCCTGCCGGTGGCCATCGAGGCGATCAGCGCCACCGAAGGCCCGACCGAGTCGCTCGCCGGCAAGCAGGGCGACAAGGTCGACCCCACCGCCCTGGAAGGGCTGTCGGGCAAGGCCTACGCCATCGCCAACAAGCGCACCGCGCAGATCTATGTCAAAGGCCCGGCCATGCTCGGCTACTGGCGTTCGGTGGGCAACTCGCTCAACGACTTCTTCTACGAGTCGTTCCTCGATGAGCTGGCCGACAAGGGCGGCCACGATCCCTTCGAGCTGCGGCTGCAACTGCTGCAGGGCAACCCGCGCCTGACCACCCTGCTGCAGGCGGTGGGCGAGTTGTCCGGTGGCTGGAAACGCGGCCCGTTCACCGCCGAGGACGGCAGCAAGCGCGCCCGCGGCGTGGCCATGGCCTCGCCGTTCGGCTCGGAGGCGGCGGTGATCGCCGAAGTGTCGCTGGAGGGCGGCCAGGTCAGGGTGCACGACATCTGGCAGGCCATCGACCCGGGCAGCATCGTCAACCCGGCGATCATCGAGGCCCAGGTCAACAGCGCGGTGTCCTTGGGCCTGTCCCAGGTGCTGCTGGAAGAGTCGGTGTGGCTCAACGGCATGCCACGGGCACGCAACTACGACCTGTACCCGGTGCTGCCGCCGTCGCGCATGGCCCGGGTGCATGTGCGCATCGTCGAGAGCGGGGCGAAGATGGGCGGCATCGGTGAGCCACCGCTGCCGGCGGTGGCGCCCGCGGTGGCCAACGCCGTGGCGCGGCTCACCGGCCAGCGCGTGCGCAGCATGCCCCTGAGCCGCCATACCTTCAGCTGACACGACAAGGACAGCCCATGAACAACCGCCGATTCGCAAGAACCGCAGGCTGGCTGGCCGTGCCGTGCCTGGTCGCGGCAGGCCTGCTGGCCTGGTACGTCACCCGCGAGCCCACCTCGCCCTTCAGCGTCACGGACAGCGCCGACGCCGCCTTGGTCAGCCGCGGCGAATACGTCGCCCGGCTCAGCGACTGCGTGGCCTGCCACAGCCTGCCGGGCAAGGCCCCGTTTGCCGGCGGCCTGGAAATGGCCACGCCGCTGGGCGCCATCCATGCCACCAACATCACCCCGGACCGCGAGCATGGCATCGGCGCCTACAGCCTGGCCGACTTCGACCGCGCCGTGCGCCAGGGCGTCGCGCCGGGTGGGCGACGGCTCTACCCGGCCATGCCCTACCCGTCCTACGTCAAGCTCAGCGACGACGATGTGCGGGCGCTCTACGCGTTCTTCATGAAGGGCGTGCAGCCGGCCGCCGAGGCCAATGTCCCCAGCGACATTCCCTGGCCGCTGAACCTGCGCTGGCCCATCGCCCTGTGGAACGGCCTGTTCGCGCCGACCAGCGCCTATGCGCAGAAAGCCGACCAGGACCCGCTGTGGAATCGCGGCGCCTATATCGTCCAGGGCCCCGGCCACTGCGGCAGTTGCCACACGCCTCGGGGCCTGGCCTTCAACGAGAAGGCCCTGGACGAAAGCGGCGCGCCGTTCCTCGCCGGCGCCCTGCTCGATGGCTGGTACGCGCCGAGCCTGCGCCAGGACCACAACACCGGGCTCGGGCGCTGGAGCGAGCCGGAGATGGTGCAGTTCCTCAAGACCGGGCGGAACAAGCACGCGGTGGTGTACGGCTCGATGACCGAGGCGTTCAACAACTCCACGCAGTTCATGAGCGACGACGACCTGAACGCGATCGCCCGCTACCTCAAGTCACTGCCCGGCGACCCGGGGCGTGACGGTGCACCCTGGCAGTATCAAACGACTGCTGCGCAGCCCGACACACCGGGGGCGCATACCTACGCGACCCGCTGCGCCAGCTGCCATGGCCTGGACGGCAAGGGCCAGGCCGAGTGGATGCCGCCACTGGCGGGCGCCACCTCGATGCTGGCCACGGAGAATGCCTCGGCGATCAACATCACCCTCAACGGCTCGCAGCGCATCGTCGCCGCCGGGGTGCCGGACGCCTACCGCATGCCGGCGTTTCGCGAGCAGTTGTCGGACCAGGAGATCGCCGAGGTGCTGAGTTTCGCCCGCAGTGCGTGGGGCAATCACGGCGGCGCGGTAGAGGCCAAGGCGGTGGGCACGTTGCGCGGGCATACCGACCCGGCCAGCAGCAGCCCGATCATCCTGCATATGCGCTGATACCGCTCCCACGGGTAAAGCGCGAGCTACGGACTCACGAGGACACCATGGAAAGCATCGACCTGCTGGTCCTGCGCACCACCCATGACTGGCTCCAGGCCGGCCATCGCGTGCTGCTCGCCACCGTCGCCCGCACCTGGGGTTCGTCGCCGCGCCCGGTCGGCTCGATTATGGCCCTGCGCAACGACGGCCGGGTGGTCGGCAGCGTGTCCGGCGGTTGCATCGAGGACGACCTGATCCACCGCTACACCACCGCCTACGGCGGCCCCGGCCTGCTCGAGGGGGCGCCCGAGGTGATCCGCTACGGCATCAGCGCCGACGACGCCCACCGCTTTGGCCTGCCATGCGGCGGTACGTTGGAACTGATTCTCGAGTTCATGCCCGCCATTGCCTCGTTGCGACACCTGCTGGAGCAGCTCGACAACGGCCAGCTGATGCGTCGCCAGCTGACCCTGGCCGACGGCGCGGTCGACCTCGAACCCACCGCCGCCCCGGAACAGTTCTGTTTCGATGGCCGGCACATGATCAACACCCTCGGCCCCGGCTACCGCATGCTGCTGATCGGCGCCGGCGCGCTGGCCGAGTACCTGGCGACCATGGCCCTGTTCAACGGCTTCCGGGTGGCGGTGTGCGACCCCCGGCCCGAGCACATGGCCACCTGGTCGGTCGCCGGCGTCGAATACCTGAAGGGCATGCCGGACGATGTGGTACGCGACTTCAAGGCCGATCTGCGCACCTGCATCATCGCCGTCAGCCACGACCCCAAGCTCGACGACCTGGCGCTGCTTGAAGCCCTGCACGGCCCGGCGTTCTACATCGGCGCCATCGGCTCGCGGCGCA
>NZ_NIBE01000049.1:98392-105228 GCF_002205115.1 Pseudomonas sp. DrBHI1
AGACCCCGGCGGAAATCGCGGTGAGCGTGATGGCCGAAGTGCTGGCGGCCAAGAACGCCGTGAACTTGCCGGGGGCGGTGAGTGTGTCCGGGGCCAAGCGCCAGCGTGACCATCAACCTTTCTAGTGCCTGAACCTGCCGCACACCTGCCAACCAGTGTCTATGCTTCCTCTCGCATGCACCCTCGACCACAAGGAAGACAGGCCAATGAACCCGACCCGCGCCATCGCTCTCACCTCGCTCATCTTTGCCGCCAACCTCACCGCCCACGCCGCCGAACTGCCCATCGCCAGTGAGGCGCTGGAAAGCCATGTCACCACCGAAGTGACCAAGATCGACCTGACCAATCGCCAGGTCACGGTGAAGGGTCCCCACGACAAGGACGTGACCTTCCAGCTCACCGAACAGGCCAAGGCCCTGCCCAACCTCAAGGTCGGCGATCAGGTCGACATCTACGTGACCCGCGCCGTGGCCTACGTGCTCAACACCAAGGAAGGCGGCGCACCGAAAGCATCAGAGGAGTCCGGCACCATCCGCGCCACCAAGGACAACCCCAACCCCGGCGGCGAAGCGTTCCGCCAGGTAAAGGTCACCTCGCAGATCAAGAAGATCGACCTCAACACCCATGAGGTCACCCTGCTGCCGCCTGAAGGCAAGGTACAGGTCGTCAAGGTCGAGGACCCGGACCTGCAGGCACGCATGAAGAGTCTCAAGGTCGACCAGACCGTCGACGCCATCTATACCGAGATCCTGCGCGTGGAAACCTCGCGCCCAGCCCAGTAAAACCTTTGGCCGGCCCGCGCATCGAACATCATGTGAGCCCTTTCCCCCTTCAGGAGGTTTTCCATGGCGATGCGCCTGGCCGTGCCATTTTACTGCTGCCTCACCCTCGCGTTCACGGGCTGCACAAGCGCCCGCGACGAGCCGCCGCCCACCACGCAACAGATAGAACTGCAGCGCTACCAGGGCACCTGGTACGAACTGGCGCGCCTGCCGATGTTCTTCCAGCGCAACTGCGTGCAATCCGAGGCCCATTACGGCCTGCGCGAGGACGGTCGTATCGATGTGACCAATCGCTGCCTGGAGAAGGACGGCCAGTGGAATGAGGCCCACGGCCTCGCCGAGCCACAGGTGGCCGGACGCACCGACAAGCTCTGGGTGCGCTTCGACAACTGGTTCAGCCGCCTGGCCCCCGGCCTGACCAAGGGCGAGTACTGGGTGCTCTACCACGACCCGGACTATCGCGTGGCGCTGGTCGGCCATCCGAACCGCGAGTACCTGTGGCTGCTGTCGCGCTCACCGACCGTCAGTGCCCAGACCCGAGAACAGCTGCTGGAGCTGGCACGCCAGCAGGACTATCCCACCGACCAACTGATCTGGCGCCAGCCAGCCCCCCAGTGACGGCCGCCATCCGCCCCTGTAAGGTGAGCCACCCGGCTCACCCAAAGGATTGCGTGCAATGATCACCTGCCACCTCAAGTACATCATCGACCCCTACCAGATCCCAGCCTTCGAGACCTATGGCAAGCTGTGGATCGGCCTGGTCAACCGCATGGGCGGCACCCACCACGGCTACTTCCTGCCTAGCGAAGGCGCCAACAATGTCGCCTACGCCCTGTTCAGCTTCCCCAGCCTGGCGGCCTACGAGCAGTACCGCATTGCCTCGGAAACCGACCCGGAATGCATCGCCGCCTTCGCCCTGGCCAGCGAGCAACGCTTCATCCTCAGTTACGAACGCAACTTCCTGCGCCCTGTGCTCGACTGAGCCAGGGTCATTTGCGCCACATCACAGCTCTTTTATCAGTTGGTCGGGGCGTGTGCCGCCGTGAACCATGCCCTGTGCCGGGCTTGCTTCATGGCGGCAGCCGACCAGGTTCACAAAACAACAGAATCTCCCAGCGAAACCGGTATTTTTTCTGTAACGAAAATGTAAAATTCGTTTTCGCATACCTATAACAAGTTGGGAGCTTCACATGTTTGCCTTCTTCCGCCCTGCCGCGCACCAGGCGCCGCTGCCCGACGAGCGCGTCGACAGCACCTATCGCCGCCTGCGCTGGCAAATCTTCGCCGGGATCTTCTTCGGCTACGCCGGCTACTACCTGCTGCGCAAGAACTTCTCACTGGCCATGCCCTACCTGATCGAGGAAGAGGGCTACACGCGCGGCCAGCTGGGCGTGGCGATTTCCGCCATCGCCATCGCCTACGGCCTGTCCAAGTTCCTCATGGGCCTGGTCTCGGACCGCTCCAACCCGCGCTACTTCCTGCCCTTCGGCCTGCTGATCTCGGCCGGGGTGATGTTCATTTTCGGTTTCGCGCATTGGGCCACATCCAGCGTGACGATCATGTTCGTGCTGCTGTTCATCAATGGCTGGGCCCAGGGCATGGGCTGGCCGCCGAGCGGGCGAACCATGGTGCACTGGTGGTCGCAGAAGGAGCGCGGTGGCGTGGTGTCGGTGTGGAACGTCGCTCACAACGTCGGCGGCGGCCTGATCGGCCCGCTGTTCCTGCTGGGCCTGGGCTGGACCAACGACTGGCATGCCGCCTTCTACGTGCCCGCCGCCGTGGCCGTGCTGGTGGCTGTGTTCGCCTTCGCCACCATGCGCGATACCCCGCAGTCGGTCGGCCTGCCGCCGGTCGAGCAGTACAAGAACGACTACCCCGAAGGCTACGACGAGAGCCACGAGCAGGAATTCAGCGCCAAGCAGATCTTCGTCGAGTACGTGCTGCGCAACAAGCTGCTGTGGTACATCGCCATGGCCAACGTGTTCGTCTACCTGCTGCGCTACGGCGTGCTCGACTGGGCGCCGACCTACCTGAAGGAAGCCAAGCACTTCAGCGTCGACACCACCTCGTGGGCCTACTTCTTCTATGAGTGGGCCGGCATTCCCGGCACCCTGCTGTGCGGCTGGATGTCCGACAAGATCTTCCGCGGCAACCGTGGCCTGACGGGGATCGTATTCATGGCCCTGGTGACCGTCGCCACCCTGGTCTACTGGCTCAACCCGCCAGGCAACCCGACCGTCGACATGATCGCGCTGTTCGCCATCGGCTTCCTGATCTACGGGCCGGTGATGCTGATCGGCCTGCAGGCGCTGGAGCTGGCGCCGAAGAAAGCCGCCGGTACCGCAGCCGGCTTCACCGGGCTGTTCGGCTACCTGGGCGGTTCGGTCGCGGCCAGCGCGGCGATGGGTTACACCGTCGACCACTTCGGCTGGGACGGCGGCTTCGTGCTGCTGGTGAGCGCGTGCGTGCTGGCGATCGCGTTCATGGTGCCGACCCTTTGGCACAGCAAGGCGGCAAGTGCAGGTCGCGAGGCGATCGCCTGATAGCCCCCTGAATCGGCGACACGTACCGTAACGACACTGCCTGGACGACCAGGCGGTGTCGCGGTCGCCTCCTGAAGGAGCATCCTTACTCCGCCCGGAAACTCCAGACAATCTCGACCACTCGCGACGCCAGGATGAGATAGAGCAAGCACAGGATGACCTGCAGTACCGTGTGGTATGGCAACTTCGCCAGACGATGCAGCGTGTCGCTGATGTTCAACAGCAACAGCAACGCCGACACCAGGATCAACCCCCAGCCGGTGAAACTGGACACCCACAAACCCAACAGCATCTGCTGGTTGCCATGGATCGCCTCGGTGCCCGCGGCGAACAGCAGCGCGCACACCAGCAAGTTCTTGAAGTTGTCGAAGACCTTGTTACTGAGGTCCGCATCCAACAGTGCGAGGTACCTTCGCCACAGTCTGCGCATAGCTTCCCCATGAATTCGGATCATCAGCAGGTGTCAGGGACACGCAAGCGCGCCTGACGCCCGGGCCAGGCCGCAACGGCGTCTTGCCCTAGCGCTTGGCGTTCTTCTTGACGATAGCCTTCATTCGCGAAGCCGCCCGCTGCACGGTCGCCATCTTCTCCGGGCGCTTCATGCCCCGCCATTTGCGAATCTCATCCCGGGTTCGGCCACAGCTCACGCACAGTTCGCCATTGAGTTGGCACAGCGAGACGCAGGGGTTGTCGATGTCCTTGGCCATGGGGCGCTCCAATATCGGGGGCGCATGATAACGGTTCGACAATCGCCCTTGAACCGGCCAATCCCTAGGGCGCGGCTCCCTGCGCGCCGATTAATCGCTACTTCCCATCCAAAGCCTCTAAAATGCCGCTTCCAGCCTGAACGGAATCAAGCGATGCCCGCCTCCCTGATGCGCCCCTCTCACGCCCCTCTGCTCGCGCCAGGGGAAACCGTGCTGCTGTTCGATGGTGTATGCAAGCTGTGCAACGGCTGGGCGACGTTCGTTATCCGCCACGATCGCCACCAACGTATCCGCCTGGCCACGGTGCAGTCAGCCGAAGGCCAGGCATTGCTGGCCTGGGCAGGCCTGCCCGTGATGGCGTTCGACACCATGGCGGTCATTCGTGACAACCACTACTGGGTGCGCTCCGAGGCATTCTTCGAGGTAGTACGCCAACTGCCCGGCGCCTGGCCACTGCTGCGCATGCTGCGTCTCTGCCCTCGCAGGTTGCGGGACGGGTTGTACGATCGTGTGGCGCTCAACCGCTATCGGCTGTTCGGCCGATATGAGCAATGCCTGATGCCCAGCCCAGACCATCAACGTCGTTTTCTCGGGCTGCAGCCATGAACCGTCTTCACCAGGTCCACTGGCTGGCCCGCGCCACCTGGTTGTCACAGGTGTGCCGTGGCCATCGCCCAGCCAGCGCGGCCGTGCATGAGCATCGACAGCACTTCGGCGCAGAACGTCGAGAAGGTGGTCAGCCCGCCGCAAAAGCCCGTGGTGATCAGCAGCAGCCAGGCCGGACCGAGGTTGGGCAAGCGCAGGAAGAAGGCCATCGCGCCGCCGATGACGAACCACCGACGAGGTTGACCAGCAAGGTGCCCAACGGCATCCCGGGAAACAGCGAGTTCAGGCGCAGGCCAAGGATCCAGCGCAATACGCAACCGGCACTGCCTCCGACGACAACGGAAATGAACGAGAGGTACATCGACTAGCTCCAGGATAGGTCCGAAAGCCCCCATGGAGAGAGACAGGCACAGACCTACGCGCCCTCCAATGGGGTTGCGCAGGCATCATCAGCGCTGAGGCGGTTCAAGGAGGGAGGCCATCTCCTGAGGGTCGGTGCTACGGGTCGAAACCCTCGCTTGGCAACATTTCGATGCAAAAATGCAACACACACCTTCGCCCGCACCGTTAGAATGGCCGCCTGGCGTGTGCTGCGTGCGCCCGGGAGCCTTCCCGAATACGGAGAACATTCATTTGTTTTCCGTGAGATCCGTCCATGTTGCACGCATGCCTCCATTCCCCATGGCCCTTCCTGCCCCGTGTCCTCACGGCGTGGGTCGCTGCGCCGCATTTTCCATCCTTCTTCTCGCCCTTCGCCGCAGTGGCCCGTCTTGCCCGGAGCCAGCGTCCCGCCGTGCCCGTTGCCCGTCGCGACACTGCCACCGCGAGGGTGATGCCATGAACGAGGAGCGTTATATGACCGCACCCCTTCCACCCCTCAAGCCGCGCTCGATGCTGCGGCACCTGCTGGCGACAGAGGCAGCCGGTGGCGTCTTGCTGATGTTCACCGCCGCGCTGGCCATCGTCATCGCCAACAGCCCCTGGGCCAGCGCCTACCAGCACCTGCTGCACCTGCCCGTCGGCCCGGTACTGACCGACAAGCTCGGCCCAATGACCGTGCACATGTGGATCAACGATGGCCTGATGGCGATCTTCTTCCTGCTGGTGGGCCTGGAGATCAAGCGCGAGCTGGTCGACGGTCGCCTGGCCAGTTGGGAGCAGCGCCGCCTGCCGGCCCTGCCGGCACTGATGGGCATGGCCGTGCCGGCGCTCATCTACCTGGCGGTGTCCCGTGGCGAGCCGGGCCTGGCCGACGGCTGGGCGATCCCGGCCGCCACCGACATCGCCTTCGCCGTCGGCGCCCTGGCCCTGCTCGGCCGGCATGCGCCGCTGTCGCTCAAGGTGATGCTGGTGTCGGTGGCGATCATCGACGACATGGGTGCGGTGGCGATCATCGCCGTGTTCTACACCTCGTCGCTGAACCTGCTGGCCCTGGCCGGCGCCGCCGGCATCGTCGCGGTGCTGCTGGCCTGCAACCGCCTGCGCGTGATCAGCCTGTGGCCCTACCTGATCGGCGTGGCCGCACTGTGGTACGTGACCCTGCTGTCGGGCGTTCACGCCACCATCGCCGGCGTGGTCGGCGCCCTGCTGATCCCCTACAGCACCGGCGGCAGCGAGGCCCGCGAAGCCAGCCCGCTGCTCAAGCTGGAGCATGGCCTGGCGCCCTGGGTCGGCTTCCTCATCGTGCCAGCCTTCGGCTTCGCCAACGCCGGCGTGTCGTTCGGCAATCTGGGCCTGAGCGACATCTTCGCTCCATTGCCACTGGCCATCGCCCTGGGCCTGCTGCTGGGCAAGCAGCTCGGCGTGTTCGGCGGCGTGCTGCTGGCGGTCAAGACCGGCCTGGCCAGCAAGCCCCATGGCGCCAGCTGGCTGCAGATCTACGGCGTGGCGATGCTGTGCGGCATCGGCTTCACCATGAGCCTGTTCATCGGCGAGCTGGCCTTCCCCGGCCAGGCCGATAAGATCGACGCAGCCAAGATCGGCATCCTGCTGGGCTCGCTGCTGTCGGCGGTGATCGCCTGCCTGATCCTGCGCTTCGCGCCCAAACCGGCGGATTGATGCAAGCGCTCGGGGCTGCCTGGCAGCCCCGTTCAATCTACTGGTAACTGAACTTGCGTGTAGTAACTGGACTTGCGTGGGCTTGCCCCGCGATCATTTTAAAGGGCCACGCGGAACCTGCAGCCCACCTCACCCCCGCA
>NZ_NIBE01000050.1:0-29190 GCF_002205115.1 Pseudomonas sp. DrBHI1
GAAGTAAAAGCACCCTGCGAAAGCGTACGCCTCGCAGGGTGCCGGGGTGACCATCTCATTAAGTAACCCGCCGTAAGGGCGGAAAGGTGAATAAGCGTCGACATCACAAATGAATGCGCATACAACTTCAAAAACAAACACTACCCAAAACTAACGAACTAACGAACTAACCAACAGTCAAGCCTTCAAAGCCTTCTTGGGATATATATCGTACCGACTCGACTTCCCCTCCAGACTATGACTCGGCTTGGCCCCCTCGATAATAGGCGCCTTGCGCGGCCGCTTGACCACCACCCGATGCGTGGCCAACGCCAAAGCCGCCTCGAGCAAAGCCGGTGCATCCAGGTCATCACCGACCAAAGGCCGAAACACCCGCATTTCCTTCTTCACCAACGCGCTCTTGTCCCGATGCGGAAACATCGGATCCAGGTAGATCACCTGTGGCGCCTCCCCCTCCCAAGCCCGCATCCGCTCGATCGCATTACCAGTCAACAACCGCATGCGCGCAACGATCGGAGCAATCTCCTCATCGCCACGCGCCCGCACCAGACCATCCTCCAGCAGCGCGGCAATCAACGGCTGACGCTCGATCAGGGTCATCTGGCAACCCAGGCTGGCCAGTACGAACGCATCCTTGCCCAACCCCGCCGTAGCATCGAGCACCTGCGGCCGCACGCCCTGGGCGATGCCCACGGCCTTGGCGATCATCTGCCCGTTGCCACCGCCGTACAACCGCCGGTGCGCCGCCTGCCCCTCGACGAAATCCACCCGCACCGGCCCCGGTGCCTGCGGCCCGAGCTGCTGGATCTGCAGCCCCTCGTCCCCCAGCTGCACGGCGAATTCCGCGGCTTCATCGACCAACGGCAAGCCCAGCCGCTCGGCCCATGCCTCGGCCTGCGCCTGGAACTGCGGGGCCAGTGCCTCGACCCTGATACCTGCGCCTTGCTGCTGCTCTACCATCCGTTCCCGCACTCGAAAAAAATTAATGAAACCCCGGCCAGAGCCGATACAGGCAATATCCCGCTATTCTGCCAGAGCTCAACGTCCGCGACTGCCATGTCAGACACTCTTCCCATCGGCTTGACCTACTTGTCGCCCGTCGGCAACTACGGTCGACAGAATACCCAGGCACTGGGTGGCGTCAGCCATCTGTGGCAGGATTTCTTCGCCCGGGCCATGGCAGAGCAGCCGCAAGGCGAAGTCGACTCCTTCAGCCAGGCGCTGATGCAGTGCGACCAGGACAGCGGCGAACCAGTCGGCGGCGCCCGTGCCCTGGCGCTGATCGACGCCCAGCGCGCCCTGCCGGTTCACGACACCGAAGTAACCCCGCCCGAGCCCCTGTTCCTGCCCAAGGCGGAACTGGAAGCCAAGCTGCTGCCGCCCGCCCCCGAGCCCTTCGACACCGTCGAACTGATCGAGCAACAGCGACAACTCGACATCAGCAACAGCTGGCTGCGCCCGGTGGTCATGAGCCAAGGCCACCCCATCGCTGAGCCCGGCCCCGGCCCATCGCCACGGCCGCTGTTCCTGCCGATCGCCGAGTTCGAGGCCCATCTGCTCGATCCTGCGCCCGAACCCTTCGACGAGCAGACACTGGCCAAGCAGCAGAACGACCTGGAATTCGATATCCACTGGGCGCGCCCGGTGGTGCTGAACAACGTGCGCGTGCACGCCTGAGTTCAACGGCAGATCTGCCAGAACCCCATGTCCAGGTGAAAGTGGTTGTGGTGCGCGGCGTTGTAGTCCGGCCCCAGTGCCGTGCTGAAGCTTTCGCAGGCCGCCGCCTGCACTTGCCGCAGGAAGTCAGCCTTGGGGCCCTCTCCCCGCCAGTCCTGGGCCAGCACGATGCGCTGCCCATCCTTCAGACGAAAACCACTGATATCAAGCGCATTGGCCGTGGCATGCTGGCTGAGCCGGCCTTGCTTGCGGTGGTAGACATTGCGGCAGGCGAAACTGCCCAGATGATCGACCTGAACCACCGGCTGACCGAACACCCGCTGCGCCGCCGGCTGCAATCCATGCATTTCGAACAGCGAATAGGCCACCGCCAGCGGACAACTGGCGAGGAAGCTGCTGCTCAAGCGCGCCTGTCCGCCCTCCACGCGCCAGACGTTGCGCAACGGGCAAGCGGCCTGCGACGGACTGTTACTCTGCGGGCGATAACGCAGCGTGGTGGTCTGCAAAGCCTGGCGGCATAGCTCGGGATCGTCGCGCAGGCGCGACAGCTTGTAAGGCGTCAGCAGATTCGGGGGCTGCCGAACATCCAGAGCGGCCCAGGGGTTCCAGGCAGCTGGCGGGCGCCAGCCCATCAACCAGGCGAGCAGCACAACCAACAGCAGGCTGAGCGACGCAATCAACGCTCTACCCATGGGCCCTCAACGGCGGAACAGGTCGTTGAGCTGGGCAAATGGCAGGGCCTGCTCGCCATAGCCGAAGGTGCCCTGCTCGCGGATCTCCAGCGCGGCCCGCTGGAAGGCGCCCAACGCCGCACGCGCCAGCGACGAGCCGACACTGATGCGCTTTACACCGAGGTCCTGCAGCTGATTCACGCTCAACGGTACCCCCGGCATGCCCATCAGCACATTCACAGGCGTGGGCGCTACAGCGAGCACCACCGCCCGGATCTCGTCGACGCTGCGCAGGCCGGGGGCGTACAGCACGTCCGCTCCGGCCTCGGCATAGGCCTGCAGGCGGCGGATGGTGTCGTCCAGGTCGAGACGCCCGTGCAGCAGATTCTCTGCGCGGGCACAGAGGGTGAAGGGGAAGGACAGGCTGCGGGCGGCCGCGACGGCGGCACGCACCCGTGCCACGGAAAGCTCGAAATCGTAGATCGGTGCATCGCTACGCCCGCTGGCATCTTCGATCGAACCACCCACCAGCCCCGCTTCGCCAGCGCGCTGGATGGTCCGGGCGCAGTCTTCCGGCAGGTCGCCGAAGCCGTTTTCCAGATCGGCCGCCACCGGCAACGGCGTGGCGTCGACAATGGCACGGGCATTGTCGAGGGTCTCCTCGGGCGTCAGCGCGCCTTCGGCATCCGGCCGCCCGAGGCTGAACGCCAACCCGGCACTGGTGGTGGCCAGCGCCTCGAAGCCCAGGCTGGCCAGCATCCGTGCGGAGCCGGCATCCCACGGGTTGGGAATGACGAACGCGCCATCACGCTCATGCAGTGCCTTGAAGGCTTCGGCTCGCAGGGTTTGCACATCCATGGTTCAACCTCCGACGGTCAGATCACAGTAACCCCAGTTGTTCGACCTCAGGGGCACGCGGCAATTCAGGCAGCGCCGCCAAGCCTGGCAACAGGGTCACCAGGCGCTGGTGAAAACGCTGGGCCAGTGCCGCGGCCAGACGGTTGTCCGAGGTATGCAGAAACACATACGGGCGGCGTCCCTCCTCGATCCAGGCGGCGACCTTGTCGACCCAGGGCGTGAGAAAGCGCTCGTTGGCCTCGAGCTCGGGATGGCCGATGAACCGCACCTGCGGGTGCCGGGTAAAGGCCGCCGGGCGCGGCGGCACCTTGGGCTTCTTGGCCTGGGCATGGAGCACGGCGGGCTCGCGCGAAGCGCAGCTGAACAACGCACGCGGATCCAGGCAGATGCGCTCGACACCGCGTTCATGCAACAGGCGATTGAGTTGGCGCTCCTCCTCGCCACGGGCAAAGAACGCGTCGTTGCGCACCTCCACCGCCACCGGCACGCCGATCTCGTCGAGAAAGTGCGCTAGCTCTGCGAGCCGCGTCGGCCCGAACATCGCCGGCAACTGCAGCCAGTAAGGCGACACGCGTTCGCCCAAGGGCGCCATCAGCCGGGTGAAGTCCAGCGCCGAATCGAGCTGTTCGCGCAGGTCGCCCGCGTGGCTGACATCCCCTGGGAACTTGGCGGTGAACCGGAACCCAGCCGGCATGATCTGCGCCCAACGCTCTACCGTGGTTGGCGCGGGGCGGGCATAGAACGTGGTGTTGCCCTCGACGGCGTTGAATACCTGGCTGTACAGCCCGAGGAACTCGCTGGTACGGGCGTCGGCGGGGTACAGGTACTCGCGCCAGGCGTTTTCAGCCCAGGACGGGCAACCGAGAAAGTAAGGGAGGGGTGATGGCGTCATCCATCAAATGTACAGGTCCAGCCCCAGCACTTCCATCTCCCAGTCGGTGAAGCCGGCAGTTGTCAGGTAGCTGGCGAGCGCCGTTGAGGTCCGCCGGTCGCGGGCACGGGGGAAGATCAGGTCCTGCTGACGGGCCGGCAGGTTCTCGCCGCGACGGCTGGCGCGGCTGACCTGCGCGTCGATGTCCTCGATGATCTCGGCGTCGGCTTCGTCGATGGCTTCGTCACGCGCCGGCGCCTTGCGAGGCGCGCGCTTGATGGGGTAGCTCTGTGAGGAGAAGCCGTCGATACGCATGAAAGGGGCACTCAGGATCAATGATGGCAATTTAGCAGCATCAGGAATCCTTCGCTAATGCCCGAACTGATAACTGGACCACAGAACGCGCAAAAGGTTTTATCGTGAACGGCGATAGCCGACGAACTGCGTTCAACGCGCCTTGGGCGTAGCCACATTATCGCGCAGGTAAACCGGTTGCGCCTGCTCGGCGACGACCGCCTCCCCCCGCGCCCAGGCGAAACCGGCCAGAGTGAGGATGTCCAGTGCGCTGGGCAGGGCCACGGCATCGCTGGCCGCGACCTGCACGGCCAGCCGCTCGGCATAGCCCCAGCCGGTGCCGGCGCCGAACCAATCGCCCTCCAAGTCTTGCGGCAGCGCAACCCGATCGGGCGGCAGCACCGTTTCCTGGCCGATCAGACGCATCTCGCCCTGCTCGGCGCGGTAGCAGCCCCAGTACACCTCGTCCATGCGCGCATCGATGGCCGCGGCCACCTGCTGCACGCCTCGCTCACGCAGCGCGCCCTGGGCCAGCGCCGCCAGATTGGACACCGGCAGCACCGGACGCTCGAGAGCGAAAGCCAGCCCCTGGACCACGCCGATGGCGATACGCACGCCGGTGAAGGCGCCCGGGCCACGGCCAAAGGCGATGGCGTCCAGCGCGCTCAGCGCCACACCCGAGTCGGCCAGCAGTTGCTTGATCATCGGCAGCAGCTTCTGCGCGTGCAGGCGTGGGGCCACCTCGTAGTGACTGGTCACCTTGCCGTCGTGCAGCAGGGCGACGGAACAGGCTTCGGTGGCGGTATCCAGGGCCAACAAGGTGGTCATCGAACGAGGTATCCAGGCGACAGGGGAAAAAGAGCGGCAGTATAAACGACAACGGCCCGCAAGCGGGCCGTCGTGACGCACGGTGATGGATCAGCTCAAGGCTGCCAGCACCTTGGCGGTGATCGATTCGACCGAGCCGACGCCTTCGATGTGGCTGTACTTCGGCTTGCCAGCATTGGCGGCCGACAGCTTCTGGTAGAAGTCCACCAGTGGCTTGGTCTGGCTGTGGTAGACCGACAGGCGGTGACGCACGGTTTCTTCCTTGTCGTCATCGCGCTGGATCAGGTCTTCGCCGGTGACGTCGTCCTTGCCTTCGACCTTCGGCGGGTTGTACTGGATATGGTAGGTACGGCCCGAGGCCAGGTGCACGCGGCGACCGGCCATGCGGCCGACGATCTCTTCGTCGTCCACGGCGATCTCGACCACGGCGTCGATGTCGACACCGGCGGCGACCATGGCTTCAGCTTGCGGGATGGTGCGCGGGAAGCCGTCGAACAGGCAGCCGTTGGCGCAGTCTGGTTGAGCGATGCGCTCCTTGACCAGGCTGATGATCAGCTCGTCGGAAACCAGCTGGCCGGCATCCATGACCTTTTTCAGCTCCAGGCCCAGCGGGGTGCCGGCCTTGACGGCGGCACGCAGCATGTCACCGGTGGAGATCTGCGGAATACCGAACTTCTCGGTGATGAACTTTGCCTGAGTACCTTTACCGGCCCCGGGAGCTCCCAGCAGAATTACGCGCATCTTGTGCTCCTCATATTTTTCTTTGCAAATCAACGGATTCGGCGCACAAGGCCAACTCCGGAAAATCGGACGAGACCGTAAAATCGGTCAAAAGGCTGCTCAAGATACACAGCGCCCGCCCCCCCGACAAGCGTCCAAAAGTGCCAGGAACGGGCCGCCCGCGGCTGGCCGGGGCACGGGTTGCGCCCGGCGCAACCGGCCGTCACGGGTTGGCGCAAGGCCAACCCGGCCCATCACCGAGACCGGTTTCGAACGACCTCAGCCGGTATTGCGCAAACCAGCCGCGATCCCCGCCACGGTCACCAGCAAGGCCTGCTCCAACGGGCTGTCCAGAGCGGCTTCACGGCTGCGCGAGCGCGCCAGCAGCTCGGCCTGCAGGCGGTGCAACGGGTCCAGGTAGGTGTTGCGCAGGCGGATGAATTCCAGGGTTTCCGGGCTGTGCGCCAGTAGCACCGGCTGCCCGGTCAGCCCCAGCACCACCCGGCACGACTGCGACAATAGGTCGCGCAGGTGTGCACCCAGCGGCAGCAGTTCGGGTTGCACCAGACGTTCGTCGTAGGCCTCGGCGATTTGTGCATCGGCCTTGGCCAGGACCATCTCCAGCATGTCGATGCGGGTACGGAAGAACGGCCATTGCTCGCGCATCTGCGCCAGCAGCGTCCCCTGTCCGCGTGCCAGGGCATTGTTCAGCGCCGTTTCCCAGCCCAGCCAGGCCGGCAGCATCAGCCTTGTCTGGGTCCAGCCGAATATCCACGGGATCGCCCGCAGGCTCTCGATGCCGCCGGCGCGGCGCTTGGCCGGGCGGCTTCCCAGCGGCAGGCGGCCGAGTTCCTGCTCGGGGGTGGACTGGCGGAAGTACTCGACGAAGTCCGGGTTTTCGCGCACCACGTCGCGGTAGGCCTTGACGCCATCGGCGGCCAACTGGTCCATCAACGCGCGCCAGGCCGGCTCCGGCGGTGGCGGCGGAAGCAGGGTCGCCTCCAGCACGGCGGCCAGGTAGAGGTTGAGGTTCTGCTCGGCAATGCCCGGCAAGCCGAACTTGAAGCGGATCATCTCGCCCTGCTCGGTGGTGCGGAAACGCCCGCCCACCGAGCCCGGCGGTTGCGACAGGATCGCCGCATGGGCCGGTCCGCCGCCGCGCCCGACCGTGCCGCCCCGGCCATGGAACAGCAGCAGCTCGACCTGGTGCTCGCGACAGATGCGCACCAGGTTCTCCTGGGCGCGGTACTGGGCCCAGGCCGCCGCGGTGGTGCCGGCGTCCTTGGCCGAGTCGGAATAGCCGATCATCACCTCCTGCGGCCCTTGCAAACCAGCGCGGTAGCCCGGCAAACCGAGCAGGCGTTCCATCACCGGGCCCGCGTTGTCCAGGTCGGCCAGGGTCTCGAACAACGGCACCACGCGCATCGACCGGGTCAGCCCGGCCTCCTTAAGCAACAATTGCACCGCCAGCACATCGGAGGCCGCGCCGGCCATGGAGATCACGTACGACCCCAGCGACGCCGCAGGCGCGGCGGCAATCTCGCGGCAGGTGGCGAGCACCTCGGCCGTCTCGGCCTGGGGCTGGAAATGCGCCGGCAACAGCGGGCGACGGTTGTTCAGTTCGGCCTGAAGGAACGTGATGCGTCGCTCCTCGTCCCACTCGGCATAGCGACCGAGGCCGAGGTAGTCGGTGATTTCCGACAGTGCATCGCGGTGGCGGGCGGCATCTTGGCGCACGTCCAGGCGCACCAGGAACAGGCCGAAGGTCACCGCGCGGCGAAGGCAGTCAAGCAACGGGCCGTCGGCGATCACACCCATGCCGCATTCATGCAGCGACTGATAGGCCAGTTCCAGCGGCGCGATCAGCTCGCGATTGTCCACCAGTACCGCAGCACTGGCAGGTTGTGTGCTCGTCAGCGAGGCATGGGCCCAGGCACGGGTGGCGCGCAGGCGATCGCGCAGTTGCTTGAGCAGCGCGCGATAGGGTTCGGCGCTGTCGCCGACCTTGTCTTTCAGCGCGGCGCTGGCCTGCTGCATGGACAGCTCGGCGGCCAGGCCGTCGATATCGCGCAGGAACAGGTCGGCGGCCATCCAGCGCGCCAGCAGCAGGACTTCGCGGGTGACCGCCGCCGTAACGTTGGGGTTGCCGTCGCGGTCACCGCCCATCCAGGAGGCGAAGCGCACCGGCGCCGACTCCAGCGGCAGGCGCAGCCCGGTGGCCTCGAACAAGGCCGCGTCGACCTTGCGCAGGTGGTTGGGGATCGCCTGCCACAACGAGTGTTCGATGACCGCAAAGCCCCACTTGGCTTCATCCACCGGGGTCGGCCGGGTGCGACGGATCTCCTCGGTGTGCCAGGCCTCGGCGATCAGGCGGCGCAAGCGTTCACGCACCTGCTGGCGCTCGCCGGGAACGAGGTCGCGGTGGTCCTGCGCGGCCAGTTGCGCGGCAATGGCGTCGTACTTCTGGATCAGGGTGCGGCGGGCCACCTCGGTGGGATGGGCGGTAAGCACCAGCTCGATGTTCAGCCTGGCCAGTTGCCGGGCCAGCTCATCGTTGCCGTGGCCCGCCGCCTTCAGCCGCGCCAGCAGTTCCGGCAGCACCCGCGCCTCGAACTGCTCGGGCTGGTCGGCGTCGCGGCGCCGGATAAGCTGATACTGCTCGGCGATGTTGGCCAGGTTGAGAAACTGGTTGAATGCCCGCGCCACCGGCAGCAGGTCCTCCTCGGCCAGGTCGCCCAGGGTCGAGCTCAGTCGCTCGCCCTGCCCGCGCCGGTCGGCCTTGGCGCTGTGGCGGATGTCCTCGATCTTCTGCAGGAACGCCTCGCCATGCTGCTGGCGGATGGTCTCGCCCAGCAGTTCTCCCAAAAGGTGCACATCCTCGCGCAAGCGCAGATCGATATCACTCATCAGCCTTCTCCACTCCAGGAAACCGCATGCGCCCAAGAGTGCCCACTCGCGCCCGCGCCTGGCAAGCCAGAAGCGGCCAGAGCAACTAAAGTGAACACAGGACATCCGAAGCAATGCCACTACCAGGCTTTGACAGAGAGGTCATCATGAAAATTCGCCAACTCGCCGAGCACTGGGAACAGAACGCCGCCGGCCTCCTGAGTCCCACCGGCCATGTCCTGCACCTGGACATGGAAGCCGAAGCGCGCCTGGCCGCGCTGATCGACATGTACCCCAAGCGCAGCCCCGAGGAACTGCTGGGCGAATTGGTGGCGGCGGCGCTCGAGGAACTGGAAGCCAGCTTCCCCTACATCAAGGGCCAGCAGGTGATCGCCACCGACGAAGAAGGCGACCCGCTGTACGAGGATATCGGCCCCACACCACGCTTCCTGGCCCTCTCCCGACGCCACCTGCAAGCCCTCGGCAGGGTGCGCAAGGAGCCGTCGCACTGAACCTTTCCGGGTGCCGGGCGAAGCCCGGCATACCGTCATCCACGGCGGAAGTTCCAGGAAAAATCCGCTGACTGATTAGTCAGAAAAAAATACCTTTAGCGTGCAAATTTTTCTGAACTATTCAAAAAATGCCTGGGTCACAGCCAATAGCCATCACGGCAAAACCCTGTAAACACGGGCCTTTGCGCCCGACGCTGGCCACAGGGGAACAGCGATAGCCACCGCGTGGCATCGTCGTTTAACAGGAGTGACCCAATGGAGTTGACCACCATGAAGACCCGCATCGCACAACCTTCCTCCACTCACCTGCGCGGGCTCAAGCTGGCCGCGCTGGCCCTGGGCAGCAGCCTGGTGCTGGCCGGCTGCGCGGGCAAGCCGCCGACCGAGCAATACGCCGTGACCCAATCGGCGGTCAACTCGGCGGTCAGTGCAGGTGGCACCGAATTCGCCGCGGTGGAGATGAAGGCTGCCCAGGACAAGTTCAAGAAGGCCGAGATCGCCATGCACGACAAGCAGTACGACCAGGCCAAGCTGCTGGCCGAACAAGCCGAATGGGACGCCCGCGTCGCCGAGCGCAAGGCCCAGGCAGCCAAGGCCCAGAAAGCCGTACAGGATGCCCGCCAGGGTATCAACGACGTACGCGAGGAAGGCCTGCGCAGCGCCGAATGAGCCCTGCCCAGCCTCATGAGCCTTCGTTAACGATCAAAGGATGAACACTATGCGCAACTACGTCATGATTCCCGCCCTGCTGGCCTTGAGCGTGGGCCTTGCCGCCTGCTCCCACGACCCGAACGCCAACCTGGAGTCGGCCCGCACCAACTTCTCCGCCCTGCAGAGCGACCCACAGTCGAGCAAAGTGGCCGCGCTCGAGACCAAGGACGCTCAGGACTGGCTGAACAAGGCCGACAAAGCCTACATGGATCGCGAGGACTCGAAAAAAGTCGACCAGCTCGCCTACCTGACCAACCAGCGTGTCGAAGTGGCCAAGCAGACCATCGCCCTGCGTAGCGCCGAGGCCGAACTCAAGAACGCCGCCGCCCAGCGCGCCCAGGCCAAGCTGGACGCCCGCGACGCGCAGATCAAGAAGCTGCAGGACAGCCTGAACGCCAAGCAGACCGACCGTGGCACCTTGGTGACCTTCGGTGACGTGCTGTTCGACTTCAACAAGGCCGTGCTCAAGAGCAGCGCCTACCCCAACGTCACCAAGCTGGCCCAGTTCCTCCAGGAGAACCCTGAGCGCAAGGTGATCGTCGAGGGCTATACCGACAGCGTTGGTTCGGCCAACTACAACCAGACCCTGTCCGAGCGTCGCGCCGGTGCGGTGCGCATGGCACTGGTACGTGCCGGCGTCGATCCAGCACGCATCGTCGCCCAGGGCTACGGCAAGGAGTACCCGGTGGCCGACAACAGCAGCAACTCGGGCCGCGCGCAGAACCGTCGGGTGGAGGTGACCATCTCCAACGACAACCAGCCGGTGGCACCGCGCTCGGTGAGCCAGATCCAGTAATCGCTAGTGCTTGAGTGAAGAACCCCGCCTGATGGCGGGGTTTTTCATGGCTTGGGATTGAACATCGTGAAGGTGACGCCTCGCGGGGCAAGCCCGTTCCCACGCAAAAAACATCTTCTTGAAACCTGGTCTGGCACCGACCCCATCTGAAGGTCAGGACACGCTCACTGCACCTGCTGCGGCGTCTCCTGCCCCATGCAACGCACCGCGCGCTTGCGGTTGTCTACCAGCACCCCGGTCAGGCCCTTCTGCTCGGTGTCGAACAGCACCAGCACGCCATCGATGCACTGCGCCACCTGTGGCGCCGGCGTCAGCGAGACCTTGTAGTCTTCCCCCGGAATGGTCTTGAGCATGGTGAAATCCTGCAGCAACAGCGCATCCTCGGGCTTGGCGAAATGCAGGTAGCCGTAGTACCAGAGGGCTCCCACCGTCACGATGATGCTGCCGACACCGGTCAGGATCAGCGGGATGGCGTTGCGTTCTTCACTCATTGCTAGTTCTTCTCGTCAGGGTAGTTGGGTACTTCGGCCAGGCGGCGCAGGCCGTTGAAATGGGTAGGGTCTTCCAGGAAACGCAGCATCACCTGACGCCAGGTCGGATCGGCGAAGGTCTGCACATGGCCGCCCCGGGTCAATTGCAGCACCCGGGGCGGCGGCGCCTGGCGGTACAGGCGCAGGCCGTTGTCCAATGGTACGAGGTTGTCGTCGATGCTGTGGAAGAACAGCTTCGGCGGGCTGTCCAGGCGGGCGATCGAGTTGACCGCGCTGTCGCCGTCCGGCACCAGCCACGACAGCGGCACCTGCAGCGGCCAGGTCATCCACGAAGTGCTCAGGGCATATCGCCCCACCGCCCGGTAGCTGGCGGGCACGCCATCGAACACCAGGGCGCTGAAGCGTCGGCGCTGCTCGGGGTGCTGGGCCAGGTAGTGGATGGCCATGGCCCCTCCGAGGCTCTGGCCGAGCAGCACCAGCGGCCGGCCCTGGGCCTGGGGCGCCTTGTCGAGCCAGTCCAGCGCCGCGCCGATGTCGCCGTACACTTCAGGCAATGTCGGCTTGCCCTGGGACAGCCCATAACCGCGATAGTCGATCATCAACACCTGGTAGCCTGCTTTCGGCAGCCAGTAGCTGCCGCCCAGGTGCCAGGCCAGGTTGCCGCCATTGCCATGCAGGTGCAGCACCGTGCCCTTGACCTCGACACCCTGCGGCACGGGCAGCCACCAGCCATGCAGGCGCGTGCCGTCGGCGGCGCTGAGGGTCAGGTCCTGATACTGCAGATGGGCCCTTTGCGGGGTGAACGGCTGACCGGGCTCGGGATAGAACAGCAGGCTGCTGCAACCGCCCAACAGCAGCAGCCCGAGGCCGAAGGCGAGGTGACGGCAGGCGTCAGAGAATGTTCGCGTAGTCGGCTTCAATACGGTCCAGGCTCAGGTGGTTGAGGAAGTTGGAGAAGCACATCCAGGCCGACAGCGCGTTGAGGTCGCGGAACTGCTCGGGCAGGTACTTGGGCGGTTCGACCAGCCCTTCCTCGACCAGCTGGCGCAGCGTGCGCATGTCTTCCAAGGTGGTCTTGCCGCAGAACAGCAAAGGGATCTGCTCGAGCTTGCCCTTCTTCACGGCCAACTGAATGTAGTTGTAAACCATGATGAAGCCCTTGAGGTAGGACAAGTCCTTGGTGAATGGCAGGCCGTTGGGCACCGAGCCACGGAACACCCGGCTGGCGTTGCTGTAGCTCTGCCCCATCTCGAAGCCCTGGCCGCGGAAGAACTCGAAGACCTGCAGGAAGTCGGCGCCCTCCTCCACCATGTGGATGGCACGGGTACGGTTGGTGAGCTTGCGCAGACGGCTGGGGTAGGAGGCGAAGGCGATCACCTCCATGAGGATCGCCAGGCCCTCCTGGGTCACCGTCGACGAGGGCGGGCCCTTGGCCAGGAAAGTACAGATCGGCTGGTTCAGCCCGTTGAGGGTAGTGCCGACGTGCACCAGGCCTTCATGCACTTCCAGGGCGCGCACGTCGCGGCTGTTGAACATGGCGTCGGCGCGCACCTTGATGTAGTCGGCCCCGGCCGCGGCGTCGGCAACGATGCCGTCGGACTCGAACACGCGGATGGTCTCCTCGGCCTCGCCGAACACCTTGTTCAAGCGACGCTGGAGGATCTCCACCGCTTCCTTGGCCGTGAGGTTCTTCGGCTCGTCCTTCAGGTCGCCGCGACCGTCGATGTTGTTCAGGTAATCCGAGAGCATCAGGCCCAGGTCGGCCAGGGTCGGGTCGCCGGCGTGGAAGGCGTCGGAGGCGGCGCCGTAGAGCTCCTGGGAGATCAGCCCGAAGTCCTCGGTGCCGCGTGCCTCGAGCATGCGCACCACCATGCGGTATTCCTTGCACATGCGCCGCATGATCTGCCCGACCGGATTGAACTGGCCCAACTGCCGGGTGATGTCGCGCTCGATACTCTGGAACTCGGCCTTCACCGCGCTGGAGTCGAACGACAGCGGGCGGTTCTGGTAGTAGGCACGGTCCACCGCTGGTGGCTCCTTGCCCTTGGCCTTGAGAAAGCCCTGGCGGATGCCATCGTCCCATTTCACCGCGTCAAGCACGCGGATCGGGGTCTGCGTGGCGACGATGCGGTCAGACAGCGTGCGTATGGTCTGCTGGTACTCGTCCACGCGGGACTCCTTCTTGAAGCCTCATCGCGGGGCAAGCCCGCTCCCACAACCAGGAGCGGGCTTGCCCCGCGACGAGGCCGGTATGCTCACGGCTATTTACCGGAACGCTGGAAGCGCGCCACCTCGACGAACAGATCGGAGTTGGCGGGATCTTCCAGATACGCCAGCACCCGCTCGGTCGGGCTGTCGATCAGCACGCCCTCGCCGTTATCTTCCGGCACTTCGGTGTTGCGTCCGCTCAGTTCTTTCTTGGCGACAGCCTGCTGCACCTGCTCGACATCGAGGTTGTAGACCACCAGCTGCTTGCCGTCGATCACCTCGAAGCCACCGATCAGGAAATTGCCACCCAGGCGCTTGGGCACCCCGGCCGACAGGTACCAGCGGTTGCCGTGCCGGGCCACGGTGAAGGCGTATTCCTCGGGGGCCTTGCCCTGGGCACGGGCCACCGCTTTGTAGGTGTTGCCACCCGCGCGGCTGATGCTCAGTTTCAGCGGCTGGCCCCAGGCATCCTTGCTGCTCCACTGCCCGAGCAGGGCCTTGGGCGCCGGCTGGTTGGCCGGCAGTGGCTCGTCGAACGTCACCAGACAACCGCCCAGCAGGAGGAATGACAAGGTCAACAACACCACACGCCAGGCTTTCATCAGGTTCTCCTTGAAAAGTCGTTCGCCACTCAGGCCGAAGCCAGCACCATCTGCAGGTATCGGACAAGGATAGCGAGCATCTGCTCATCGGCCTGCGCATTCGCATCCTTGAGCAGGCCCTGATATTCCATCTGCTCGATTATCGCCGTCAACATCTGGGCATCCTGCTCGGGCTGGCGCGAGCCGACAACCTGCAGGATCTGCCGTGCGCCATGCAGCAGGATCTGCTCGTGGGCCTGCACCAGCTCGGCCAGGCGCGGGCACAGCAGCGCCTCCTGGCGGAAGGCCTGCTCGGCCATGAGGAAGTCGCGGCGGTTGTTCAGCTGGCGCAGGACGTAGTCGGCCAGCATGCGCGCCACTTCATCGGCCAGGTGCGCCCGGGCCTCGGGGGTGCCGTCGCCCTGGGCCAGCAACTGGCGCAGCACACCTTCGGTGTTGGTCCACAGCTTGGCCATGTAAGCCGCGCTGCGTTCGACGTACTGGGCGAAGGTATCGGCCAGCAGGTCCTGGATATCCTTGAAGTAGTAGGTGGTGGCCGACAACGGCACGCCGGCCTCGGCAGCCACGGCACGGTGGCGCACGCCGCGCACGCCATCGCGCACGACGATGCGCATGGCGGCGTCGAGGATCTGCTGGCGGCGCTGCTCGCTGCCCTGGCGGGCGGTCTTGCGGCCCTGATACTGCACGCTCTCGGCGACGGCGGTGGCGATACCGGCGGCACCCTGGTGGGGCATTGCGGGGGTCACTCTGGTTTACCTCACGAACAGTGGGTTGCCTGCCCGGCAATGAGGCCGGCACTGACAACATAAAGCTTCAGGCATGAAAAAGCCGCCTCGAAAGGCGGCTTGTTCAGATCGCTCAGGCCTGTGGACGCATGTGCGGGAACAGGATCACGTCGCGGATCGACGGCGAGTTGGTCAGCAGCATCACCAGGCGGTCGATGCCGATGCCTTCACCGGCGGTCGGCGGCATGCCGTATTCCAGGGCGCGGACGAAGTCGGCATCGTAGTGCATGGCCTCGTCGTCACCGGCGTCCTTTTCGGCCACCTGGGCCAGGAAGCGCTCGGCCTGGTCTTCGGCATCGTTGAGCTCGGAGTAGGCGTTGGCAATCTCGCGGCCACCGATGAACAGCTCGAAGCGGTCGGTCACGGCCGGGTTGTCGTCGTTGCGACGGGCCAGCGGCGACACTTCGAACGGGTACTCGGTGATGAAGTGCGGCTGTTCCAGCTTGTGCTCGACCAACTCTTCGAAAATCATCACCTGCAGCTTGCCCAGGCCTTCGTGGCCGAGCACCTTGGCGCCGGCTTTCTTGGCGATCTCGCGGGCACGGTCGACGTCCTGCAGGTCGGCGGCGGTGAGCTCCGGGTTGTACTTGAGGATCGAGTCGAACACCGACAGGCGCACGAACGGCTCGCCGAAGTGGAACACCTTGTCGCCATACGGCACGTCGGTGCTGCCCAGTACCAGCTGCGCCAGCTCGCGGAACAGTTCCTCGGTGAGGTCCATGTTGTCGCGGTAGTCGGCGTAGGCCTGGTAGAACTCGAGCATGGTGAATTCAGGGTTGTGACGAGTCGAAACGCCTTCGTTACGGAAGTTGCGGTTGATCTCGAACACCTTCTCGAAACCACCGACCACCAGGCGCTTGAGGTACAGCTCCGGCGCGATGCGCAGGAACATGGCCATGTCCAGGGCGTTGTGGTGAGTTTCGAACGGCTTGGCCGCGGCGCCGCCGGGGATGGTCTGCAGCATCGGGGTTTCGACTTCGAGGAAGTCGCGCTCGATGAGGAACTTGCGGATGTGCGAGATCACCTGCGAACGCACACGGAAGGTGTGGCGGGTTTCCTCGTTGACCATCAGGTCGACGTAGCGCTGGCGGTAGCGCTGCTCGGTGTCGGTCAGGCCGTGGTGCTTGTCCGGCAGTGGGCGCAGCGACTTGGTCAGCAGGCGCACGCGGGTCATCTCGACGTACAGGTCACCCTTGCCGGAGCGGGCCAGGGTGCCCTCGGCGCTGATGATGTCACCCAGGTCCCAGGTCTTGACCGCGGCCAGGGTCTCTTCCGGCAGGGTCTTACGATTGACGTAGACCTGGATGCGGCCGGTCATGTCCTGGATGACCATGAACGAGCCACGGTTGAGCATGATGCGACCGGCGACCTTGACCGGGATGGCGGCTGCTTCCAGCTCTTCCTTGGTCTTGTCCGCGTACTGTTTCTGCAGGTCGTTGCAGTAGCTGTCGCGGCGGAAGTCGTTGGGGAAGGCATTGCCCTTGGCGCGCTCGGCGGCAAGTTTTTCCTTGCGCAGGGCGATCAGGGCGTTTTCTTCCTGTTGCAGGTCTTGCGCTTCGGTCTTGAGGTCGCTCATGTCGTCATTCTTTCCATCAGGTGTTCGTTGCCCCTGTCGGGCAGGGCACGCGATACGGGCCCTGGGCCTCGTATCGCGGCGGTGGTGTGCGGTTTACAGCCCCTGCTTGAGGCTCGCTTCCAGGTACTGGTCGAGGTCGCCGTCCAGGACCTTCTGACAGTCGCTGCGCTCCACGCCGGTACGCAGGTCCTTGATGCGCGAGTCGTCGAGCACGTAGGAGCGGATCTGGTGGCCCCAGCCGATGTCCGACTTGCTGTCCTCCAAGGCCTGGGAGGCGGCGTTGCGCTTCTGCATTTCCAGCTCGTACAACTTGGCCCGCAGCATTTTCATGGCGGTGTCCTTGTTGGCGTGCTGGGAGCGTTCGTTCTGGCAGGCCACCACGGTGTTGGTCGGCACGTGGGTGATACGCACCGCCGAGTCGGTGGTGTTGACGTGCTGACCACCGGCACCGGAGGAGCGGTAGGTGTCGATGCGCAGGTCGGACGGGTTGATCTCGATCTCGACCTTGTCGTCGATCTCGGGCGAGACGAACACCGCCGAGAACGAGGTGTGGCGACGGGCGCCGGAGTCGAACGGGCTCTTGCGCACCAGGCGGTGCACGCCGATCTCGGTGCGCAGCCAGCCGAAGGCGTACTCGCCCTTGATGTGCACGGTGGCGCCCTTGATGCCGGCGACTTCACCTTCGGACAGTTCGATGATGGTGGCGTCGAAGCCGCGCTTGTCGGCCCAGCGCAGGTACATGCGCAGCAGGATGTTGGCCCAGTCCTGGGCCTCGGTGCCGCCGGAGCCGGCCTGGATGTCCAGGTAGGCGTTGTTCGGGTCCATCTCGCCGCTGAACATGCGACGGAACTCAAGCTGGGCGAGGGATTCCTCAAGCCCTTGCAGCTCGGTCTCGACATCGCTGACAGCGCCTTCATCGCCCTCCTCGACAGCCATGTCGAGCAGGTCCTTGCAGTCGGTCAGGCCGTTGGACAGTTTATCGAGGGTCTCGACCACCTGCGCCAGCATGGCGCGCTCGCGGCCCAGGGCCTGGGCGTACTCGGGTTTGTTCCAGACAGAGGCGTCTTCCAGCTCGCGGTTTACTTCGACAAGACGATCATGTTTGTGATCGTAGTCAAAGATACCCCCGAATGGACTGGGAACGCTCGGTGAGGTCCTTGATGGTGTTCAGGATCGGTTGGATTTCCATGGGCGGGCTGCTCTCGTGCGAATTCGGTGAAAAGCCCGCGAGTATAACCGAGTCTGGGGCCTGGCGGCAGACCCGCCGGGCGGTATGCGCTAATCCCTGTGCGTCCCAATCGACCCACTACGCCAGGATCAGCGTGCCTCCATGTGGGCAATCATCAACTGCACGCTCTCGTTCCCGCGAAACTCATTGACATCCAGCTTGTAGGCCAGCTCTACCCAGCGCACCGTAGGGTTCGGCCAGACCTCGCGATCGATGCCGAAGGCAATTCCGTCCAGACGCACCGCTCCGCACTCGCTCTTGAGTACCACCTTCAGGTGGCGCTCCCCCACGACGCGTTGTTCGACCAGCTGAAACACCCCATGAAACAACGGCTCTGGAAAGTGCTGTCCCCAAGGCCCGGCATTGCGCAATGCCCGCGCCAGGTCCAGGTGAAACTCTTCGACCGCCAGGGTGCCGTCCGACAACAGCCGACCAGTCAGGTCATCCTCACGCAACTGACGCCGCACCTCTTCATCGAACGCCTCGGCAAACGAAGGAAAGTTTTCGGCCGGCAACGACAGACCAGCTGCCATCGCGTGCCCGCCAAACTTGCTGATCAAGGCCGGATGACGCGCCGCCACGGCATCCAGCGCGTCGCGGATATGGAACCCCGGCACCGAGCGCGCCGAGCCCTTGAGCATCCCCTCCCCCGCATCGGCGAAGGCGATGGTCGGACGGTGGTAACGCTCCTTCAACCGCGAGGCAAGAATGCCGATCACCCCCTGGTGCCAGTCGGCGTCGAACAGGCACAGGCCATAGGGCATGGACTCGACTGGCAGGTCCTTGAGCTGGGCCAGCGCCTCGCGCTGCATGCCCTGCTCGATGGACTTGCGGTCCTGGTTCAGGCCATCGAGCTGCTGGGCCATGTCCAGCGCCAACGCCGCGTCCTCGCACAGCAGGCACTCGATGCCCAGGCTCATGTCGTCCAGGCGCCCGGCGGCGTTGAGCCGAGGGCCGAGGATGAAGCCCAGGTCGGTGGAAGTGATGCGTCGATGATCTCGCCGCGCCACCTCGAGAATAGCCTTGAGCCCGGGGCGGGCGCGGCCGGCGCGGATTCGCTCCAGCCCCTGGTGCACCAGGATGCGGTTGTTGGCGTCCAGCGGCACCACGTCGGCGACGCTGCCCAGCGCCACCAGATCGAGCAACTCACCGATGTTCGGCTGCGGCTGAGCCTCGTAGCGCCCCAGGATGCGCAGGCGCGCGCGCAGGGCCATCAGCACGTAGAAGATTACCCCCACGCCGGCCAGGGACTTGCTCGGGAACCCGCATCCCGGCTGGTTCGGATTGACGATGGCATCGGCGGCGGGCAACTGTTCGCCCGGCAGGTGGTGGTCGGTAACCAGCACCTTGAGCCCGGCGGCCTTGGCGGCCGCTACACCCTCGACGCTGGAGATGCCGTTGTCCACGGTGATCAGCAACTGCGGCTGGCGCTGCAGGGCGACCTCGACGATCTCCGGGGTCAAGCCGTATCCGTATTCGAAACGATTGGGCACCAGGTAATCGACATGCGCCGCGCCCAGCAGGCGCAGGCCAAGCACACCGACGGTACTGGCGGTGGCGCCGTCGGCGTCGAAGTCGCCGACAATGAGAATGCGCTGGCGCTGGTCGAGTGCCTCGACCAGCAGGTCCACCGCCGCATCGATACCCTTGAGCTGCTGGAATGGCAGCAGGCGCGCCAGGCTCTTGTCCAGTTCAGCCTCGGTCTGAACGCCACGGGCGGCGTACAGGCGTGTCAGCAGGGGTGGCAGGTTGCCCAACAATGGCAGGGGCGACGGCAGGGGACGGGGTTCGATACGCATGGGGTCTTCGATAATCTGGTGTGAATCAGGTCAGCCGCGCTCGCCGAGCAGCCACTGCAGCTGCACTTCGTGCTGGCCACGGTCGTCGGTGACGAACACCGTGCCTTCGCTGATCATCACATCCCACTTGATGGTGCGCGGCATGTCGGTGGCGAGGATCTCCAGCACGTCTTGCGGCACGGCGGCGATGCTCAGGTTCTTCAGGCCCTTGACTGCGCCAAGCACCTTGTTCTCCCAAACGCGCAAGCTGCCATAGGCCAACAGACTGGTGCGCTCGGTCCGCCGCGAGCACCAGGTCAGGCGGTCGGCGTCGGGCTGGCCAACCTCGATCCAGTGCAGGATGCGATCGTCCAGGCTTTTTTCCCACAGGGCCGCCTCATCGACGTCCGACAGGCCGCGACCGAAGGACAGCTGCTCGTTGTACCAGAGGGCATAGGCCAGCAGGCGCACGGCCATGCGTTCTTCGGTTTCCGAGGGATGACGGGCGATGGTCTGGCGAACGTTCTCGTACACGCCGCGATCGAGGTCGGTCAGATTCAGTTCGAACTTGTAGGTGGTGGACGGCTGGGCCATGGGCAATGGGCTTCTTGCGGGAGAAAGTCGCACAGTCTAACTGATCCGGGGCGCCAGCGCCGGATCAGACAACGCCGATATACCTGCCATCGCCGAGCTGTGATACAACCTGCCCTCACGCCCAGCCGCCACGGATGCCCCATGCCTACGCCCAGCAAACCCCTCGCCGGCCTGAAAGTCATCGAGCTCGGCACCCTGATCGCCGGCCCCTTCGCCTCGCGGATCTGCGCCGAATTCGGCGCCGAGGTGATCAAGGTCGAATCCCCCGATGGCGGCGACCCGCTGCGCAAGTGGCGCAAGCTCTATGAGGGTACCTCGCTGTGGTGGTTCGTCCAGGCGCGCAACAAGCAGTCACTGACCCTAAACCTCAAGCACCCGGAAGGCCGTGACGTGCTCAAGCGCCTGCTGGCCGACGCTGACATCCTGATCGAGAACTTCCGCCCTGGCGTGCTGGAAAAGCTGGGGTTGGGCTGGGACGTGCTCCATGCCCTCAACCCACGCCTGGTCATGGTGCGCCTGTCGGGCTTCGGCCAGACCGGGCCGATGAAAGACCAGCCGGGCTTCGGCGCGGTCGGCGAGTCCATGGGCGGGCTACGCTACATCACCGGTTTCGAGGACCGCCCACCGGTGCGTACCGGGATCTCCATCGGCGACTCCATTGCCGCGCTGTGGGGCGTGATCGGCGCGCTGATGGCCCTGCGTCATCGCGAGGTCAACGGTGGCGCGGGCCAGGTGGTGGACGTGGCGCTGTACGAGGCGATCTTCGCCATGATGGAGAGCATGGTCCCGGAGTTCGATGTGTTCGGTTTCATCCGCGAACGCACCGGCAACATCATGCCGGGCATCACCCCCTCCTGCATCCACACCACCGCCGATGGCCGTCACGTGCAGATCGGCGCCAACGGCGACGCGATCTTCAAGCGTTTCATGCAGGCCATCGGCCGCGACGACCTGGCCAACGATGCGGCCTTGACCACCAACGACGGCCGTGATGCCCGCCGCGACGAGCTGTACGGCGTCATCGACCGCTGGGTCAACAGCCTGCCACTCACCGAAGTAATGCAAACGCTGAACGAGGCTGAAGTACCGGCCAGCCGCATCTACTCCGCCGAGGACATGCTCGGTGACCCGCAATTCCTCGCCCGCGAAATGTTCCTCCAGGCTCGGCTGCCGGACGGCAAGCCCTTCAAGATGCCGGGCATCGTACCCAAGCTGTCCGACACCCCCGGGTCCGCCGAGTGGGTCGGCCCGGCACTGGGCGAACATACGGCCACGGTACTAGCCGGCCTGGGCTACGACGCTGCCGCCATTGCCCGCCTGCGCGCGGCCGGTACGGTGTGACCCACGCCCCATGGGTATCCGCCATCTGCCCATCGTACTCTGCCTGTTGCTGACCGCACTCGTGGGTCAGGTGGCCGAGGCCAGAGAACGCCTTTTGTGGCTGGTACGCGACCTGCCGCCATTCACCATCTTCGAAGGGCCGTCCAAGGGCCAGGGAGTGATCGACCAACTGTTGCCGATGCTGATCGCCCGGATGCCCGAGTACGACCACAGCATCGTCCGGGTCAACCGAGCCCGGGGCCTGCAGATGCTCCAGGAGCCCAGTTTCACCTGCGACCCGACCCTGCTGTGGACCCCCGAGCGCGCCAGATACGTGCATTTTTCCCAGCCATCGCTGGGCGTGCTCAGCACGGGTCTGATCGTGCGCAAGCAGGATCAGGCGCTGCTGGCGCCCTACCTCGAAGGCCAACAGGTCGACCTGCAGCGCTTGCTGACCGAGACCCGACTCAAACTGGGCATCGTCGCGGAGCGCAGCTACAGCACGCAGGTCGACGAGGTCCTGCGGCAACTGCCCGATACCGCCTTCAGCCGTCACTACGGCAACGATGCCACAGCCAGTCTGCTGCAGATGCAGCAATTGGGGCGCCTGCAACTGGTGCTCGGCTATTGGCCCGAGATGCGTTACCTGATCCAGCAGCACAATGGCTCGCTGGACGACTATAGTTTCCACCCCATCCTTGGCGTGAACCACTACCAATTCCTGCATATTGGCTGCTCGGACACCCCTCTGGGGCGTGAGGCGATTGCTCACATCGACCAGATGCTGCCGACCTTGCGTCGGGATACCTTGCCCGAACTTTATGCCCACTGGTTGGACCCAGGGCTGCGCGAGGGCTATTTGGAGCAGGCCAGGCATTTCTTCGAGCAGAGCGAACAGCCGCTACGCTGACGCTCCAGGAAACCTGCAGACTCGAGGCAAAAAGAAACCCCGGCCGCTGGGGAGGACGACCGGGGTCAAGCGAAAGCCCTCGGGGCTTCCAGTGACAGTCTTGACGGTACCGGAGCAAAGCACCATCGGACAGCCCTTGCTGATTCTGATGGGCGTATCAGGCAAAGGTTCCCTGCATCTGTCGTTGATGTTGCAGGGCGGCGATCACACAAGGCTGCAGGCGGCCTTCGGCGATCTGCAGGTCACGGTGCAGGCCATCGACCAGGTCGATCAGCAACTGCTGCTCCACCAACTGACGTGCGCAGACTCCGCGCTGGAGGATCAGCATCCCGTGCTCGTCATAGAGGGTCAACTGACGGCAGCCACGGCTATCGGCCGTGCCGAGCTGGGCCTGGTAAGGGGTGAGGGCTTCGTTGAGCAGTCTGCAGACTCTTTCCATCCGGATCACTCGCTGGCTAAGGTAAGGAAACTGACCTCCAGGCCCGACGGAAAGTTCGCCCTGGCCCGTTACCCTGAGCATGCGCAGCCAACGTGACAATTTCGATGCCCCCAATCGGCGGCCGACTAGAGGCGCTCCAAGGCCTGCTCCAGCCCTACCATCGACATCGGCCAGGACAGCTCCGCCAGCACGTTCAAGCCATGCTGGCGAGCTTCGAGCGCCAGGTCGATATCCCCTGCGCCGGCACACCCGACAAACAACAACCCACCCGCGCAGGAGGCCTGCACCAGGTACTTGAACAGACGTAGGGCGTGACGCCTGGGCATGCCCTGATCGAGCACCAGCACATCCACCGGCCGCTGCAGCCTCGTCGCGGCCGCTACGTCATCGGTAAGCCGGACGTTGTAGACACCCTGGGCATTGAAGGCCTGGTGCAACACCATCTGATAGTAGGGCCTGGCCTGGTGAATAAGGACATTGAGCTGATGCATGTGCCCCCCTTGGAGCATTGAGGCTTATAGGTGGAAGCAACCACTTTAGTAGGGGGAGGTATCTAACTACATGGGAAAAATCTGAAATCTCGAGCCTGTGGATGACAGGCACAAAAAAGCCCGTTCAGGACGGGCTTTCTCGTATCGGTTTGCTCTTAGAGTGGCTTGCCGCGATTGCCATGCTGGCTAACAAAGGCCTGCACCGTCTTCAGGTCGTTGGCCAGCACCGTGCAGCGCTCCTCACGGCTGAACAGGTCGCTCAGGTGCGCCGGCAGCTCCAGGGCCTTGGCGACACCAGCCTTCTCCACCGCCTCGGGGAACTTGACCGGGTGCGCGGTACCCAGCACCACCATCGGCGTATCCAGGCTGCGGCGGCACTCGCGGGCGGCCTTGACGCCGATCGCGGTGTGCGGATCGAGAACTTCACCAGTGGCCTTGAACACCTCGGCGATGGTCTCGCAGGTCTGCTCGTCGGTGACGGCCAGCGAGTCGAACAGCTTGCGCGCCTCGGTCCAGCGATCCTGCTCGACGCTGAAGCCGCCGCCTTGCTTGAAGGTGTCCATCAGTTGGGCAACTGCGGCGCCATTGCGACCGTGCAGGTCGAACAGCAGGCGTTCGAAGTTGGACGAGACCATGATGTCCATCGACGGCGACAGGGTCGGGTGCAAGGAATCCTTGACGTACTGGTTGCCGCTCATGAAGCGGTGCAGGATGTCGTTGCGGTTGGTCGCCACTACCAGCTGGCTGATCGGCAGGCCCATGTTGCGCGCCAGGTAGCCGGCGAAGATATCGCCGAAGTTGCCGGTCGGCACCGAGAACGCCACCGAACGTGCCGGGCCGCCGAGCTGCAGGGCTGCGTGGAAGTAGTAGACGATCTGGGCCATGATCCGAGCCCAGTTGATCGAGTTGACCGCCACCAGGCGGGTGCCCTTGAGGAACGACTGGTCGGCGAAGCTGGCCTTGACCATCTCCTGGCAGTCGTCGAAGTTGCCCTCGATGGCGATGTTGTGGATGTTGTCGCCGAGGATGGTGGTCATCTGCCGGCGCTGCACCTCCGACACGCGCTGGTGCGGGTGCAGGATAAAGATGTCGACGTTGTCGCAGCGGCGGCAGCCTTCGATAGCGGCCGAACCTGTGTCACCGCTGGTGGCGCCGACAATCACCACGCGCTCGCCGCGCTTGACCAGTACATGGTCGAGCAGGCGGCCGAGCAGCTGCAGGGCAAAATCCTTGAATGCCAGGGTCGGGCCGTGGAACAGCTCCATGACCCACTCGTTGCCGTTGAGCTGGCGCAGCGGCGCGACCGCGGCGTGGGCGAAGTTGCCGTAGGTCTCTTCGAGGATCTTCTTGAAGTCGGCGTCGGCGATGCTGCCTTCGACGAACGGACGCATCACCCTGAAGGCCAGTTCGTGGTAAGGCAGGCCCGCCCAGGAGGCGATTTCTTCCTGGGTGAAGCGCGGCAGGTTCTCGGGCACGTACAGGCCGCCGTCGCTGGCGAGGCCCGCCAGCAGGACGTCTTCGAAGTTCAGGGCCGGAGCCTGGCCGCGGGTACTGATATAGCGCATGGGTGCAAACCTTCGATGCTGGGCGCGGGCCGCCGTTGCGGCCCGCCGCCGGAATTAATTGAGCTGTTCGACGCGGATGCGCACGACCTTGCCGACCACGTCCTGGAGCGCTTCCAGGGCGACGATGGCGTCGTCGATGCGTTGCTCGACCACACGGTGTGTCAGCAGGATCATCGGTACCAGGCCGTCCTGCTCCTCGGCTTCCTTCTGCATGATCGACTCGATGTTGATGCCGCGCTCCGAAAGGATGCTGGCGACCTGTGCCAGCACGCCCGGGTGGTCCTTGGCCTGGATCCGCAGGTAGTAGGCACTTTCGCAGGCTTCGATCGGCAGGATCGGATGGGCCGACAGCGCGTCCGGCTGGAACGCCAGGTGTGGCACACGGTTCTCCGGGTCGGAAGTCATGGCGCGAACCACGTCCACCAGGTCGGCGACCACCGACGACGCGGTCGGCTCCATGCCGGCACCTGCGCCGTAGTACAGGGTGGAACCAGCGGCGTCGCCGTTGACCATCACCGCGTTCATCACGCCGTTGACGTTGGCGATCAGGCGATCGTTGGGGATCAGCGTCGGGTGCACGCGCAGCTCGATGCCGTCGGCGGTGCGACGGGCCACGCCCAGGTGCTTGATGCGGTAGCCCAGGGCCTCGGCGTAGTTGACGTCGGCGGTGGTCAACTGGGTGATGCCCTCGGTGTAGGCCTTGTCGAACTGCAGCGGGATACCGAAGGCGATGGACGCCAGGATGGTCAGCTTGTGTGCGGCGTCGATGCCTTCGACGTCAAAGGTCGGGTCGGCCTCGGCATAACCCAGTGCCTGGGCTTCGGCCAGCACGTCGGGGAAAGCGCGGCCCTTGTCACGCATCTCGGTAAGGATGAAGTTGCCGGTGCCGTTGATGATGCCGGCCAGCCAGTTGATGCGGTTGGCCGACAGGCCCTCGCGGATCGCCTTGATCACCGGGATGCCACCGGCCACGGCGGCTTCGAAGGCGACGATGACGCCCTTCTCGCGGGCCTTGGCGAAGATCTCGTTGCCGTGCACGGCGATCAGCGCCTTGTTGGCGGTGACCACGTGCTTGCCGTTTTCGATGGCCTTGAGCACCAGGTCGCGGGCGATGGTGTAGCCGCCAATCAATTCGATGACGATATCGATCTCAGGGTTGCTCGCGACTTCGAACACATCAGCGGTAATGGGGGTACCGGTAATCTGGCAGTTCGGGTTCTGCGAGCGCATGGCAATCTGTGCCACTTCAATACCGCGCCCGGCACGGCGGGCGATCTCCTCGGCGTTGCGCTGAAGTACATTGAAGGTTCCGCCACCGACGGTCCCCAACCCACAGATGCCTACTTTGACCGGTTTCACTGTGAACTCCCCATAGAACGGCCGGCACCTGCGCCGACCGTGAAACATGCCGTCACCCCATGACGACGGCGTACTGAATTGATTACTTGCTCTCTGCCAGGGCCAGCTTGGCCACTTGCGGCGCCGGCTGGTAACCCGGAATCACCTGGCCATTCTGTAGAACGATCGCCGGCGTGCCATTTACACCAATCGACTGGCCCAGCTGGAACTGCTTGCTGACCGGGTTGGCGCACTTGGCGGCCTTGATCTCCTTGCCGTCGACCATCTTGTCCAGCGCCGCGCGGCGATCGCTGGAGCACCATACCGCCTGCAACTGCTCATCACCCGGCGAACCCAGCCCCTGGCGCGGGAAGGCGACATAGCGCACTTCGATACCACGACGGTTGAGCTCCGGCACTTCGGCGTGCAGCTTGTGGCAATACGGGCAGGTGGTGTCGGTGAACACGGTGATATGCGACTTGGTTTCACCCTTGGCCGGGTAGACCACCATCTCGCCGACCGGAATGCCGTTGATCAGCTTTGCAATGCCCTGGCGCTCGGTCTTCTCGGTGAGGTTGACCGGCTTGCCGTCCTGGATCTGGAACAGGTAGCCCTGCATGACGAACTGGCCGTCGGCGCTGGCGTACAGCACGCGACCGCCCTGCAGTTTGACTTCGTAAAGGCCGTTGAGCGGGCTGCTGCTGACGCTCTCGACAGGCACTTCCAGCTCGAGGTTCTGCAAGGACTTGCGGATCGCCTGCTCGGCACCGGCATTGGCATCGGTGGCCGCGGCGACGGCAAAGGTACTGGCCAGCGCCAGGGCGGCGGCGGCGAAAATCTGGGTCACGCGCATGGGGTACTCCTGAAGGCGGACGGGGCCGTGGGGGCGTTGCTTGACCCTGGCGGGTGGCGAACATTCGGCCCTTGCAACAAACCGTCCAAGCCTACCACAACAAACTGGCGCAGTAGGGGTACTCAGGCACCGGTCGGCGGAACATGAAAAGCATTCATCCACGTGGATGGTGTTCGGCGTGCAACTGCTGCAGCCGGGCCTTGGCCACATGGGTGTAGATCTGCGTGGTGGACAGGTCGCTGTGGCCCAGCAGCATCTGCACCACGCGCAGGTCGGCGCCATGGTTGAGCAGGTGCGTGGCAAAGGCGTGGCGCAGCGTGTGCGGCGACAGCGGCTTGTCGATGCCGGCCACCCGCGCCTGGTGCTTGATACGGTGCCAGAAAGTCTGGCGGGTCATCTGCTCGCCGCGCTGGCTGGGGAACAGCACGTCGCTGGGGCGCCCATTGAGCAGCTCGGCGCGGCCATCGCGCAGGTAGCGTTCGAGCCACACCACCGCCTCCTCGCCCATCGGCACCAGGCGCTCCTTGCTGCCCTTGCCCATCACCCGCAGCACGCCCTGGCGCAGGTTGACCTGGTCCAGGGTCAGGCTGACCAGCTCGGTCACCCGCAGGCCACAGGCATAAAGCACCTCGAGCATGGCGCGGTCGCGCTGGCCGATAGCCTCGCCGAGATCCGGCGCCTGCAACAGGGCCTCGACATCGGCCTCCGACAGCGACTTGGGCAGGGGCCGGCCCAGTTGCGGCATGTCCACCTGCAACGTCGGGTCGACAGCGACCAGCCGCTCGCGCAGCAGGTAACGGAAGAACCCGCGTACCCCGGAAAGAAAGCGCGCGGTCGAGCGCGGCTTGTAGCCCTGGTCGAAACGCCAGGCCAGGTGGTCGAGGATCAGCTCGCGCCCGGCATCAGGCAGTGCCACGCCGTGCTCCTGCAGCCAGCCATTGAACAGCGCCAGGTCGCTGCGATACGAAGCGCGGGTGTTGTCGGACAGCCCCTTCTCCAGCCAGAGGGCATCGAGGAACTGGTCGATCAGGGGGTGGTCCAGTGCAGGCATGAAGACTCGGTGGCAAACGACGAAATGACGCTTAGTCTTTCATAACACGGCATGCAGAGGGAGCCCGCGTGAACGAACAGCAAATTCTTTTGAGTGTCGGCGGCATCGGCGCCGCCGCCCTGCTCTGCCAGTGGCTGGCCTGGCGCCTGAAACTGCCGGCGATCCTGTTCCTGTTGCTGTGCGGCATCCTCGCCGGGCCGGTGCTGGGCTGGCTGCAGCCGCAGGCGCTGTTCGGCCCGCTGCTGATGCCGCTTGTGTCGCTGGCGGTGGCGCTGATCCTGTTCGAAGGCAGCCTCACCCTGCACCTGTCGCAATGGCGCGAGATCGGCAGCGTGGTGCACCGCCTGGTCACCGTCGGCGCGCTGAGCACCTGGCTGGTGATCGCCCTGGCCACCCATTGGCTGCTGGGCTTCGACTGGCCCCTGGCGATCCTGTTCGGCACCCTGACCCTGGTCACCGGCCCCACGGTGATCGTGCCCATGCTACGGGTGGTGCGGCCGAAGGCGGCGATCGCCAACATCCTGCGCTGGGAAGGCATTGTCATCGACCCGATCGGCGCGCTGCTGGCGGTGGTGGTCTACAGCTTCATCATCGCCAGCGCCGCCGGCGAAGGCCTCAGCCACAGCCTGGCGACCTTCGCCGGGGTGATCTTCTGCGGCAGTGCGCTGGGGGTTGCCGGTGGCTGGCTGCTCGGGCAGGTCATGCGCGAACAGTGGTTGCCGGAATACCTGCACAACCTGGCCTCGCTGGCGGCGGTGCTGGGCATCTTCATCGCCGCCAACCAGATCGTCCACGAATCGGGGCTGCTGGCGGTCACGGTCATGGGCATGTGGCTGGCCAACATGCCCGGCGTGGACGTGCGGCAGATCCTGCATTTCAAGGAAAACCTCAGCGTGCTGCTGATCTCCGGCCTGTTCATCCTCCTGGCCGCGCGGCTCGACCTGCACGCGTTGCTGGCCCTGGGGCCGGCGGTACTGGGACTGCTGCTGGTGATCCAGTTGCTGGCGCGACCGCTTAACGTGCTGCTGTCGACCCTGGGCTCGCCACTGAGCTGGCGGGAACGGGCATTGCTGGCCTGGATCGCGCCACGAGGCATCGTGGCGGCGGCCGTATCGGCGATTTTCGCCATTCGCCTCG
>NZ_NIBE01000050.1:29253-61221 GCF_002205115.1 Pseudomonas sp. DrBHI1
CGGGTCATCGCCAAGGCCCTGCAGCAACTGGGTTGCCGGGTGCTGCTGACCGACTCGAGCTGGGAGAACATCCGCGCCGCGCGCATGGACAACCTGCCGACCTACTTCGGCAACCCCGCCTCGCAGCACGCCGACGCCCACCTCGACCTGGTCGGCCTGGGCCATCTGCTGGGGCTGTCACCGGCGGGCGAGCTCAACGCCCTGGCCTGCGCGCGCTTTCGCCATGACTTTGGCCAGGCCCGATTGTTCGTGCTGGCCAGCGGTCTTGAAAAAAAGCGCAGCGACAAGCATCGGGCCAGCGAGGAACATCGCGGACAATTACTCGGGTCGAGCCCGATGACCTATGGGCAACTGGCCAAGCTGTTGCACCAGGGTGCCGAGCTGTACAGCACCACGTTGACCGAGGCCTTCGGCTGGGACGACTACCAGCACCTGCATGGCCCGCGGGCCACGCTGCTGTTCGCCCGGGACGGGCAAGGCTGGGTGCATGTGGCCAGCCCGGACAACCCGCTCAAGCCGCAGCCTGGGTGGACACTGGTGGCGCTGGTGGAGCCGGAACTGACCGAGCAGCCCGTAGCGCATTGACTTACGAATGGCCCGGCAATCAGGCCAACGGCAGCACCGGCACCGGGCGCTTGTCCTCGTCGATGGCGACGAAGCTGAACACGCCATGGATCGCCCGCTCCCGCCCGTCGAGGTACATGTTCTCGACGAACACATCCACCTGCACCTGCAGGCTGGTGTTGCCGACCTTGATCACCGTGCCCACCAGCTCAACGATCGAACCGGCCGGGATCGGGTGCTTGAAGTCGATACGATCGGTGGACACGGTCACCAGTGGCAGCCGGCAGAATCGGGTGGCGGCAATGAACGACACTTCGTCCATCCACGCCAGGGCGGTACCGCCGAACAAGGTGTTGTGGTGGTTGGTGGTGTTGGGGAACACCGCTTTGGTCACGCGGGTCACCGAAAGCTCGGTGCGGCGCTGGATTTCCTGGTCTCGGGTGGTCATTTTCGGTCACATCGCAAGGGCGGGTTTCAGAAAACAAAAAAGCAGCCCGAAGGCTGCTTTTTTCTCGCAAGGCGGCCTAGGCCGCCAGGCAAACTGTACTCAGGACAGTTTTTCCTTGATGCGAGCGGCTTTGCCGGACAGGTCGCGCAGGTAGTACAGCTTGGCTTTACGCACGTCACCACGACGTTTCACGGCCAGGCTGTCGATCTGCGGGCTGTAGGTCTGGAAGGTACGCTCTACGCCAACGCCGCTGGAGATCTTGCGCACGGTGAAGGCGCTGTTCAGACCGCGGTTACGCTTGGCGATAACGACGCCTTCGAACGCTTGCAGACGCGAGCGGTCGCCTTCCTTCACTTTAACCTGGACGACAACGGTGTCGCCTGGTGCGAAGGTCGGGATCTCTTTGCTCATCTGCTCGGCTTCGAGCTGCTGGATGATCTTGTTGGTCATGCTGTGCTCCTAAGATGGATACTTGATCCACCATCGATACGTTTAACTATCGTCCCGCTCGCGGATGTATTCCTCGAGCAGCTTCTTCTCTTCTCCAGAAAGCGAGCGACTTTCCAGAAGATCGGCGCGTCGTTCGAAGGTCCTACCAAGGGACTGCTTCATCCGCCAACGCCGGATATGTGCATGGTTGCCACTTAGCAACACGTCGGGAACACGCTGATCCGCATACACCTCGGGTCGGGTGTAATGCGGGCAATCCAGCAGACCGTCGGTGAAAGAGTCTTCCTCCGCCGAGTCCACATGCCCTAAAGCTCCGGGCAGCAGCCGTGTAACCGCATCGATCAGTACCATGGCCGGCAGCTCGCCACCGGAAAGCACATAGTCGCCAATCGACCACTCCTCATCGACATGAGCCTCGATAAAGCGCTCGTCGATGCCTTCATAACGACCGGCGATCAGGATCAACGATTCCTGTTCGGCCAGGCCTTTGACCGCTTGCTGGGTCAGCTTGCGGCCTTGTGGCGAAAGGTAGATCACCTTTGCCGATGCTCCGGTCGCCTGCCTGGCGCTAACCAGGGCGTCTTCCAGAGGCTTGATCTTCATCACCATGCCCGGACCACCGCCAAACGGCCGATCGTCCACGGTGTGGTGGCGATCTGTGGTGTAGTCCCGCGGATTCCAGCAGGTCACTTGCAGCAACCCCTGTTTCACCGCGCGGCTGGTAATGCCGTACTCCGTGATGGCCGAGAACATCTCGGGGAACAACGTGATGACGTCTACGCGAAGGTTACCCATCGTCTAGAAGTCCGCGTCCCACTCAACCCGCATTACGCCTGCTTCCAGGTCGATTGCCAGCACGCATTGCCCGGTATAGGGCAACAGACGCTCGCGATCATCCAGGCTGCCTGCGCAGGGTTTGACCACCATTACATCGTTCGCGCCGGTCTCCAACAGGTGATCGATCTTGCCGAACAGCTGTTCGTCCTGATTGATGACCTTCAGGCCCACCAACTGGTACCAGTAGTACTCGTCGGCTGCCAGGTTGGGCAAAAGGCTCCGCGGTATGCAGATTTCGTAACCGCTCAGAAGACGGGCTTCATCACGATCATCGAGGCCTTTGAGTTTTACGACCAGGCCCTTCTGGGAGCCACGACCGCTGACCAGCTCGACCTGTTTTACCTTGCCTTCGTGCTTGAGCGTCCAGCGCGGATAATCCAACAGGTTTTCAATCGGATCGGTAAAGGAATACACCTTCACCTCGCCGCGAACGCCGTGAACCGAAAAAATCTTGCCAACGACGATGAGGTCGTCAGCCTTTTCTGGCGTCGCGTTCATACTGCTCAGGCTGCAGCCTTGGCAGCTTCCTTCAGCAGCTGAGCAACACGCTCAGACGGCTGTGCGCCCTGGCTCAGCCAGTAGGTGACGCGCTCTTGGTTGACCGACAGCTTGACTTCGGCGCCCGATGCGATCGGGTTGAAGAAGCCAACGCGCTCAACGAAACGGCCGTCACGGGCGTTACGCGAGTTGGTCACGGTCAGGTGGTAGAATGGGCGCTTTTTCGAGCCGCCACGGGCCAGACGAATGGTTACCATGTGAACATCGTTCCTATAGTCGGTGCTGCAAAACTGAATGCCCAATGGGCACACGGGTGCCCAAAAGGCCGCATATTCTCGGGGAATACACGGACATTTGCAAATGCCTTTTTCGGCAATGCCGGGGCCTGCCGATCAGTTCTGCCGGTTTGGGCCACCTCGCGGCGGCCATGATCCCGCCATAGCGGGGGTCTGGCAGACTTCCTCATATAAGGAAGCCCGCCGGATTCTTTTACAGTTTCGGCATGCCGCCACCCGGCAGCATCCCGCCAAGGCCACGCATCATCTTGGCCATGCCGCCCTTGGCGGAGAATTTCTTCATCATCTTCTGCATCTGCTTGTGCTGCTTGATCAAGCGACCGATGTCCTGCACCTGGGTGCCGGAACCGAGGGCGATGCGGCGCTTGCGCGAACCGCTGATCAGGTCGGGGTCGCGACGCTCGGCCGGCGTCATGGAGTTGATGATCGCCTCCATCTGCTTGAACTGCTTCTCGGCCGCGCCCTGGGCATTGCCCATCTGCGACAGGTTCACGCCACCGATGCTCGGCAGCTTGTCCATCAGGCCGCCGAGACCGCCCATGTTCTTCATCTGCTGCAGTTGGTCGCGGAAGTCCTCGAGATCGAAGCCCTTGCCCTTCTTCAGCTTCTTGGCCAGCTTGTCGGCCTTGGCCTTGTCGATGCTCTGCTCGGCCTGCTCGATCAGGCTGAGCACATCGCCCATGCCAAGGATGCGCGAGGCAATGCGATCAGGGTGGAACGGTTCCAGGGCCTCGGTTTTCTCGCCCATGCCGATGAACTTGATCGGCTTGCCGGTGATGGCGCGCACCGACAGCGCGGCACCGCCACGGGCGTCGCCGTCGACCTTGGTCAGCACCACGCCGGTCAGCGGCAGGGCGTCGCCGAAGGCCTTGGCGGTGTTGGCCGCGTCCTGGCCGGTCATGGCGTCGACCACGAACAGGGTCTCGATCGGCTTGACCGCAGCATGCAGGGCCTTGATCTCGTCCATCATGTCGGCGTCGACATGCAGGCGACCGGCGGTATCGACGATCACCACGTCGATGAACTTGAGCTTGGCCTCGCGGATCGCCGCCTCGGCGATGGCCACTGGCTTCTGGCTGATATCGGACGGGAAGAAGGTCACCCCGATATCGTTAGCCAGGGTTTCGAGCTGCTTGATCGCCGCCGGACGGTAGACGTCGGCCGACACCACCATCACGCTCTTCTTCTTGCGCTCTTTCAGGTGACGCGCCAGCTTGCCGGCGGTGGTGGTCTTACCGGCACCTTGCAGACCGGCCATCAGCACCACGGCAGGCGGCGCGGCGTTGAGCGTCAGCTCTTCGTTGGCCGCGCCCATCAGGCTTTCCAGCTCGGCCTGGACGATCTTCACGAAGGCCTGGCCTGGCGTCAGGCTGCGCGACACCTCAGTGCCGACCGCGCGCTCCTTGACGCTGTTGACGAAATCCTTGACCACCGGCAGGGCGACGTCGGCCTCGAGCAGGGCCATGCGCACTTCGCGCAGCGTGTCCTTGATGTTGTCTTCGGTCAGCTTGGCCTTGCCGGTGACATGGCGTAGCGTCTGTGACAGGCGGTCGGTCAGGTTTTCGAACATGGTGATCCTTTCAGGCCCAGTGAAGCCGAGGTTTTTCAGATGCCCAGGTGAACATGTACACGCGCCGGGCAGAGCAAGGCGGCGATTATAGCGGAGACTGCTTCCTACGCACACCTCGCTCGGGACCACCGGCTAGCCCCACGATTGACACGCAGTCTTCCTTGCCCACCGCGATCTATGCCAAACTCCGTCCCTTTAGGGCTTGCCTGCCAGGACTTATGTTCTCTTCACCCAGCCTCATCCCCAATCTGCTCGCTGCCTTCCTCTATCTGGCCGCGTCCGTCTACCAGGCCACCGGGCTGGCCCGTGGCGCCCGCGCCGACAAACGGCTGCTGGGCCTGCTCGGCACGTTGGCGGTGGTCGCCCAGGGCGGCGCCCTGTTCTTCCAGCTGATCACGCCCCTGGGCCTGAGCCTGGACTTCTTCAGCGCCGCCAGCCTGATCGCCGTGGCGGTGATCGGCCTGACCCTGCTCGCCTGCCTGAGCATCCCGGTGGAGAACCTGCTGGTGCTGCTGTTCCCGCTTGGCGCGGTGACCGCGCTGCTGGCCCAGTTCGCCCCGCCCGGCACGGTGCCGCTGATCAACGAAGAGCCCGGCATTCTCGCGCACATCCTGCTGTCGATCCTGGCCTACGGCCTGTTCACCATCGCCGTGTTCCAGGCCCTGCTGCTGTTGCTGCAGGACCACCAGCTCAAACACAAGCATCCGTCCGGGCTGATCCGCAACTTCCCGCCGCTGCAGACCATGGAAAGCCTGCTGTTCGGCTTCCTCTGGGCCGGCTGGGTGCTGCTGTCGCTGTCGCTGATCTCCGGCTGGCTGTTCCTCGACAACCTGTTCGCCCAGCATCTGGTGCACAAGACCCTGCTGGCCTGCGTGGCCTGGGTCGTGTTCAGCGTGCTGCTGTGGGGCCGTACCCGCCTCGGCTGGCGCGGGCACAAGGCTATCCGCTGGACCCTGGCCGGCTTCTGCCTGCTGATGCTGGCCTATTTCGGCAGCAAGCTGGTCCGCGAATTCATCCTGCATATCTGACGGTCGCCCATGGACACCCTGCCGTACGCCCCGCTGCTCGGCATCATCGCACTGGCGCTGCTGTGGTCGGCGTTGTTCACCGCGGTCGACAGCGCCCGCCAGCAAGCCACTGGCCAGGGCGACGCCACTCTCCCCGCCCAGGGCCTGGTGCTCGGCGCCAGCCTCGGCAAGTTGCTGGTGCTGGGCCTGGCCTGCCTGATCGGCCAGCGCTACGACGGTGAGCACGGTTTCTGGCTGGCGGGCCTCGGGGCCGCCTTCACCCTGCTGGTGCTCGCCGACTACCTGCCACGCCGCCTGGCCCGCCGCGACCCGCAAGCCTTCCTGAGTCTGGGCGATAACCTGCTTAAATGGCCGCTGGCGCTGCTGCAGCCGCTGGGCTGCCTGCTCGACGGCTGCGCCAAGCAGATCCTGCGCCCGTTCCGCGCGCAACCCACGGCGGTGGCCCTGCATCCGCAAGCAGACGACGACTTCGACCAGGACGGCCCGACTGACAGCACCCGCCACGGCCTGCTCGAAGGCCTGCAGGCACTGGACAAGATCACCGTCAACGACATCCTCGTGCCACGAAACGAAGTCGACGGCATCAACCTCGACGACCCCATCGAACGCATCATCGAGCAACTGATCGTCAGCCGTCACACCCGCCTGCCGGTCTACCACAACGACATCAACCAGGTCGAAGCGGTACTCAACACCAAGCTGATCAGCCACCTGCTGCCGCGAGCCGAGCTGACCCCTGAGAAACTCCAGGCGGCCTGTTACGAACCCTACTTCGTCCCCGAAAGCACCCCGCTGCAGATGCAGTTGCTGAACTTCCACAAGCAGCAGCGGCGCATGGGCGTGGTGGTGGACGAGTACGGCGAGGTGCTGGGCATCGTCACCCTGGAGGATATCCTCGAGGAGATCGTCGGCGAGTTCGAGGACGAGCAGAGCCTGGACAACCCTCACGTCCACCCCCAACCCGATGGCCGCTTCGTCATCGAGGGGACGGCCTCGCTGCGCGAGATCAACCGCACCCTTGGCTGGCACCTGCCCTGCGACGGCGGGCCGAAAACCCTCAACGGGCTGGTCACCGAGGCATTGGAAAGCATCCCGGCAAGCGCGGTATGTCTCAAAATTGGCAGATATCGGCTGGAAATCCTCGAAACCGAGGATAATTGCGCGAGCAAGGTACTGGTCTGGACACTGACTCGCTAGCTATACTCGAAACACGCTTACCCAGCCCTGCCGTCCCGCCCGCTATCCGCACCCAGCGCCCGACGGCCAGTCCGCACCACTGACACGCCCCGCGGTCCTGCTTCAGCACCCCGAACAGCAACCGCTCACCGCCTATCCCCTGGGCTATCGTCAGTCGCGCGACCAACAACAATACGCTCCGGCTCCCGTGTGCCCGTCACATGGGCCGTGCCCCATGGAGCATGACTGTCAGGGACCTTCGCATGACTACCAGCAGCACCTACGCCGAACCTGCCTCGGCAACACCGGTCAATTCGCCGGCCCGGGTGGCCACCGCCAGTTTCATCGGCACCGCCATCGAGTTCTACGATTTCTACGTCTACGCCACCGCCGCCGCGCTGGTGATCGGGCCGGTATTCTTCCCGTCAGGCTCCGGCACCGCGCAGATGCTCGCGGCCTTTCTCACCTTTGGTATCGCCTTCCTCGCCCGCCCGCTGGGCTCGGCGCTGTTCGGCCACTTTGGCGACCGCATCGGGCGCAAGTCGACGCTGGTCGCCTCGCTGCTGCTGATGGGCGTGTCCACCACGCTGATCGGCGTGCTGCCCGGCTATGACAGCATCGGCGTCTGGGCGCCGATCATCCTTTGCCTGCTCCGCTTCGGCCAAGGCCTGGGGCTGGGCGGCGAATGGGGCGGCGCGGCGCTGCTGGCCACCGAGAACGCGCCACAGGGCAAGCGCGCCTGGTTCGGCATGTTCCCGCAGCTGGGCCCGTCGATCGGCTTTCTCGCCGCCAACGGCCTGTTCCTCACCCTGGCCCTGGTGCTCAGCGACGAGCAGTTCCGCGAATGGGGCTGGCGCATTCCGTTCCTGCTCAGCGCGGCGCTGGTGCTGGTCGGCCTGTACGTGCGCCTGAAGCTGGAGGAAAGCCCGGTGTTCGCCAAGGCGGTCGCCCGTCACGAACGGGTGAAGATGCCGGTGGTCGACCTGTTCGCCCGCTACTGGCTGCCGACCCTGCTGGGCGCCGCGGCCATGGTGGTGTGCTATGCGCTGTTCTACATCTCCACGGTATTCTCGCTCAGCTATGGCGTGACCACCCTCGGCTACAGTCGCGAGACCTTCCTCGGCCTGCTGTGCTTCGCGGTGGTGTTCATGGCCCTGGCCACGCCGCTGTCGGCCTGGCTCAGCGACCGTTACGGGCGCAAGCCGGTGCTGGTGGTCGGCGGCCTGCTGGCGATCGCCTCGGGTTTCACCATGGAACCGCTGCTGACCTCGGGCTCTACCACGGGCGTGGCGCTGTTCCTGGCCATCGAGCTGTTCCTGATGGGGGTGACCTTCGCGCCGATGGGCGCGCTGCTGCCCGAGCTGTTCCCGACCCATGTGCGCTACACCGGCGCCTCGGCGGCCTACAACCTGGGCGGTATCGTCGGCGCCTCGGCGGCACCGTTCTTTGCCCAGAAGCTGGTGAGCATGGGGGGATTGAGCTGGGTGGGAGGGTATGTGTCAGTGGCGGCGGTGATCAGCCTGATTGCCGTGTTGTGCCTGAAAGAGACGCGCAATACCGAGCTTTGAAGCAATCGCGGGGCAAGCCCGCTCCCACGCCAGGCTGATACTGGCGTGGGAGCGGGCTTGCCCCGCGATCGTTTCAGGTCAGAACTCGACTTTCACGGCTTGCGAAGCACGGGTCGCCTTGGCCCGGGCGGCCTCGACCGACTCGTCGCGAGCCAGGCACACGCCCATGCGGCGGGTGCCGTTGATCTCCGGCTTGCCGAACAGGCGAATGGCGGTATCCGGCTCGCTCAGGGCGGCGCCGAGGTTGGCGAAGCTGGTCTGCTGCGACTGGCCTTCCGGCAGGATCACCGCCGAGGCCGATGGACCGAACTGGCGCACCACCGGGATCGGCAGGCCGAGAATGGCCCGGGCATGCAGGGCGAACTGCGACAGGTCCTGGGAGATCAGGGTCACAAGGCCGGTGTCGTGCGGACGCGGCGAGACCTCGCTGAACCACACCTGGTCGCCCTTGACGAACAGCTCCACGCCGAACAGACCACGCCCGCCCAACGCGTCGGTGACCGCCTGGGCCACCCGCTGCGACTCGGCCAAGGCCTTCGGGCTCATGGCCTGGGGTTGCCAGGACTCCTGATAGTCGCCCTTCTCCTGACGGTGACCGACCGGCGCGAGGAAAGTGGTGCCGCCCACATGGCGCACGGTCAGCAGGGTGATCTCGTACTCAAAGTCGATGAAGCCCTCGATGATCACCCGGCCCTTGCCGGCGCGGCCACCTTCCTGGGCGTAGTCCCAGGCTTTTCGCAGGTCATCGTCGCCACGCAGCAGGCTCTGGCCCTTGCCCGAGGAGCTCATCACCGGCTTGACCACGCACGGGTAGCCCAGGTCGGCCACGGCCTTGGCGTAGTCCTCGTAGGTGTCGGCGAAGTGATACGGCGAAGTCGGCAGGTCGAGCTCTTCGGCCGCCAGGCGGCGGATGCCTTCGCGGTTCATGGTCAGCTGGGTGGCGCGGGCGGTGGGCACCACGTTGAAGCCTTCGTTTTCCAGCTCGACCAAGGTGGCGGTGGCGATGGCCTCGATCTCGGGCACGATGTAGTGCGGTTTCTCAGCCTCGATCACCGCGCGCAGGGCGACGCCGTCGAGCATGTTGATCACATGGCTGCGGTGCGCGACCTGCATGGCCGGCGCGTTGGCGTAACGGTCCACGGCAATCACCTCGACACCCAGGCGCTGCAGCTCGATCACCACTTCCTTGCCCAGTTCGCCGCAGCCGCACAGCAGTACACGGGTCGCGGTGGGCGACAATGGGGTTCCGATACGGGTCATTTCAGGTCCTCGAAGGCGTCCGGGGCCGCGCCACGCTGGCTGCCGCCCGCTGAAAAATGGACCGGTATTCTACATCAGGATGTGGCCACCGCGCGCCGTGCCCGCCAGGCCATGATCAACCAGACCGCCGTTACCCCGGCGAACTTCGAGGCCAGCGCCGTGCCGATCACCGCCGGGGTCAGCGCGCCGATCATGCCGAAGAAGATGAAGGTGTCGACCGGGATGCTCAGCGCCGAACTCAGCCACAGGCGGTCACGCAAAGGCCGTCGGGTGACGCTGAACACCAGCCAGTCGATCAGCTCGGAGACGAAGAACGCGGTGGCGCTGGCCAGGGCGATGGCCGGCTCCGACGTCGCGTAGGACAGCACCAGCGCCGCCAGCATGGCCAGCAACGCGCCGTGGCCGTAGCGGGTCTGCACCATGTCGCGCAGGATGAACACCAATCCGCCCCAGGCGGACCAGATCACGTCCAGGTGCGGCGCGCTGGAAAAGGCGTAGTTGATCAGCACCACGCTGCTGATGTAGGCGATGAGATAGAACATGGTCTTTGCGTTCGGTGGGCCAGCCGCACAGATTAGCGCCGGCCCCATCGCGGGACAAGCCCGCTCCCACACCACCGGCGTCCCGTGTTACAGACCAATCACCAGCCCCGCCGCCAGCGCCCGCTCATGGCATTTTTTGAGCACCTCCCGGCGCTGCTCGTTGTCCATCCGCCCCCAGCGGGTGATCTCGTCCACCGTGCGCTGGCACCCGGTGCAGATATCCTGCTCGTCCAGCGCGCAGATGCTGACGCAGGGCGAGGCCACGGGCCGTTCGTCAGTCTTCATCGATCACCAGCTCACGCGCATAGCGCTGGGCGTTGTGCACGTAGTGCGCGGCGCTGGCCTCGAGCATGCGCTTCTGCTGCTCGGTAAGCTCGCGCACCACTTTGCCCGGCGAGCCCATCACCAGCGAACCGTCGGGAATTTCCTTGCCTTCGGGGATCAGCGCATTGGCGCCGATGATGCAATGCTTGCCGATCCGCGCCCCATTGAGAATCACCGCGTTGATGCCGATCAGGCTGTAGTCCCCGACCGTGCAGCCGTGCAGCATGGCGTTGTGGCCGATGGTCACGCCACGGCCGATGGTCAGCGGCGCACCCATGTCGGTGTGCATCACCGTGCCGTCCTGGACGTTGCTGTCCTCGCCGATGTCGATCAGCTCGTTGTCGCCGCGCAGCACCGCGCCGAACCAGACGCTGGCACGCGCCTGCAGGCGCACCTTGCCGATCAGCGTGGCGTTGGGCGCGGTCCAGCTCTCGGGATGGGTCTCGACCCGCAGGTCGCCCAGGCGGTATTTCATGTATCGCTCCTCACGGTTGAACGCGGTGGCGGGGTGTACCCCGCTCAGTTCTTGATGAAACGCTCGGGTGGCTGGTGCAGGCTGATGCCGGCATCGAACAGCAGGTTGACCAGTTCGACGATCATGATCGCCGACAAGCCCCAGATCTTGTAGTCGCCGTAACGGTAGCTGGGCACGTACCAGCTGCGCCCCTGGTAGTCGATGCGATGGGTGTGATCACGGGGATCCTGACGGAAGAACGCCAGCGGCACGGTGAACACTGCGGCGATTTCGGCGTCATTGGCGCGGTACTCGACATAGTCGGGGATCAAACCGACGAACGGTGTCACCTTCAGGCCGTGCAACGAGATCACCGGGCTCAGCGGCCCGATCACCTCGACCAGCCCGGGCGGCAGGCCGATTTCTTCCTCGGCCTCGCGCAGGGCGGTGAACACCAGGTCGGGGTCTTCCGGATCGCGCCGACCGCCTGGAAAGGCAACTTCGCCGCCGTGGGTCGACAGGCCCTGGGCGCGCAGGGTCAGCACCAGCTCCGGCTCTTCGCTACGGGTAATGGGCAACAACACCGCCGCTTCTGGGAAACGGCGGTCCGTCTCCAGTGACGCGGGGGTATGGTTGCTCATTCGGCGAAGAAGCTCGTCCAGCATTACGCACTCTCGTGTCCAAGGCCTGCCCTGCATGATGCACCAAAGCCGCGAGGCACCCAAGCCCCGCCCGCAGGCCGCTTGCGGTGGGCGGGCCGGGCGCGCCAAGATAGTCCGACCCCATTGGAATGAATGTAAGCATGAAATTCTGCAGCGCGTGCGGCCAACCGGTCACCCAGCGGATCCCCGAAGGCGACAGCCGCCTGCGGTATGTCTGCGACCATTGCCAGACCATCCACTACCAGAACCCCAACATCGTCGCCGGGGTGCTGCCCACCTGGCGTTCCCAGGTGCTGCTGTGCCGCCGCGCCATCGAGCCGCGCCGGGGCTTCTGGACCTTGCCCGCCGGGTTCATGGAGAACGGCGAGACCCTGGATGCCGCCGCCCGTCGCGAAACCGTCGAGGAGGCCTGCGCCCGGGTAGCCGAGATGAGCCTGTACCAGCTGTTCGACCTGCCGCACATCAACCAGGTACACGTGTTCTTCCGTGCCGAGCTGGCCGACCTGGACTTCGCCGTGGGCATCGAGAGCCTGGAGGTGCGCCTGTTCGAGGAACACGAGATCCCCTGGGGCGAGCTGGCTTTCCGCACCGTCACACGCACACTAGAATGCTATTATCGCGACCGCATCAGGCAGCACTACCCCATAGGCCATGAATACCTGCCGCCGATGAACGTTTCGTCGCCCACCATTTAAGTCTTCAGGGATACGGTTTCATGCGCTGGCTGCTTGCCCTCTTCTGCCTCAGTGTCGCCTCGGTGTCGCAAGCCGCCTTCACCGAGACCATCATCCGCAAGACACCGTCGGCCGTGCAGTCGCCGGCCCAGCCCGCCACTGGCGGCGCCCAGCAGGAACGGCTGATCGACAAGGTGCTGGTGATCAAGTCCGAACGCCGCCTGCAGTTGATCAGCCGCGGCGAGCCGCTCAAGACCTACCGCATCTCCCTGGGCAAGCAGCCCAAGGGCGCCAAGCAGCGCGAGGGCGACAAGAAGACCCCCGAAGGGCTGTACTGGCTTGACTGGCGCAAGGTCAGCGACCGCTACAACCTGGCCATGCACATCTCCTACCCGAACATCACCGACGCCGCCAAGGCCCGCAGCGAAGGCGTGCCCGCCGGCAGCATGATCATGATCCACGGCACGCCGATCAACGAGGAGTACCCCGAGTGGTACTTCCACACCCTCGACTGGACCGAGGGCTGCATCGCCATGCGCAATGACGACATGCGCGAGGTGTGGAGCATGGTCAAGGACGGCACGCTGATCGAAATCCGGCCCTGATCCTCTCGACACATCCGATTACGACGAAGGCCTGTCCTGCTCACGCAGGGCAGGCCTTTCTCTTTCGCCGTCAAACTCCGTTTCTGTAGATATCTGCTCACTTTTCCTACGCGACAAAGAGCATTCCTTCCCACAAAGTGATGGCATTGAGCCACATAAACGCCATCAACAGTCTTCTTAAAATTCCCGCAAATGATTACTCGATTTCGTACATCACTTGCGAGGTTCTCATGCAAAATCCTGCTCACAAAACCAGTCCCGACACTTTACGCTGGGCTGTCTTTCTCGCCCTGCTGGGCACCACCCAGGTCCAAGCGCAAGGCGCCCTGACCCCGGCGCCGGGCCCTGGCGGTACCCCGATCATCGACAATGGCCACGGCGTTCCGGTGATCGACATCGTCGCACCCAATGCCAGCGGCCTGTCGCACAATCAGTTCCTCGACTACAACGTCGGCAGGCAAGGTCTGGTGTTGAACAACGCCCTGCAGGCCGGGCAATCGCAACTGGCCGGCCAGCTCGGCGCCAACCCGCAGTTCCAAGGCCAGGCCGCCTCGACCATCCTCAACGAGGTCATCAGCCAGAACGCCTCGAAAATCGAAGGCGCGCAGGAAATCTTCGGGCAGAAAGCCGATTACCTGCTTGCCAATCCCAACGGCATCACGGTCAACGGTGGCAGCTTCATCAATACGACCCGCGCGGGCTTCGTGGTAGGTAATGCGCACGTCCAGGATGGGCAGGTCAAACATCTCGACAGCCGTGATGCCCGCGGCGCCCTCAATGTGCTGGGGCGTGGGCTGAGCAATGGCGAAGGCGCCTTGGCGCTTATCGCGCCACGTATCGATGCCAAAGGCTTGCTGTTGGCCAAGGACGACCTGAACCTCACCGTCGGACGTAATACTGTCGATGCCGAAAACCGCGCAGTGCTGCAGCATCTGCCAGGCGTATCCGGATCCATTGACGCCAGCCTGCTCGGCTCGATGCGCGCCGGTCAGATTCGCATCGTGAGCACTGCCGAGGGCGCGGGTGTGCAGATCGGTGGGATGAACCTGCACGCGGAACGTGGTGACCTGAGCATCCAGTCAGCCGGTAACCTGGTGGTGCAAGGCGACGAACTACTCCAGACCAACCTCACCAGCAGCAACGGCAAGCTGGCGCTGAGCGCTGCGCACGATTTGCAGTTCACTGCGGCCAATGGCAAGGGCCGGCAAGTCGAGCTCAACGCTGGGAAGAACCTGACGCTCGATACCATTACCCGCGAAACCTTGCAGAAGGACCCTGTCGACTGGGTGAAGAAGAGTTGGTTCGTCACCACCGAAAGCCGCAAGGGCCTTACCGAGACCACCGATCGCAAGATTGTGAGCAGTCGCCTTGTGGCGCAGGACGATCTGGACCTGCTGGCAGGTAATGACCTGACGCTGAGCGCCGCACAGCTTGAAGCAGGAAGCACCCTGAACCTGCGCAGTGGCAACAAGATGACGATCGGCGCCGGCCTGGAAAGCCGCGATACCAAGGAACAGCACAGCCACACCATTTACCTTGACCGCACAGACACTGACGGCACGTCGCACACAGAGCAGGTCAAAGCCAGCACGCTCAAGGGCAACAAACTCGTTGCGCATGCCGGCAGCGACATGCAGGTCAGTGGCTCACACCTCAATGCCAAGCACCACCTCCAGCTGGACAGCAAGGGCGACTTGACCATTGAAAGCGCCGAGGAAAACGACCAGGGTCATCGCATCACTGGTGTTCGCGACTTCGTTGCCAGCGCCAGGGAAACGGCAACGGATTCAGGCCAGTACTCCGCGAAAATCGGTTACGAGCATTTGCACAAGGATGAAAATACAGCCTTGACTCGCCAGGTGGCGAGTTCGGTCAGTGCCGGCACCGTTTCCTTGGCCAGTGCTCGCAAGCTGACGCTCAAGGGCTCCGAGGTTCAAGCGAATGCCGGCAGTCTCACCGCCAACGCCAACGACATCGAACTTGCAGCGGCCTACGATAACGAGAGCAGACACACCCTCGACACCACCCGCGGCGCGGCGCTGAGCGCCACCATCGGGACCGAGCGTGTCGGCGTGAGCATCGACGGCTACCAGGGTCCGACCGTCGAGCTCCAAAGTCAGTCCACCGTTCAACGCAGCACGCTGAAATCAAGCGGTGACATGAAGATCGATGCCGCAAAGCTGGTTACCTCTGCCGCCCAGGTGCAGGCGCAAGGATCGCTGGAAATAAATGCTGACACGATCGACAACCAGGCGGCAGCCGACACCACGGTACGCGAGACCCTCCTGAGCAAGTGGGATGGAGGCCTGGGTGTCAGTACCGACTATGCATACGTCACAGATCGCGCCAAGTACGCCTTCAACCATTTGCGCCAGTTGGCTACAGGCCAGAAAGCCGAATCGACGCTCAACGATTCGCAGAAGCCAAACCTGGAGGCAAAGCTGGCCCTGGAGCACCAGTCGCTCAAGCAGAGGGACACCACCAGCACGGCGCAGGTCAGCACATTCGAAGCAGGTCGAGTCATCGTTCAGGCCTATGACAGCATCAAGGACGAGGGCACCGACTACAACGCCAAGGCGGGTGATCTGCGGATCGTGGCGGGCGAACACCAGATGCTGGCCGCCAGTGATCGCACTACCCGTGAAACAAGCCGCGTCAACGCAGGCGGTAACCTGCGCGTGGACAGCAAGACCTTGACGGATGTCAACGGCACGCTTGAAGGGCATGGGGGCTCCGAGGCGAGCCTGGGAGAAACCACGCTCGCCCGCGTTGGCAGTCTGCAGGGCAAGCATGGGGTTCAGGTGGCGCTCACGGGTAACGGACACTACGAGGGTACCCGCATCGACGGCGGCGAGGGTGCGGTGCGCCTGGATAGCCAAGGTGACCTGACACTGGCGGCTGTTCATGACCGCACCGTGGAGAAAACCACGACACTGGACGCAGGCCTGGCGCTGAAGGCGGGTGTCAACCTGATCGGAGCCAATGGCGGGGCGCAGGGTACTCTCAAACACCACACGCACGAGGCTCAGAACAGCAAGGCGCGAGTCGCGCAAATCGACAGCAAGCATGAGGTTGGGCTCTCCAGCCATGGCGACCTGCGTCTGGAGGGAACGCGCATCGGTAGCGGCACCGTGGCCACCGGCGATATCACGCTGCACAGTGAGGGGCTGCTGACCGTGGCCGCAGCCAGCGATACCGAAACCAAGGTGGGCGGTACCTGGGGTGGCAAACTGGATGGCTCGGGGAGCGCTGTGGGTGGCGGTCTGGGCGCTGAAGGCACCTTTGCCCGGACCAGCCAGGAAAAGCGTACCGCCGTCGGCGCGACGTTCGACAGTAACGGGGCGGTGCAGCTCACAAGCCTGGCCAGCAATGATGCTGCCCTCAATGTGCAAGGGTTGCAGGCCAGTGCTCGGAAGATCGGCCTCGAGGCTCGCAATGGTGGCGTGTTGATCGAAGCCGCAGGCAACACCGAACAACACGACAACCTCGATATCACCCTCGGCGCCGGAGCCAAGCTTTCAGCAATAGGACTGGGAGGCGCGAACGCCCTGGTCCAGCTTGAACTGGACACGCGCAACAACACGACCTGGAGCGACAGCCGTCTGCGCGCCGACACAGTCGAGTTACAGAGTAAAGGCGATACCCGTATCGAAGGTGCCCAGGTCGAAGCCCATCATGTCGCAGGCGAAATCGGTGGCGATCTGCTGGTGGCAAGTCGCAAGAACCAGACTGACGCCAAGGCTCTCAATGCCGATATCAAAATGAACCAGAAAGACGCCGCAGACGCTTCCGGTGATGCCAAGCCATCACTGGCGGACGCCTTCGACAAAGGCGACATCGGCGAAATCGTCAGTGCGCTCTGGAGCACGGTCACCGACAAGGTCACGCCGGCAATCAAGGGAGGCCTCTCCAGGAAGCTTGACGATACCGTCACACAACAGACCACCCTCTCCGGCACACAGGGCATCGACCTGGGCGTCGGGGGCACAACCCATCTTGTCGGCGCCAAAGTACAGGCCAGCGATGGCAAGGTCGACGTCGGGAGCAGCATTACCCGACAGAACCTCAGCGGCCGCGACTATCAGGAGGATACCAAGGTCAACGTAGACCTGACGCCAGGGGGCCTGACAAAGAGTGCGGTCGGTTTCTTAACCAGCCTGTTCCATGGCAAGGGTGAAGGCAACAGCAACAACAAGCCGTACGAAAGCAGTGGCCACGACACCACCACCGAGTACGTCTCGCAAATTGAGCAGGGCCGCAAGCGCTGAGGCGCGAACACCTGGCAAGCAGCGGCCCACAGGCCGCTGCACCTCCCCATCCAACCCTGAATCGCCGAGCTGGCGAGGACCGGTATCGGACCCAGACCCATGAACACCCGCACTTTCAGCCGCGTCTCATACCGAGCCGCGAGCATTCTGCTCGCCAGTATCTTCCTGGCCTGCCCATCGGCGGTAGTAGCGGCTCCACGCTGGATCGATCCGGCCGGCCAGGACCTACGCGACCAACAGCAGTCACTGCGAAAACTGGAACAGGACCGACGACTCGAACGCTGGGAACATTCACGGCCCATCGACAGAGCACACCGAAGCGAAACACCGTCCACCGAACAGGGTCAACGCTGCTGGGCAGTGAGTGGCGTGCGACTGGCGGGCAACCGAACACTTCGGTCCCAGCACCTTGAACCCACCGTACGCGCCTTGTCGTCCTCATGCATGGGCGCAGCAGAAATCGACCGATTGCTCAAGGCAATCACCCAGCAGTACGTGCAGGCCGGCTATCCCACCAGCCGCCCCTACGTTGCACGCCCCCCTGAACATGGCGCCCCACTGGATATCGTGATTGTCGAGGGCTTCATAGAATCGATCGAAATCACTGACCAGGGCCTGCCCCTGTCACTGGGCAACGCGTTTCCAGGCACACTCGGCCGCCCCCTGCATTTGCCGGATCTTGAGCAAGGCCTCGACCAACTTAATCGTCTGCGCGCCTACGACCTGGAAATGGCCCTGCTGCCTGGGGAGTTGCAAGGGGGGACCCGCGTCGTGATCGAACCTCGGCAGGTCTGCTCACGCGTGCACCTGGACGCCAGCATCGACAACCGTGGCGGTGAAACGACCGGCCGCCATCGCCTGAACCTGGGCCTGGGCCTGGACAGCCCGCTGGGTTTGAACGACGACCTGCGCCTGTCGTTCAACCGGACCGTTTTCGAAGCACCAGGACAAACCGAAGGCTTGAGCCTCCATTACAGCCTGCCTCACGGTCCCTGGACCTTCAGCCTCAACGCCAGCCAGATGCGCTACAGTGCCCCGGTGCCCCGGACCCGCTACAGCAGCAATGGCGAGAACGAGTTTTTCGGCCTTGGCGCGGAGCGTGTGCTCTGGCGCAATCGCCAAGGCATGCTCAGCGCCAGCACCCGCGTGGACCGCAAGGCATTGACCAACCGCTTTGGCCCGGTGGTACTGGCGCTGCAGAGCCCGACCCTGAGTACCGTCGATGCCGGCCTCAATCTGCTGTGGCTGGAGAGCGGGCTATGGAACCTGTACCTGGGCGTGAGCAAGGGCGTGGACTGGTTCGGCGCCGACCAGCCCCACCACAACAAGCGTGCGCCCCGTCCGGACTTCACAAAGTACCGCGCCAACCTCCTGCACCTGCGCCAAGGCCCTGCCGAGCACCCATGGCGTTGGCAGAGTGAACTGGCCCTGCAATTCAGCACCGATGTCCTGCCCGCGATCGAACAGCAGCAGCTCAGCGATCACTCGGCCGTGCGCGGTTTTCGTCAGCACAACGTGACCGGCGCCAGTGCCGCCGTCTGGCGCAACACCCTTAGTCAGCCGCTGCCCTCGGGTTGGACCTGGCCTGTGCAAGCACGCCCATCGATAGGCCTTGACCATGGCTGGGCCCGCTATATGCGCGAGAGTCCCTCCCAGCGCCTGACCGGTGCCTCGGTGGGTATTGAGCTGAGCGTCCCACGCAGCAGCCTGCGCCTGGACTACCAGCGCGCCCTGCATGCCAGCGATCGACGGCGCAAGGCGTTGGAACACGGTTTCTGGGTAGCCCAGTGGTCCCTGAGCATTTGAGCTACCAGCTCAGCCCACGCTGTCCAATAGTGTCTACCGGCCCCAGCCATTGCAGGCCGCGCAGCACCGGGGTCAGGCCGGCATCGGCCGACATTGCGAAATCGAGCTGCGCCCGCCGTGCCACCAGGTCGGCCTCCAGGCCGAGCTGGTGTTGGCCTTGGCGAACCAGCCCCGCGACCAGCCGCCAGCCCTGGCGACAGTCCATTTCCAGCGTCCCCTCCCCCAATCCCAGGGACCACGGGGCGCTCAAAGCCAGGTCGACCACCGTGATCCGCCCTTCGGCGGCCAGGCAACGCTGCCCCGAGCCTTGCAGGCTGATACCCCCTTGCCACTGCCCGGTCAGGCGGTATCCCAGGGCCGCGCTGGGCTGCGCGCCCACTGCCTGCAGCCCGGCCTGCCAACGCCACGGCCAGCCGCTCAGGCGCCCTTGCCAACCCTGACCTTGAAAAACCAACCGAACCTGCAGATCGCGCTGCCATGCTCGCCACGTCCATTGCACCGGTCCTGCCGCACCCAGCCGCTCGGCCTGCCCTTGCCACAGGCTGCCGCTCACGCCCTCGGCCGGTAGCCCGAACCCGGCGACCAACCAACGCGCTGGCAGCTCCACCAACAGCGTCAGGCAGAACACCAGGGCCATCCACAGGCCAGCCCGCCGCTTCATGGCCGCAGCCGCACGGTAAAGCGCAGCCCCTCGGTGTCCCGCTCCAATCCCCACTGCAAAGGCCGCGCGCCATCATCGCGCAGGGCCTGCAACCAGCCTTGCAGCGCCTGGGCATCGGCCACCTTGCCACGCGCCAGCCAGCCTTCGTCCTCGGGCTGCACCTCGGCGAGCTCGATGTGTCGCGCCTGGGCCGACTGGTGCAGCCCTTCCAGGGTCAATGCGGGTTGCTGCGCTTGCGCCGTCAACGATTCGGCCAGCGCCCGCCACTGCGCCTGCTCACGCCAATAGGCGATGCCCTCGCGCAGCGCCAGCAGCGCAACCAACAGCGCGACGACTCCCCAGGCCAGCGATAGCCGATGCTGCTGCAACCATTCACGGTTCATGCTGCGCTCCCCAAGTCGAACACCACGCGGCGTGCCTCGTCTTCCACCTGGACGTGCACGCCAATCGCCGTGGCCATGTCCTGCCAGGGCGCGCCTGTGCCCTCGCCTTCCAGCTCCAGGTGCCAGCGCTGGCCGTCGTACCGCACCGCCCGCACCTGCCAGCCAGGGTGATCGTTCAACCAGGCATGGACCTGCGCCTGCACCGCGTCGAGCAGACGCAGGCGCACCTGGCTTTCACCGGCGTCGTCCCGCGGGCGCTTGAGCGCCAGCGCCGCCTGGCGTGGTGTCGCCTGGGGACCGGTCACCGCCAGCACCTGGGCGCGATAGACCTGGGCCTGTCGCCACTGTTGCGCACACCAGAGTCCGCCCCACGCCAGGGCTAGCGCCAGGCAGGCGACGGCCAGGCGCGATTGCCCGCCCTGCAAGCGCGGGCGTGAGCGGGCCTGTCGCGCCTCGAACACCCCCGACAGGCCATCGAGCGGCGCCAGCACTTCTGGCCATGGGCCCTCGATGCAGTCAGCGTCGTCGGCCAGCCAATCCAACGTTGGCGGCAAACCGAGCATTTGTGGCCAGGCCAACCAACGTGCCTGTGCCTTGTACAGGCTCACCGTCCCTCGCCGCCAATGCCAACCCGACGCGCCCACGCTGTCGGGCAGCAGCTGGAACTCAGCCCAGCAACGCTCAACCGGCAGCGCCCAGGCGGAGCACTGCGCACGCCATTCATCCAGCCTCGCCCGCGCCACCACCAGCAATTGCACCTGCCCCGCGTGACGCCCGATACAGGCACACAGCACATCATCGGCGCCTTGCAGCAAGCGGTCCTCGACCAGCAACGGCCACTCTTCGCGCTTGAGCCCGGGCGGCGCGGCCAGCTGGAAGTGGCTGCACTGCTCGCCGGGAACGATCAGGGCGACGCGCGCCTCGAGCCCTGGCGGTGGCTCCCCCAGTCCCTCGCGTACCGGACGGCCCTGGATCACCAGCAGCCACTCCCAGACCTCGCCAGGACGCAGCAACAGCCAGGGTTGTGCCGGCGCCCGGCGGCGCCATTCAAGCTTCATGAGCGCCCCCAGGGCAGAACGAAGGTGCAGGTAGACGGTGCTCCATCACGCACTAGCTCCACGCGCACACCCCGTCCGGGGTGCGCCGGTTGTTCGGAAGGCCAGGCCAGCCAGCGGCCGGACTGGTGGTAGAGGATGTTCATCGCGCTGACCCGCTCCAACCGCTCGCGCATCACCCATTGCGGGGCTGCGGCGGCGTAGAGTTCGGCCGAGGTTTCCAGCAGCAGGCGCTGTTCGCGAGGCTCGAAACGCAAACGCTGGCGTTGCAGGCGCGAGCCGCCCTCGGCCTGGGGCCAGGCAGCGGCGGCCACCCACAGCAGTTGCTGGCGGTCGGGTTGCCAGTCGAGCCAGCGCGGCGCCAGCGGCAGGCGCTGTTCATACAGGCGGCGCAGCACCGGGCTATCGAAACGCCGCTCCAGGGCCAGGCAGAAATCCAGCACGCCGGTTTCGCGCACCTGTTCGTCAAGCCGCTCGCGCACCTTCAGCCAACCGTTGACCAGCGCCGACAGCAACACCCCGAGCAAGGCAGTGAGGGCCAGGGCCACCAGCAGTTCGATCAGGGTCATGCCCGCCTGGCGCCGCTTCATGGCCGCTCCAGGAACACGGTGTACTGCCCCAGCGGCAGGCGCTGGTCGCGGTCGGCATGCAGCAACAGTTCGCCACGACGCAGGTCGCGCACCCCGGTACGACGCAACTGCAGTTGCCAATGGCAGGCCTGCCCGCCCTCGACCAGCACGCCGCTGTCCTGGTTGGCCGCCGGCCAGTACTGCTCGACCGCGAAACGCGCCTGCAGCTCGCGGGCGCACAGCAGGCCCAGGCGATGCTGCTGTATGGTATCCTGCACGGCCAGGCGCTGGCGCAGGACCTGGCTGGTGATCACCGCCAGGACCGCGGCGATGCCCAGGGCCACGCTCACTTCGAGCAAGGTGAAGCCCCGTTGCCCGCGTTTCATGGCATCACGCTCACGCGCAACTGGCCGCTGCGGTCCCAGTCCCAACGCCGGCCGCCCTCGGCCCAGCGCCAGCGCACAGTGCCCGGGCGGGCCCAGCCATCGGGGGTGAACAGCAGCACGGGCGTCTGGCTGGCTGGCCAGTCCGGGCGCAGGCCCTTGGGCCAATCGCCCAATGCAACGGCTTCCACCTGCCATTGATCACCTTGACGGCGCACGAACTCAGGCCGCTGACCGTTCCAGCGTATCCCCCGCAGTTGCCCGGCATGGCGCGCCAGGTCGGCCTGGGCCACGGTGGCGGCGGCCAGGCGGTCGAGGGCCTGGTCGACGCTGCTCCTGCCGCTGTCGAGCCAGGCCACCGCCAGGCTGGTCATCAGCGCGGCGATGGCCAGCACCACCAGCAGCTCGAGCAGGCTGAAGCCACACTGGTGGATCGGGGTAGCGTGGGAGCGGGCAGACATTTCAGAGCGCCCAGTTGCCCAGATCGGCATCGAGCCCTTCGCCGCCCGGCACACCATCGGCGCCCAGCGAATAGACATCGACCCGGCCATGCTCGCCGGGCATGCGGTACTGGTACGGCGTACCCCACGGATCCTCTGGCAGTCGACGGATATAGCCATCGCTGCGCCAACTGCGCGGCAGCGGTTCCTGGGTCGGTTTCTTCGCCAGCGCCGCCAGGCCCTGTTCGTTGCTGGGGAAGCGCAGGTTGTCCAGGCGGTACATGTCCAGCGCCTGCTCCAGGGTCGCAAGGTCGGCCATGACCTTCTGCTTCATGGCCTTGTCCTGGTTGCCCAGCACGCTGGGCGCGACCACGGCGATCAACAGGCCGATGATGAAGATCACCACCATGATCTCCATCAGCGTGAAGCCACCCTGGCGGTTGCGTCGTTGTTGCATGAGAAGTCTCCTTGTCACAGTTGCAATCCCTGGTTGAGCTGCATGATTGGCAGCAGCACCGCCAGCACGATGAACAGCACCACCGCGCCCATCACCAGGATCATCAGCGGTTCGAACAGCGCCATGGCGGTGTCCACCTGGCGGGCGAAGCCGCGCTCCTGGTCATCGGCCACGCGTTCGAGCATGTCGGCCAGGGTGCCGCTGGCCTCGCCGCTGCCGACCATGTTCACCAGCAGCGGCGGAAACTGGCCGGCGCCGTCCAGCGCCCGGTGCAGGCTGGTGCCGCCCTGCACCTGCTGGCGTACCTGCGCCATGGCGGCATGGATACGCAGGTTGCCGACCGTCTCGGTGGCCACCTGCAGGGCTTCGAGCAGGGCCACGCCACTGCCGCAGAGAATCGCCAGGCTGCGCGCCAGGCGCGCGCTCTCCAGCACCTGCAGCAGCGCCCCGACACGCGGCAGGCGCAGCAGCAGGTCGTCGCGACGCAGGCGCCAGTGCGGCTTGCGCAGCAGCCAGCCACCGGCCACTGCCAGCCCGATCGCCAGCGCCAGCAAGTACGGCCCGGCCTGGACCAGCCCCTGGCTGATGCCGATCAGCAGCGAGGTAATCAGCGGCAGGTTCTGCCCGGAATGGGCGAACTGCTCGGTGAGCTTGGGCACCACGAAGGTCATCAAGCCAATCACCACCGCCAGCGACACGCCCATCAGCACCGCCGGGTAGATCAGCGCGGTACGGGCCTTGTGGCGCTGGCGCTGCACCTGCTCCAGGTGATCAGCCAGGCGCGCCAGCACCTGGCCCAGGCGCCCGGAGCGCTCGCCGGCCTCGACCAGCGCGCAGTACAGCCCGGTGAACGGTGCCCCTTGGCGTGCCAGGCTACGGGCCAGCCCCAGGCCTTCAGCGAGTGAACCACGCAGGGTCACCAGCACCGCATGCAGGGCTGGTTGGCGCAGTTGCCGCTCCAGCGTCGCAAGGGCATCGACCAGTGGGATGCCGGCACCGATCAGGGTCGCCAACTGGCGGGTCAGCTCGCACAGCTGGGCGCGGGTCAGGCGCTGGCGACGGGGCTGCGCGCTATCGTTGCGCTGCAACTGCCGGGCGAACAGGCCCTGCTCGCGCAGCAACTGGCGCGCATGCCGCTCGCTGTCGGCCTGCACGCTGGCCTTGTGCGCCTTACCGTTCATGTCCACGGCCTGATAGCGATAGGTCGGCATGCTCAGCCCTGCACCACGCGCAGCACTTCGGCCAGGCTGGTCTCGCCACGGGCCAGGCAATCGCTAGCCATGGCCACCAGGCTCTGCCGGCGGCCATCCAGGTAGGCCTGCATGGCCAGCTCGCTTTCGCCGTCGTAGAGCATCGCGACCAGCCCGGCATCCAGCTCGATGAATTCGTACAGCCCCAACCGGCCGACATAGCCGCTGTCCTGGCAATGCTCACAGCCGACCGGGTGATAGCTCTCGCGCAGGCTGCCCAGTTCCGGCCACAGCTCGCGCTCGGCGCTTTGCAATGGCCGAGCCACCGCGCAGCTGCACAGCCGCCGCACCAGGCGCTGGGCCAGCACGCCGCGCAGGCACGAGGCGATCAGAAACGGCTCGATGCCCATGTCACGCAGGCGGGTCACCGCGCCGAGGGCGCTGTTGGTGTGCAGGGTCGACAGCACCAGGTGCCCGGTGAGGCTGGCCTGTACGGCGATCTGCGCGGTTTCCTGGTCGCGGATCTCGCCGAGCATGATCACGTCCGGGTCCTGGCGCAGGATTGCGCGCAGGCCACTGGCAAAGGTCAGCCCGGCGCGGGGGTTGATGGCGGTCTGGCCGATGCCGGCGATGGCGTACTCGACCGGATCCTCGACGGTGAGAATGTTGCGGCTGCCGTCGTTCAGGCTGTTGAGGCTGGCGTACAGCGTGGTGGTCTTGCCCGAGCCGGTGGGGCCGGTGGACAGCACGATGCCGTTGGGCCGCGCCAGGCAGCCGCGCAGGCCGCGCAGCACGGCGGCGGGCATGCCCAGGTTGTCCAGCGCCAGCAGGCTGGCCTGCTTGTCGAGCACCCGCATCACCACCCGCTCGCCATGGATGCCGGGCAGGGTCGAGACCCGCACATCCACCTCGCGCCCGGCGGCGCGCAGGGTGATGCGGCCGTCCTGGGGCTGGCGCTTCTCGGCGATATCAAGCCGGGCCATGACCTTGATCCGCGACACCAGCATCGCCGACAGCGCCCGCGGCGGGCGCAGCACCTCGCGCAGGTGGCCGTCGACGCGCAGGCGCACCACCAGGCTCTGCTCGAAGGTCTCGATATGGATATCCGAGGCACGCAGGCGCAAGGCCTGGCCAAACAGGCCGTTGATCAGGCGGATCACCGGGGCTTCGTCGTCGCTTTCCAGCAAGTCCTCGATGCGCGGCATCTCGCTCATCAAGCTGTCCAGGTCGACCTGCTCGCCGATGCCTTCGATCAAGGCCTCGTTCGCCGCCTCGCCGGCCTGGTAGAGCTGGCCGAGGCGCTCGTCGAACTGCGCGCCGTCAAGGCGCTCCAGGCTGACCGGCAGACCATGCACGCGCAACAGCTCCTGCAACTGGTCGCTGTCGGCATTGCTGCGCAACCACAACTGCCAGCCGCCTTCGGTCGGTGCCATGGCCACGCCGCTCTGGCGCGCCAGGCGATAAGGCAGCATCACCAGTCACCGCCTTCGAGGCGCGCCCGGCTGGAGGGGAACACCTGCAGCAACGGCAGGCCCTCGGCCAGGGACGGCAGCTTGAGCGGCGTGTTCTGTTGCAGGCTCTGGTACTTCTGCTGGCTCAGGCCGGCCAGGCTCTCGCCGTCACGCAGGATGCGCGGGCGGATGAACACCATCAGGTTCTGCTTGGTGTTCTTGCTGGCGTCGGAGCGGAACAGCCGGCCCAGGTAGGGAATGTCGCCGAGCAGCGGCACGCGCTGGTTGCTGGTGGCAAGCTCGTCGCTGATCAGCCCGCCGAGGATCACCAGGCCGTTGTCCTCGACCATCACCTTGGTCTTGATCTCGCGCTTGTTGGTGATCACATCGCTGGCGGCGCTGGAGTCGGCGATCGACGACACCTCCTGGACGATGTCCAGGCGCACGCTGTTGTCGACATTGACCTGCGGCTTGATGCGCAGCTTCACCCCCACTTCCTTGCGCTCGATGGTCTGGTAGGGGTTGGCATTGTTCTGGGTGACGGAGCCGGTGACGAACGGCACCTCCTGGCCGACCAGGATCGACGCTTCGGCGTTGTCCAGGGTCAGCAGGGTCGGCGTGGACAGCAGGTTGAAGCCGCTCTTGCCCTTGAGCGCGTTGACCAGCATGGCGAAGTTGAAACCGCCGCCGATATGGCCGATGCCGGCGGTGGCGCCGGTGGTGGCCGACAGCAGCTTGCCGAGTTTTTCGTTGTCGCCGCTGCTGGCGGCACCGGCGATGCTGGCGATGTTCACCCCGTTGCCGCCGAAGTTGACGATGCCGGCGCCGAACTTCTCGTCGGCGAACAGCCACTGCACGCCGAGTTCCTGGGCGCTGCTGTCGGACACCTCGGCGATGATCGCCTCGACCACCACCTGCGCCCGACGGATGTCCAACTGCTCGACGATGCTGCGGAAGGCAGCCAGCTCGCTGTCCGGGCCGACCATCACCACGGCGTTGGTGCCCTCCTCGTACTCCAGGCGGATCCCCGAATCGCTGGTCGCCGGCACCGGCGCTGCGTCCTTGCCCTCGCCTTCGGCGGCTGGCACCGCGCCGGCCTGGCTCAGGCCGCGCAGCACCTTGACCACCTCGGCGGCGTTGGCGTGGCGCAGGTACATGACCTGGGTATTGCTGCTGCGCAGGTTGTCGCCGGGCCGGTCGAGCTGGGCCAGCAAGGCCCGCACACGCTCGCGGCTGTCGGCGCTGCCGCGTACCAGCAAGGCATTGCTGCGCGGGTCGGCGACCACCTGGGCGGCATCGCTGCCCTGCTCGCGGGCCAGCAGGCGGGTCACCAGGCCCGCGGTGTCGGCGGCGCTGGCGTGCTTGAGCGGGATGACCTGCAACGGCTCGTCGCTGACCTGGTCGAGCTGGCGCAGCAGGCTGTCGATACGCTCCAGGTTGCTGCGCCAGTCGGTGACCACCAGCAGGTTGGCGGCCGGGTACGGGGTGATCACGCCGACCCGTGGGTCGATCAGTGGCTTGAGGATGCCGAGCATCTGCTCGCTGGCGGCGTTGCGCACATTGAACACGCGGGTGGCCACGCCATCGCTGCCCTCGGATTTCTTGCCGGCGCTTTCCACCGGCACCGGCTCCAGGCGCGCGGCCTGGTCAGGCACGATCTTCACGCTGCCATTGGGCAGGTCCACGGCGGCGAAGCCCTGAGCCCGCAGCTGGGCCAGGAAGATATCGTAGATGGCGTCGGCGTCATGCCGATCGACCGTGCGCACGGTGACCTTGCCCTGCACCCGCGGGTCGACGATGAAGGTGGTGCCGGTGATGCGCGACACGCTGTCGATGAACTCACTCAGCTCGGTGTCGACGAAATTGACCTCGTACAGCGGCGTGCCGTCGTCGGCGAACACTTCCGGTTCTTCGGCCCGGGCCAGGGACATGCCGAGCATCAGCAGCCCGGCCAGACAGTACCTTGCGATCATCATTCATCCTTGGCGCTTGAAGCCGGTCACGGCGGGGCGTGGCGGCCAGGGCAGGCGCTCGCGCCGCCCGTTGTTGTCGAAGATCAGGCCATCGGCGTCGATGTCCTGCAGCACGATGCCCGGCGCCAGGCGCTGGCCACGGCCAAGGGTGCGCACCTGCTGGCCGTGGCGCAGCACCACCACGCTGGCCGACAGCGGCTGGGCCTTGAGCCCGCCCAGGTAGGCCAGGGGCAGGCGGGTGATGGGGATACTTCCGTCATCGACGGGAGCCTGCCAGTGCTCCACCAACAGGCCCGGCAGCGCGACGTCCGTCTGAACGGGCGCAGTGGCCGGCAGCGGCTGGCGGCTGAGCAGCAGCACACATTGCGCCGCCAGCCAGCCGGCCAGGGTCAGCAAGGCGAAGGTGACCAGGCGCGAGGTCACGCCGCCACCTGGTGCGGGTGCCAGCCCGGATGGCCCTGGACGTAGCGCACCGCCGGCAATTGCAGGGTTGCCAACGCCCAGCCCGGCGTCTGCTGGGTCAGCCAGGCTTCCAGGGTCTGCCACAGCGGTACGCCGGCCTGGGCGTCGAAGTGCAGGCCGAAGGTGCGGCACAGGCCCTCCACCGGCTGCAGGCCGATGATGCGCTTGCCGTTGGGGCTGTAGCTCACCTCCCAGTCCTGGCTCTGCCAGCGCGGCAGGTCCTGGCTGTTGTCCAGCAGCAACGGGTCGCCGAACAGTTGCTCAGCGGCGTTCTCCAACACCTGTTCGACCTGGCGCGCCGGGGCTTCGACCACTGGCGCGGGGTAGCCACCGGTGAGGCTGATCAGGTGTTCACGGGTGATCGGCTCACCCGCCCGCAGCGGGAAGTCGTAACGCAGACCGGGCAGCAGCACCGGCATGCTCGAATCGTCGGCTAATGCCTGGTGCAGCAGACGGTCCCAGCTGCCGCCACGGGTATCGCGGCGCCACAACGCCTCGGGGGCGCGGGCCAGGGGCTGGTCGAGCCAGGCGGCGTGGCCGCTGCGCTGGCGTTGCAGTTCGCCGCGTAGCTGGCTGGCTCGGGCCTGGGCTTGCGGTCCGAGGCTGTGCTCGAAGGCCGGAAAAAAACGCGTCTCGAACTGCCACTGGCCACCGTTATGGCGGCAACGCAGGCGAAACGCGCCACTGGCCCGGCAGCCCGCGAACAATACCGGCACCCGCCGGCCACTGGCCTGGCTCGCCATTACCGGCGCGGGCCACAGGTCCTGGCCACGGGCGCACAGCAGCACATCCACTTCCGGCACCCGCTCGGCCAGCCACAGACCGGGGCCGGTACCGACATCCGCCAGCGCCACCACCAGGTCGGCCTCGCGCCGGGCCTGCTGGAAGCTCGGTTGAAGGGACTGGTACCACTGTTTCAGGGAGGCTTTCTGGTCCTGGGCGTAAGGGTCGGTAACCCCCACAACCGCAATGCGCACACCTGCGCGCTGGAACACCTTGACGCCTTCAATGCCCAGCGCCTTGGCCTGGGTGTCGGCCAGTCCGGCGCCGAGGGTGATAGAAGAAGACTGGCGATAGAGCCCGGCGCTGCGCTGTGGCCACAGCACCCGCTCATCGCTGCTGACCCGCGCCTCGCTGCCCAGCAACTGGCTGCCCTGCACGCCGCTTTCGCCCTGGGTGAGGTAGGCCAGGCCACTGCCGTTCCAGCACTGGCCGTTCTCCAAGGTCAGGCAGTGCTCACTGCCAGCTTCGGCGCGCAATTGTTCGAGCAACGCTGCCAGCACCGCGTAACCACCCGTACGGGCTTGTCCGACCAGGCGGGCATCGAGCAATGGCGCCAGCTCCGGTTGCCCGGCACTGGCGTTGGGCCCGCTCATCCAGGGTGCACGACCCAGATGGCTGACCGGTCCCAGGCGCGTGGCCGGCACCACGGCCTGGCCCGACTGACGGGCATCGAGGGTATCGGCCACATACAGCAGGTCCAGCGCCCGGTCGCTGCCGCCACGCGGCCCCGGCAGCGTGGAACAGGCACCGAGCAGCGGCGCCAGCGCACCGACGCCCAGCCACCCGATCACCTCGCGCCTGCCCATACTGCTTGCCATCGACTCCGCCATCCCTGTTCACGTTGGGCCCCGGATATTGCGGCGTTGGCGTGACAGTTTGATGGCAGAAATCCGCTGTTAATTCCAAAACAGCCTGGACTAGGCCTTTAGTAATAGCAGCGCGTTTTAAACGCCCTTTAACATTTCTGCCAATCAATCGACATACTTGCCGTCTAGAGTCGCGGTCTCCTTCAACTCAGCCAAAAAAGGACACCCTGATGAGTCGAGATACCGGCGATAACCTGGACCGGAACCTGAGCGGCAACCTGCCGATGGCCAGTGTCATGGACACCTACCTGAGCCGTCGCGCCGTGGTGCGCGGCAGCCTCGGCGCCGCCATCGCCATGATCGCCGGCACCGGCCTGACCGGTTGCTTCGACAGTGGCGGCGGCTCCGACAACGACGATCCGGCGCCCCAGCCGGAGAAACCGAAACTCAAGCTGGGCTTCAATTCCATTCCAGGCTCGCGCACCGATGCCTGCGTGGTCGCCGCCGGCTACAGCGCCTATGTGCTGGCGCCCTGGGGCACACCGCTGAACGCCACCGCCAACCCCTGGAAGGCCGATGGCAGCAACACTTCCACCGACCAGGCCAACGCCATGGGCATGCACCACGACGGCATGCACTTCTTCCCCATCAACGGCAGCTCCAGCGATGGCCTGCTGGCGATCAACTTCGAGTACATCGACACCGCCGCCCTGCACCCGGCCGGCCCCACCACCGTCGCCGGCAAGCGCCCGGTCGAGGAGGTGCGCAAGGAGATCAACGCCCACGGCGCGGGCGTGGTGCGCATCAGCAAGGTTGCCGGGCGCTGGCAGGTGGTCGATAACGACCCGCTCAACCGCCGCTTCACCACCGTCTCGCTGATGGACATCGCAGGCCCGATGCGCGGCACCGATCACGTCAAGACCAAGTTCTCCCCCACCGGCACCCAGTGCCGCGGCACCAACAACAACTGCGGCAACGGCTATACCCCGTGGGGCACCTACCTGACCTGCGAGGAGAACTGGCCCGGCATCTTCGTCAACAAGGGCACCCGCCCGGCCAACCAGGTGCGCATCGGCGTCTCCAGCAGCAGCGGCCAGTACAAGTGGGAAACCGCGGCCGGTGACGCCAGTGAAGTGGCCGGCGAGTTCGCCCGCTTCGACATCACCCCCACCGGCGCCAGCGCCACCGATGACTTCCGCAACGAAGCCAGCACCTACGGCTACATCGTCGAGATCGACCCGTACACCAGCAACCCCCTGGCGGTAAAACGCACCGCCCTGGGCCGCTTCCGCCACGAAGGCTGCTGCCCGGGCCTGCCGGTGGCCGGCAAGCCGCTGGTCTGGTACACCGGCGACGACTCCAACAACGAGTACCTGTACAAGTTCGTCTCCGACGCCCTGTGGGACCCGGCCGATGCCAACCCGGCCGACCGTCTGGCCACCGGCGCCAAGTACCTGGACAAGGGCAAGCTCTACGTGGCCCGCTTCGACGCCAACGGCACCGGCGCCTGGCTGCTGCTCGACGTCGCCACCCCGACCACCGGTGGCAGCACCCTCGGCGCGTTGTTCACCGATTTGCCGGGCATCATCCTCAACACCCGTGGCGCTGCCGACGCCGTGGGCGCCACGCCCATGGACCGTCCGGAGTGGACCGCCGTCAACCCGCTCAACGGCGACGTCTACCTGACCCTGACCAACAACAGCGCGCGCACCGCCGCCAAGGTCGACGCGGCCAACCCGCGCGGCCCGAACCGCCACGGCCACATCATCCGCTGGCACGACAGCGACGATCACAAGACCTTCACCTGGGACATCTTCGTGTTCGGCGCCAATGCCGCCGGCGCCCCGGACATCAACCGCTCCGGCCTGACCGAACTGAACCAGTTCGCCAGCCCCGACGGCATGAGCTTCGATAGCCGCGGCGTGCTGTGGTTCGAGACCGACAACGGCGAGGCCACCCTGACCAGCTACACCAACGACCAGCTGCTGGCGGTGATCCCCACCGACCTGGTGGACGCCAACGGCAAGCAGATCCCGGTCAACGCCACCAACCAGGCGGCCCTGCGCCGCTTCTTCGTCGGGCCGAACGGTTGCGAGGTGACGGGCATCACCTTCACCCCGGACAACAAGACGATGTTCGTCAACATCCAGCACCCGGACAACTGGCCGACCACCGACAAGGCCACCGATGTCACGCCAACCGGCACCTCGGTGCGGCCAAGGGCTTCGACGGTGGTGATCCAGCGTAATGATGGTGGGGAGATCGGTACCCTCTGATCGATCGCCTTTCGACCCAATCGCGGGGCAAGTCGCATCGGCGCACCGC
>NZ_NIBE01000050.1:61247-68753 GCF_002205115.1 Pseudomonas sp. DrBHI1
GCATGCCATTGCACCACGCCCAGCGCCTCGATCTGGAACTGGCTGCGCAGCGTGCGCCCCTCTTCCTCGAACGACAGCTGCAGCACGAAATGGCCGCTGTTGAGCAACAACCCTTCGCTGAGTCGGGCGAAGGTCTCGTCATCCACCGCGCCCAGCGCCTGGCGCAATGCCGTGGCATCCACATAGCCCGCCGCCGGCCGGCCGCTGATGATGCGGCTGAGCATCGAACGGGAAAACTGCCCCTCGTACAGGGCCTCCAGCAACGGCAGGTGCTCCAGCCCCAGGGCGTTGGCATTGAGTCGCCAGCCACCGGTCGATGGCAGTGCGCAGAGCATTCGGTAGCGGCTTTGTCGGCCACTGTCCGGCTCCAACAGCAGGTTGAGCTCACTGGTGTCGAGCATTGGCTGGTTGGCCGCCAACCGGGGTGGCTGCTGGCGCAGGTACTGGGCACTCTCGGCCCCTTGCAAGCGGGCATCGCTGTCGGCATCCAGCCAGTCGGCCAGGGCATCGACCAGCCGCTCGGCGGCCATGTCGTCGCCGAGCAGGTGGCGTAGCTGGCGCTCGGCCCGTGGTCCGTCCTCGCCCAGCAGGGCATTGACGTTGAAGCATGTGTGCTGGTCGATCACCCGCAGTTGCGCCTTGCCGGCACCGAAGTCATAGGCCAACGGCTGCCCACGCAGGGCCTGCCAGAACAGCGGGCTGGCCCGCCAAGCCGGATCGCGCAGGGCCTGGGAGGCATAGGCCAGCCCGGCCTGCTCCATGGCCCGTACCTGCACCCGCTGGTGCAACAGGCGCACCTCGTCCACCTGGCGCCGGCCATCTTCCACCAGCCAGGCCAGCCCCGCCGCGAGCATCGCCAGCACCACCAGCACCATCAGCAGTGCCGCGCCCTGTTGTCGCCTGCGCCCCATCCCTGTCTTCCTGTCAGCGGTAAAAAGCGCCAGTCAACACGCCCGTTGTTTCAGCCAGATGGCAGTCATGTGCCCGTCATCTGCACAAGGCAGGATTGGCCTTCTTTTTCTTTGGCCTGACAGGAGTGGTCTTACATGGGTGGCATCGGAATCTGGCAATTGGTGATCGTGCTGTTGATCGTCTTCCTGCTGTTCGGCACCAAGCGTCTCAAGGGGCTGGGCAGTGATGTCGGTGAAGCGATCCAGGGCTTTCGCAAGTCCATGGGGGGTACTGCCGACAATGGCGTCGAGCAGCAACCCCAGGTGCTGAACAATCAGCCGGTGCAGCAGGCGCAAACGGATCGTCAGGCCTGATGTTCGAGATCGGCTTCACCGAACTGCTGCTGGTCGGCATCGTCGCCTTGCTGGTGCTCGGCCCCGAGCGCCTGCCGGTGGCGGCGCGTACCCTCGGCCGTGGGCTGGGCCAGGCCCGTCGGGCGCTGAATGCGTTGAAGGCGCAGGTGGAGCGGGAGATCGACATGCCCGCCCTGGATGCCGCGCCGTTGCAGCGCCTGGAGCAGGAGATCCGCCAAGGCATCCAGCTCGACGCGACGCCGGCCAATGACCCGACCCCGGTCGTCCACACCAAGGAAAGCGCCTGATGTCCCTCGCCCTCGACCAGGCGGCGCGCATGCCGCTGACCGACCACCTGCGCGACCTGCGCAAGCGCCTGGTGCGCTGCCTGCTGGTGGTTGCGCTGGTGTTCTGCGGCTTGTTCCCTTTCGCCCAGACGCTGTACACGCAGATCTCCGAACCGCTGCGCCGCTACCTGCCCGAAGGCGCCAGCATGATCGCCACCAGCGTCACCTCGCCGTTCCTCACGCCGTTCAAGCTGACGGCGATGTGCGCGCTGTTCGTCGCCATGCCGCTGCTGCTGCACCAGGCCTGGGGCTTCATCGCCCCGGGGCTGTACCGCCGCGAACGGCGCATCGCCCTGCCGTTGCTGGTGTCGAGCATCCTGCTGTTCTACGGCGGCATGGCGTTCGCGTTCTTCCTGGTGTTCCCGATGATGTTCGGCTTCTTCGCCAGCGTGACCCCGGACGGGGTGGCGATGATGACCGACATCGGCTTGTACCTGGACTTCATCCTGGCACTGTTTTTGGCGTTCGGCCTGGCCTTCGAGATCCCGGTGGCGACCTTCATCGTGGTCTGGGCGGGGCTGACCGACGTGGCCACGCTGCGGCGCAGCCGGCCCTATGTGATCGTCGGCTGCTTCGTGGTGGGGATGATCATGACGCCGCCGGATGTGTTTTCCCAGACCCTGCTGGCGGTGCCGATGTGGGTGCTGTTCGAGGTGGGGTTGCTGGCGTGTGGGTTGGTGCGCCGGGCGGGGTAGACCGATGGATTGTCGGGGCTGCTTTGCAGCCCCCCGGGTGTCATGAGGTCTTCCTGTTCAACCCCACCTCCATGTCATCGATCAGCGCCTTGGCCATGGCACTGAGGATTCGCGCCGAGCTGCCGGCCAGCAGGTCACCCTCCATTTCCGCCTCGCAGGTCAGGTGGCGAATGCAGCCAAGCAGCACCGACAACTCGCTGAAGGCGTCCTCGAAGGAAACGCCTGGCTCGACCTTGAACAGGTCCAGGCAGACCGTGCGGCCTGCGGTGTGGCCGCGAGTCATGGTCGGACCTGCGGCTTGTGTTCGAGCAGGGCGCAGGCCAGTTGGCCGAGGTAGTCGCTGGCGGTGAACAGGCGGTCCTGGGCTTCTCCGGGTTCGGTCTTGAAGTAGATATCGAGGACATCGGAAATGGCGGTGGCCACTTCGACGGCGGCGGTCATGGCCTCATCGCGGGTGAGCGTGGAACGGATACTGATGGAGGGTGCGAGACGGGGCGGGTCAGGTACGCGTTTTTTCATTGGGAAGTTCCTTCGTGATTAACAGGAACCGCCACTTGATCGTTCTCACATGATTGGGTGGCAGCCGTACACGGAGTGAGAACCCGGTCACGAAGAAAACCGGTCAGGCAGAGCCTGCCCGCGCACGGCTGCCATAGCAGAGCGGCGTTCTTCGTGATGCGGGTTCTCACACCCGGTCACCAAATGTGGCGACCCGGTGAAGTTATCCCTGGGGTATTTCCCCGACAACGCGGCAGCTTCCGGCAAGCGCGTAGGATAGTTCCCAAGCTTTGCTGGCTGAAGCATTTGGTTTCAGGTTCGGAAATATCCGACAGTCTTTGAGATCGCCGGGGCTGCTGCGTAGCCCTTTCGCGACACAAGCCCGCTCCCACAGGATATGTGCCAGTTCTGCCATGGTGCGGTCCCTGTGGGAGCGGCCTTGCCGGGGCGCCGGACCGGTCGGAAAGGGGCGCAAAGCGCCCCCAGAATCAAGAACGAGATTCCTGATCGGACCAGTGGTATTGACCTGGTATTAAAGTGGTATTAATTTCCACCCAACAACAATACCGGACACCGCCCATGCGTCCTCTATCGGCCCTGCGCCCCGACGACACCAGCGCCACCCCGCTCTACCTGCAGCTGGCGCGCAACCTTGAGCAGGCCATCCACGCCGGCCAATGGACCGCCGACCAGGCGCTGCCCTCGGAGCGCACCCTCAGCGAAACCCTGGACATCTCCCGGGTCACCGCGCGCAAGGCCCTTGAGGTCCTGCTCGAACAAGGCCTGATCCATCGCATCCAGGGCTCCGGCACCTTCATCACGCCACGCCTCGAACAACCCCTGTCACGTCTGTCGAGCTTTAGCGAAATGCTGCGCATGAAGGGCTTCGTGCCCAGCTCCCAGTGGCTCGAGCGCAGCATCGGCACCCCGAGCAACGACGAACTGATCCGCCTCGGCCTGTCGCCCACCGACCAGGTGGTCCACCTCAAGCGCCTGCGCAAGGCCGACGATATCGTCATGGCGGTGGAGGTCAGCACCCTGCCCGCCCGACTGCTCGGCGACCCGCAGGCCATCGGCGATTCGCTCTACCAGCACCTCGACCGGCTCGGCCGCCCGGTGGTCCGCGCCCTGCAACACATCCGCGCAATCAACGCCAGCGACGAACTGGCCGCCCAGGTGGGCATCGCCCCCGGCACCGCCATGCTGCTGATGACCCGTATCGGCTACCTCGACGACAACACCGCCATCGAGCTGACCGACACCTACTGCCGCAACGACTACTACGACTTCGTCGCCGAACTGCGACGCTGACCGGAGCCCCCATGGACATCGCCAACATCCTCACCCCCGACGGCTGGGTGCGCGGACAACTGCACCTCGAAAACGGCCGCATCCGGGCCATCGAGGGCACGCCATGCGACCCGCAGACCAACGACCTGCCGTATCTGCTGCCCGGGTTCATCGACCTGCACGTGCACGGGGGTGGAGGCAGCGACATCATGCAGGGCGGCGACGCCTTCGCCACCATCGCCCGTACCCACCGGCGTTTCGGCACCACTTCGCTGCTGGCCACCACCATGACCGCGCCCCGCGAGGAGCTGACCCGCGTGCTCGCCGAACTAGGCGAACACCTCAAGCAACCGCGCCAGGGCGCGCGCATCCTCGGCGTGCACCTGGAAGGCCCGTACATCAACCCCGGCAAGCTCGGCGCGCAGCCGAACTTCGCCCACCAGGCGCTGCTCGACGAGGTCGAGCAATACCTGGCCCTGGCGCCGATCAAGGTCATCACCATCGCCCCGGAAATCGCCGGCCACCTGCCGCTGATCCAGGCCCTGAGCCAGCGCGGCATCCGCCTGCAGCTCGGCCATACCCTGGGCAGCTACGAAGAAGGCGTGGCAGCCCTGGAGGCCGGCGCCACCAGCTTCACCCACCTGTACAACGCCATGAGCCCGCTGCACCACCGCGAGCCGGGCATCGTCGGCGCGGCCCTGGCCCATGCCCGCTACGCCGAGCTGATTCCCGACCTGCTGCACGTGCACCCCGGCGCCATGCGCGTGGCCCTGCGCTCGATCCCGTGCCTGTACTGCGTGACCGACTCCACCGCCGCCGCCGGCATGCCCGACGGCGAATACCGCCTGGGCAGCCACACCGTGACCAAGTGCCTGGGCGGCGTGCGCCTGCCCGACGGCACCCTGGCCGGCAGCACCCTGACCATGGACCAGGCCCTGCGCAACCTGGTGAAGATCGGCCTGCCGCTGTCCGAAGCCTCCGAGCGCCTGTCCCGCCATCCCGCCGATTATCTCGGCATCGCCGACCGTGGCCGCCTGCAACCGGGCGCCTGGGCCGACGCGGTGCTGCTGGACCGCCAACTGAACCTGACCGCCGTGATGATCGAAGGAGAAACCGCATGAGTTCAAGGATGCTCGAAGAAGCCCGCGCCTGCGCCGAGGTCGTCGAACGTCAGACGCAGACGCTGGACCCGCGCCTGGAAACCCTGGCCGAACAGCTGCGCCGGCTCGATCCGCAAGTGGCGCTGACCGTGGCCCGGGGCAGCTCGGACCACGCCGCCAGCTACTTCGCCTACATCGCCATGCAGCAGCTGGGCCTGCCGGTGGCTTCGCTGCCGATGTCGGTGGTGACCCTGCAGCAGGCGCCACTGCGAGTACGTGGCCAAGTGGCGCTGGGCTTCTCGCAGTCGGGCCAGAGCCCGGACCTGGTCGACAGCCTGCGCCGCCTGGGCCAGTGCGGGGCGACCACGGTCTCGCTGGTCAACGCCGAAGGCTCGCCCCTGGAGCAGGCCTGCCAGCACCACTTGCCGCTGTGCGCAGGCCCTGAGCTGTCGGTGGCGGCGACCAAGAGCTTCGTCGCCACCCTGGCAGCCGGCGCCCGCCTGGTCGCCCACTGGGGCCAGGATCGCGCCCTGCAGGAAGCCGGCCTTGCCCTGCCCGCGCAGCTGCGCGAGGCCGCCGGGCAAGACTGGAGCCCGGCCATCGATACCCTGCGCGACAGCGAGCGCCTGATGGTGATCGGCCGCGGCGCGGGCTTCGCCATCGCCCAGGAGGCCGCGCTCAAACTCAAGGAAACCTCGGTGATCCAGGCCGAGGCCTTCAGCAGCGCCGAAGTGCGCCATGGCCCGATGGCCCTGATCGATGCCCAGTACCCGCTGCTGGTGTTCGCCCCCCGTGGCGTCGAGCAGGCCGGGTTGCTGCAGCTGGCCGCCGACATGCGCCAGCGCGGCGCCCGCGTGCTGTTGGCGGCACCAGCCGATATCGCCGGGCGCGACCTCACCCTGAGCGGCGCCGAACACCCGGCCCTGGACCCGCTGCTGGCGATCCAGAGCTTCTACATCATGGCCGCGGCCCTGGCCGAGGCCCGCGACCTCGACCCCGACCAGCCGCGCCACCTGAGCAAAGTGACCTGCACGCAGTGAAGCCGCGAGGAACAGCGCATGCCCGACAATAACAAGATCATCCTCCATGCCCCGCTCGCCGGACCGCAGGTACCGCTGGACCAGGTACCGGACCCGGTGTTCAGCAGCGGCACCCTGGGCGACGGCGTCGCCATCGACCCGTTGAACGACGTGCTGCACGCGCCCTGCGCCGGTGAAGTGGTGCAACTGGCGCGCACCGGCCATGCGCTGACCCTGCGCGCGGCCAACGGCGCGGAAGTCCTCTTGCATATCGGTGTCGACACCGTGCAGCTGCAGGGGCGCGGTTTCTCGCCGCTGGTGGCGCTGGGCGACCAAGTGAAACAGGGACAACCGCTGGTGCGCTTCGACATGGACCTGGTGGCGCAGCACTGCGTCAGCCTGGTCACCGTGGTGCTGGTCAGCAACGGCCCGGGCTTTGGCCTGACGCGACTGGACACAGGTGCTTCGCGCCTGGGCGCGGCGCTGCTGGAGGTCGAGGCCACGGGCAGCGAAGCGCAGGCACGACCGGTCAGCCATGAGCGCGCACGCGGTCATGCCCGGGTCGCTCATCACGGCGGCCTGCATGCCCGCCCCGCTGCCCTGCTGCGCCAGACCGCGCAAGGCTTCCAGAGCCATGCCGTGCTGCGCTTCGCCGAGCGCGAGGCCGACCTCAACAGCCTGGTGGCGGTCATGGGCCTGGGCGTTGGTGAAGGCGCCGAAGTCGAACTGATTTGCACCGGGCCGGACAGCCAGGCCGCGCTGCAGGCATTGATCGCCGCCGTGCAGACCGCCTCGGTCGGTGAACGCCATGCCCCCCACGTGCCCACCAGTGCCGCCACGCCCAAGCCCAATGCAGAGCCCGGCGTGCTCAACGGTGTCTGCGCCGCCCCCGGCCTCGCCCTCGGGCCACTGGCGCGCCTGGACGGCATCAGCCTGCCGGCGGACAGCGGCGACAACGACCCCGGCGAGCAGCACCAAGCGCTGAACAGCGCCCTGGCCGAGGTCCGCCATGCCATCGACCGCGACTGGCGGCACCTGCCTCGCGGCCAGGAGGACGCGGCGGCGATTCTCGAGGCCCACCTGGCCCTGCTCGACGACCCGGCTCTGCTCGGCGATGCCCGCCAGCATATCGCTGGCGGCGTCGCCGCCAGCCATGCCTGGAGCCGCGCCATCGAGACCCAGTGCCAGGTCCTGCGCAGCCTGGGCAACCCGTTGCTGGCCGAGCGCGCCAACGACCTCTACGACCTGCAGCAGCGGGTGCTGCGCGCCCTGCTCGGCGAAACCCGGCAACTGCGCCTGCCACCGGCGGCCAT
>NZ_NIBE01000050.1:68835-95744 GCF_002205115.1 Pseudomonas sp. DrBHI1
GACCTGCCCGCCGGCACGCCCCTGGTGCTGGACGCCGACCAGGGCCGCCTGGAAACCCAGGCCGCCCCACAACGCCTGGCCGAGGTCCACTGCCACCTGCAGCAACGCCGCGAAATCCGCCAGCGCCAGCAGGCCGCCGCACAGCAAGGCGCGCGTACCCGCGATGGCCAGTTGATCGAGGTCGCGGCCAACGTCGCCAGCGCCGAAGAAGCCGCCCAGGCCCTGGCCCTGGGCGCCGACGGCATCGGCCTGCTGCGCAGCGAGTTCCTGTTCATCGACCGCCCCACCGCACCGGACGAGGCCGAGCAGCGCAACGCCTACCAGGCAGTGCTCGACGCGATGGCCGAGCGCCCGGTGATCATTCGCACCATCGACGTCGGCGGCGACAAGCAGCTCGATTACCTGCCCCTGCCGGCCGAGGCCAATCCGGTGCTGGGCCTGCGCGGCATCCGCCTGGGCCAGGTCCGCCCGGAGCTGCTCGACCAGCAACTGCGCGCCCTGCTCCAGGTCAGCCCGCAGCGGCGCTGCCGGATCATGCTGCCGATGGTCACCGAGGTCGACGAGCTGATCGCCATCCGCCAGCGTCTCGACCGGCTGGCCGCCGAGCTTGGCGTGACGGCGCGCGCCGAACTGGGGGTGATGATCGAGGTGCCGGCCGCGGCGCTGCTCGCCGAGCGCCTGGCCGAGCACGCGGACTTCTTCTCCATCGGCACCAACGACCTGTCCCAGTACACCCTGGCCATGGACCGTGACCATGCCGGGCTTGCGGCGCGGGTCGATGCCCTGCACCCGGCACTGCTACGCCTGATCGAGCTGACCTGCCAGGGCGCGGCGAAACACGGCCGCTGGGTTGGCGTGTGCGGTGCGCTGGCCAGCGATCCGCTGGCCACGCCGGTGCTGGTCGGCCTCGGCGTGGCCGAGCTGTCGGTCAGCGCGCCGCAGATCGGCGAGATCAAGGCCCTGGTCCGCCAGCTCGACGCCAGTGCCTGCCACCGCTTCAGCCAGGGCCTGCTGGGCCTGGCCAGCGCGGGGGCCGTACGCCAGGCCTGCCGCGACTTCGCCGCGCAATCCCACGCCCAATCCGCGGCCCCCATGGCCCTACAACAATAATCGGAGCGCACCATGTACCAGCACTTCATCCAGGGCCTGCAGCGGCTCGGCCGCGCCTTGATGCTGCCCATCGCCATCCTGCCCATCGCCGGCCTGTTGCTGCGCCTGGGCGACACCGACCTGCTCGACATCGCCCTGGTGCATGACGCCGGGCAAGCGATCTTCGCCAACCTGGCGCTAATCTTCGCCATCGGCATCGCCGTGGGCTTCGCCCGCGACAATAACGGCACCGCGGGCCTGGCCGGCGCCATCGGCTACCTGGTGCTGGTGGCGACGCTGAAGGTGATCGATCCGAAGATCGACATGGGCATGCTCGCCGGCATCAATTGCGGCTTGCTCGGCGGCGGCCTGTACAACCGCTTCAAGGACATCCAGCTGCCGGACTACCTGGCGTTCTTCGGTGGCCGGCGCTTCGTGCCGATCGCCACCGGGGTATCGGCGGTGTTCCTCGGGCTGCTGTTCGGCCTGATCTGGCCACCGATCCAGCACGGCATCAACGCGCTCGGCCAGCTGATGCTGGAGAGCGGCAGCATCGGCGCATTCTTCTTCGGCGTGCTCAACCGGCTGCTGATCATCACCGGCCTGCACCATATCCTCAACAACCTGGTGTGGTTCGTTTTCGGCAGCTTCCAGGCGGCCAGCGGCCAAGTGATCACCGGTGATCTGGCGCGCTTCTTCGCCGGCGACCCAAACGCCGGCCAGTTCATGACCGGCATGTTCCCGGTAATGATCTTCGGCCTGCCCGCCGCCTGCCTGGCCATGTACCGCCATGCCCTGCCACAGCGGCGCAAGCTGATTGGCGGGGTGCTGCTGTCGATGGCGCTGACCTCGGCGCTGACCGGGGTGACCGAGCCGATCGAATTCGCCTTCATGTTCCTGGCGCCGCTGCTGTATCTGATCCATGCGCTGCTGACCGGGTTGTCCATGGCCATCTGCGACCTGCTGGGGATCCGCCTGGGCTTCACCTTCTCCGGCGGCGGCATCGACATGGCCCTGGGCTGGGGGCGTTCGAGCCACGGCTGGCTGGTGTTCCCGGTGGGCGTGCTCTATGGGTTGGTCTACTACTTCGTGTTCGACTACTGCATCCGCCGTTTCGACCTGAAGACCCCCGGCCGCGAGGAACAGGCGGCCAGCCAGGCCGAGGGCAGCGATGCGCCACGGGCCCGGCGCTACATCGACGCCCTCGGCGGCGCGGCCAACCTGCAGGGCGTGGATGCCTGCACCACGCGCCTGCGCCTGGTACTGGCCGACCGCAACCTGGCCCGCGACCAAGACTTGAAGGCCCTCGGCGCCCTCGCCGTGGTACGCCCCGGTACCGGTGGCAGCCTGCAGGTGGTGGTGGGGCCGATGGCCGATGCGCTGGCCGACGAGATTCGCGGGGAACTGCCCCATGCGCGGGTGGCGCCGCCGGTTGCCGAAAATGCCGCGGTGGTCACCGAGACGGTCGTCGCGGATCAATGGCTGCAGGCCCTGGGCGGGCGAGACAATCTGCTGGAGGCCCTGTGCGTGGCCTCGAGCCGGGTGCGGGTACGGGTCAAGGATGAGGGCAAGGTAGCGCAGGAACGCTTGATCGCGCTGGGGTGCCTGGGGGTGAGTCCGCAGGCGGGAGGGGTGTGGCATCTGGTCGTGGGTAGCAAGGCGCCTGCGTTAAGCAGCGCTTTGCAGGGCTGAAAAGCATCGCGGGGCAAGCCCGCTCCCACAAGGTATCAACAGGCCTTGTGGGAGCGGGCTTGCCCCGCGATGTCGTTCGACGCCGTTCTAGAAGTCAGCCAGCGGCCAAACCTCATAAGCCGGCGTTTCATACGGGTGGCTCTGCTTGAGCGCGGCGACCACCTGGGCGATCAGCGCATCAGCCACCACCAGCTCCACCTTCCACTCCTCGACCACCTCGACCTGGCCGGTCTGCCCGAGGTACGGCTGGCTGCCGTCCAACGGGCGGAACTGGCCCTGGCCCAGGGTCTGCCAGGCGCAGTGGTCGTAGTCGCCGATGCGTCCGCCACCGGCGGCGAACACGGCGGCCTTGACCACCTCGACATGGCTGTCGGGGACGAAGAAGGCGAGTTTGTACACCCTTAGTTCACCCACACCCGCGCATTGCGGAACATGCGCATCAGGGCCGCGTCTTCCTGCCACTCATCCGGGCGCCAGGAGTTCTGCACGGCGCGGAACATCCGCTCCGGGTGCGGCATCATGATGGTCACGCGGCCGTCGCGGCTGGTCAGGCCGGTGATGCCACGCGGCGAGCCGTTCGGGTTGGCCGGGTAGGCTTCGGTGACCTTACCGTGGTTGTCGACGTAGCGCAGGGCCACGCAACCGGACAGGTCGGCTTCCAGCAGTGCCTCTTCGCTGGCGAACTCGGCATGGCCTTCACCGTGGGCGATGGCGATCGGCATGCGCGAACCGGCCATGCCCTGCAGGAAGATCGAGTTGGACTTCTGCACCTCGACCATGGCCACGCGCGCCTCGAACTGCTCCGAGCGGTTGCGCACGAAGTGCGGCCAGTACTCGGTGCCCGGGATCAGCTCGTGCAGGTTGGACATCATCTGGCAACCGTTGCACACGCCCAGGGCGAAGCTGTCGGTACGCTCGAAGAAGGCCTGGAAGGCATCACGGGCACGGGCGTTGAACAGCGCCGACTTGGCCCAGCCCTCACCGGCACCCAGCACGTCGCCGTAGGAGAAGCCACCGCAGGCCACCAGACCTTTGAAGGCTTCGAAGTCGACACGGCCAGACAGGATGTCGCTCATGTGCACGTCGACCGCAGCGAAACCCGCGCGGTCGAAGGCGGCAGCCATCTCGACCTGGCCGTTGACGCCCTGCTCGCGCAGGATCGCCACTTGCGGGCGCACGCCCTTCTTGATGTACGGCGCGGCGATGTCTTCGTTGACGTCGTAGCCGAGCTTGACCGACAGGCCCGGGTTGTCTTCTTCCAGCAGGGCGTTGAATTCCTGGTCGGCGCAGTCGGCGTTGTCGCGCAGGCGCTGGACCTGGTAGCTGGTCTCGGCCCACTGGCGCTGCAGCAGGCGGCGCTCACCCTTGAACAGTTCTTCGCCTTCGAACTTGATCAGCACTTCACCGTTGTTGATCGGCTGGCCGATCACGGCGACGCAATCTTCGCCCAAGCCTGCAGCGCTGAACTGCGCCAGTACGTCCGGCGTGGCGTCCTGACGGACCTGGATCACTGCGCCCAGCTCTTCGTTGAAGAGGATGGCCGCGACTTTCTCGCGCTTGCTGGTCAGGTTGCCCAGTTCCAGGTCAAGGCCGCAGTGGCCGGCAAAGGCCATTTCCAGCACGGTGGTCATCAGGCCGCCGTCGGAACGGTCGTGGTAGGCCAGCAGGTGGCCGTCTTCGTTCAGGCCCTGGATCACGGCGAAGAACGCCTTGAGGTCCTCGGCATCATCGACGTCCGGCGCCTGGGCGGCCAGCTTGCCGTGGGTCTGCGCCAGGATCGAGGCGCCCATGCGGTTCTGGCCACGGCCCAGGTCGATCAGGATCAGGTCGGTTTCGCCCTTGTCCATGCGCAGTTGCGGGGTCAGGGTCTTGCGGATGTCGGTGACCGGGGCAAAGCCGGTAATGATCAGCGACATCGGCGAGGTGACGCTCTTCTGCTCGCCCGCTTCGCTCCACTGGGTCTTCATCGACATCGAGTCTTTACCGACCGGAATGGTGATGCCCAGCTCCGGGCACAGCTCCATGCCGACGGCCTTGACGGTGTCGTACAGGCGGGCGTCTTCACCCGGGTGACCGGCGGCGGACATCCAGTTGGCCGACAGTTTGATGTCGGACAGCTTCTCGATGCGCGAGGCCGCCAGGTTGGTCAGCGTTTCGCCGATCGCCATGCGCCCGGACGCCGGGGCGTCGAGCAGGGCCAGCGGCGTGCGTTCGCCCATGGCCATGGCTTCACCGGTGTAGACGTCGAAGCTGGTGGCGGTGACGGCGCAGTCGGCCACCGGCACTTGCCATGGGCCGACCATCTGGTCACGGGCCACGAGGCCGGTGATGGTACGGTCGCCGATGGTGATCAGGAAGCTCTTGCTGGCCACGGCCGGGTGACGCAGGACACGCTCGACCGAGTCCTTGAGTTCCAGGGTGCTCGGGTCGAACTCATCGCCCAGCTCCGCTTCGCGGGTGACCGAGCGGTGCATGCGCGGCGGCTTGCCCAGCAGCACGTCCAGCGGCATGTCCACCGGGGTGTTGTCGAAGTGGCTGTCGGTGACGGTGAGGTGCTTCTCTTCGGTGGCCTCGCCGACGACCGCGAACGGGCAGCGCTCACGCTCGCAGATGGCCTGGAAGCGCTCGAAGTCCTCGGCGCTGACCGCCAGCACGTAGCGCTCCTGGGATTCGTTGGACCAGATTTCGTGCGGGGCCATGCCCGGCTCGTCGTTGGGCACGTTGCGCAGTTCGAAGCGGCCACCGCGGCCACCGTCGTTGACCAGCTCCGGGAAGGCGTTGGAGATGCCGCCGGCGCCAACGTCGTGGATGAAGGCGATCGGGTTCTTGTCGCCCAATTGCCAGCAGCGGTCGATGACTTCCTGGCAACGGCGCTCCATTTCCGGGTTCTCGCGCTGTACCGAGGCGAAATCCAGGTCGGCGGAGCTGGCGCCGGTGGCCACCGACGAAGCGGCGCCGCCGCCCAGGCCGATCAGCATGGCCGGGCCGCCGAGCACGATCAGCTTGGCGCCGATGGTGATCTCGCCTTTCTGCACGTGGTCTTCACGGATGTTGCCCATGCCGCCGGCGAGCATGATCGGCTTGTGGTAGCCACGGACTTCCTCACCGTGCGGGGTGTTGATGCCCTGCTCGAAGGTACGGAAGTAACCGGTCAGTGCCGGGCGACCGAATTCGTTGTTGAACGCGGCGCCGCCCAGCGGGCCTTCGATCATGATGTCGAGGGCATCGACGATGCGCTCAGGCTTGCCGTACGGCTTCTCCCAGGGCTGCTCGAAGCCCGGGATGCGCAGGTTGGAGACGGTGAAGCCAGTCAGGCCAGCCTTGGGCTTGGCGCCACGGCCGGTGGCGCCTTCGTCGCGGATCTCGCCGCCGGAGCCGGTGGAGGCGCCGGAGAACGGGGCGATGGCGGTCGGGTGGTTGTGCGTCTCGACTTTCATCAGGATGTGCACCGGCTCCTGTACCGCGCCGTACTGGCGGGTCTCAGGGTTCGGGAAGAAGCGGCCGGCGACGCTGCCGACGATCACCGAGGCGTTGTCCTTGTACGCAGACAGCACGCCTTCACTGTGCATCTGGTAGGTGTTCTTGATCATGCCGAACAGGCTCTTCTCCTGCGCCTGGCCGTCGATGTCCCAGCTGGCGTTGAAGATCTTGTGGCGGCAGTGCTCGGAGTTGGCCTGGGCGAACATCATCAGTTCGATGTCGTTCGGGTTGCGCTTGAGGCCCTGGAAGGCGTTGACCAGGTAGTCGATCTCGTCCTCGGCCAGGGCCAGGCCCAGGTCGATGTTGGCCTGCGCCAGGGCGGCGCGGCCACCGGCGAGGATGTCCACCGAGGTCATCGGCTTGGGCTGGGCGTGGCTGAACAGGTCGGCGGCGTCTTCCAGCTTGGCCAGCACGCGCTGGGTCATGCGGTCATGCAGCTCGGCGGCGAGGACCTGGGCGTCGGCGTCGGAAATATTACCGGCGACGTAGTAGGCGATGCCGCGCTCCAGGCGCTGGATCGACTGCAGGCCGCAGTTGTGGGCGATGTCGCTGGCCTTGGATGCCCAGGGCGAGATGGTGCCCAGGCGCGGCACGACCAGGAACAGGCGGCCAGCGGGCTCCTGCACCGGCACGCTCGGGCCGTACTTGAGCAGACGGCCCAGCACCTGCTGCTGGTCGGCGGTCAGCTCGCCGTCGACGTCGGCGAAGTGGGCGAATTCGGCATACAAACCAGTAACAGCGGGGACTTTCTGGCTCAGTTGCTCGAGTAATTTACCGTGGCGAAAGGCAGAAAGGGCAGGAGCGCCGCGCAGGATCAACATCGTCGGGACAGCCTCAGGAAGGGGTGTGCTTAGAGGCCGTGCATTCTAGCCTAATTCGCAGGCTTTCGGCACCCGCTCAACGCCAATGCTGCCGGGCGGTGGAACCGGACCCAGGGGTCAAAAAAACCAGGGCTTCTGATTGCGGTAGCGGCCGAATCGCGGGGCAAGCCCGCTCCCACGACCGGCTGCGCCCTGTCGCAGGCACAGCGACGTGCTACCAGACAAGCCACATATTGTCGAGATATGGCGCCGCCGGTCCTTTGCGTATACTGCACCCTATGTTCGCCCACACTGCTTTGCGCCAGCGATGCGCCAGATGGCTCCTCGCAACCGGACTCTTCCTGATGCTCGGTGCCTGCGTTGAAAAACCCAGCACCCTCGAACGCGTCAAGGAGGATGGCGTATTGCGCGTGATTACCCGCAACAGCCCGGCCACCTACTTCCAGGACCGCAACGGCGAAACCGGTTTCGAATACGAACTGGTCAAGCGCTTCGCCGACGACCTGGGCGTGAAGCTGGAGATCGAGACCGCCGACAACCTCGATGAGCTGTTCGACCAGCTGGGCAAGCCGTCCGGCCCGGTACTGGCCGCCGCCGGCCTGGTCAGCAGCGAGCGCCGTGCCGCCCAGGCGAAGTTCTCCCACCCCTACCTCGAGGTGACCCCACAGGTCATCTACCGCAATGGCCGCTCGCGGCCGACCAGCGTCAAGGGATTGGTGGGCAAGAAGATCATGGTGCTCAAGGGCAGCAGCCACGCCGACCAGCTCGCCGAACTGAAAAAGCAGAACCCGGGGCTGGAGTACGAGGAGTCCGACGCCGTCGAGGTGGTCGACCTGCTGCGCATGGTCGACGAGGGCCAGATCGACCTGACCCTGGTCGACTCCAACGAGCTGGCCATGAACCAGGTGTACTTCCCCAACGTGCGCGTGGCCTTCGACCTGGGCGACACCCGCGACCAGCGCTGGGCGGTAGCTGCCGGCGAAGACAACAGCCTGCTCAACGAGATCAACGAGTTTCTCGACAAGTCGCAGAAGAACGGCACCCTGCAGCGTCTGAAGGACCGTTACTACGGCCACGTCGATGTCCTCGGCTACGTCGGCGCCTACACCTTCGCCCAGCATCTGCAGCAGCGCCTGCCCAAGTACGAGAAGCACTTCAAGACCAGCTCCAAGGTCGAGCAGGTCGACTGGCGCCTGCTCGCCGCGATCGGCTACCAGGAATCGATGTGGCAGCCCGAGGTCACTTCCAAGACCGGCGTGCGCGGCCTGATGATGCTGACCCAGCGCACCGCCCAGGCCATGGGCGTGTCCAACCGCCTGGACCCCAAGCAGAGCATCCAGGGTGGCGCCAAGTACTTCATGCTGGTCAAGGACCAGCTCGACGACAGCATCAAGGAGCCAGACCGCACCTGGTTCGCCCTGGCCGCCTACAACGTCGGCAGCGGCCACCTCGAAGACGCCCGCACCCTGGCCAAGCGCGAAGGCCTGAACCCGAACAAGTGGCTGGACGTGAAAAAAATGCTGCCGCGCCTGTCGCAGAAGCAGTGGTACAGCAAGACCAAGTACGGCTACGCCCGCGGCGGCGAGCCGGTACACTTCGTGGCCAACATCCGCCGCTACTACGACATCCTCACCTGGGTCACGCAGCCGCAGCTCGAAGGCCAGGTGGCCGAGGGCAACCTACATGTGCCTGCGGTTAACAAGGACAAGCCGGCGGAACAGTCGCCGCCGATGTGATGCCATCGCGGGGCAAGCCCGCTCCCACGATATCGGTGGGAGCGGACTTGCCCCGCGATCGATCATTGACCTTTCGCCCGCCGCGCCTTGAAGAACTCACTCAAGATCGTTCCGCACTCCTCTGCCAGCACCCCACCCTCGAACATCACCCGATGGTTGAGAAACCCCTGGCTGAAGAACTGCCCCTGGCTCTGCACGATCCCCGCCTTGGGTTCCAGCGCTCCGTAGACCACCCGCGCCACCCGCGAATGGACGATCAACCCCGCGCACATGCTGCAAGGCTCCAGGGTCACGTACAGGGTACTGCCCGGCAGCCGGTAGTTGCTGGCCGACTTGGCCGCGGCACGGATCGCCACCATTTCGGCGTGGGCGCTGGGGTCGCTGTCGATGATCGGCCGGTTGAAACCCTGGCCGATCACCTGGCCGTGCTGCACCAGCACCGCGCCCACCGGCACCTCGCCCAAGGCCGCGCCCTCGGCGGCCAGCTCCAGGGCCAGGCGCATGAATTCCTGGTCGCGGCTGCGATCGATGATCTGCGGTCGCATCAGACCACCGCGATCGCGGCCATCAGGCCGGTTTCCATGTGATCGATGACATGGCAATGGAACATCCAGGTGCCTGGGTTATCCGCCACCAGCGCCACCTTGGCCCGCTCGTTCTTGCCCAGCAGGTAGGTGTCGGTGAACCACGGCTCGACGATCTTGCGCCGATTGGAGGCGATCACCTTGAAACTCATGCCATGCAGGTGGATAGGGTGCTGGTACTGAGTCATGTTCTTCAGCTCGAGGATGTAGCTCTTGCCCTTCTGCAGCGTGGCGATTGGCCGGTCGGCGCAGGTCTTGTCGGTGATGTCCCAGGCCTGGCCATTGATCTGCCACAAGCTCGGCGGCTTGCCGTTCTCGGTGTTCACCGAGACCTTGCCGACCCATTCGAAATTGAAGTTGAGCTTCTCGGCGTTCTCCAGGTCCGGCTCGGCAACCGGGTTGGGCGGCAGGGCCTTGGGCCAGTCGCCGGGCGCCTCGCTGCTGGCCACCGAGCGCAGGGTGCCCAGGCGTACGAAGCCGTCTCGCAGGGAAACTTCCTCGCCCGCCTCGGGCATGCGGATGGCCAGACAGATGCGCATGCCCGGCCCAAGCCAGTACTCGTCGTCCAGCGGTCGCGGGGTCACCGGATTGCCATCGAGAGCGTAGATCATCGCCTCGCAGTTGCCCTTGAGGTTCAAGCGGTAAGTCCAGGTGTTGTCCAGGTTCAGCAGGCGTACCCGCACCACCTGCCCGGCCGGCAGTTCGGTGACCGACTCAGCCTGGCCGTTGATGGTAATCAGGCGCCCGGCGGTGCCGTTGCGGGCCGCCTCGCGGGGGATGCTGAACGGCAGCCAGGCGCCCTGCTCGTCCACGTGCCAGTTCTTCAGGCTAAGGGTGCGCTCGTGCTTGAAACCGGTCGGTTCGCGCTCTTCGACAATCAGTGGGCCAACCAGCCCACGCCCCAGTTCCTCGGAGCTGCTCACATGGGGGTGATACCAGTAGCTGCCGGCATCCGGCACACGGAACTTGTAATCGAAGTATTCGCCGGGCTTGACCGGCAATTGCGACACGTACGGCACGCCGTCCATTTCCAGCGGCAGGCGGATACCGTGCCAGTGGATGGTGGTCTCGACGGGCAGATGGTTGATGAAGCGCACCCGCAACCAGGTACCCTGGCGCACCCGCAGCTCGGCGCCCGGCGCCGACGGGCCGAAGGCCCAGGCCTCGGTCTTGAAGCCCGGCACCAGCTCGACGTCCAGGGGCGCGGCGATCAGTTCATAGTCGTGCCCGGCGTTGTCGTCTTCGACCTTGCCAAGCCAGTAACGCGCCGCGCCTCCGGCGCCCAGGCCTACCACTGCAAGGCCGGTCAGGCCCTTGAGCATTTGTCGACGGGTGAAGGACATTGGTGCGGGTACCTCGTGTTCTGCGCAATCAAGCTGCCAGCATGGCTGGCGATGAAGGGCGAATACGATACACCTGCAAATGGGAAATATTAAGTGAAGTCTCTTTGGATGCTGCCCGCAGCCTTGCTATCGCAAGTGCTGCCTGGAGCCAGACAAAGGTCATTGAACCACTGCTGGTCATCAGCGGACGGCACGCGCAAGGCGGCCTGCAGCAATTGCGGGTCGAGCAGGATGTCCAGGTTGTTCAGGCGCGTGGCGAGGTCGGGGTGCGTATCGAACGGATGGGCAGTGGCCAGCCCCAGCACTTCCTCGCCCAGATGCAACGGCGTGCCTTGCAGGTGCGCCGCCAGCGCCCGCAATAGGTTGCTGCCACCGTGTGCGACCAACAAGCCGTCGATCACCCGACCCAGGGCAATCACCCGTAACAGCGCCTGTACGAACAGCTTCGGGCCAGCGACCTCGGCACCTGCCCGATCAGCCAGCAATTCCTGTGCACGCCCCCAGTGATGAACCGCAAGCTGGAAATGGTGCAAGAACTGCCCGGCCAGCCACAAGGTGGGCCGAACCACCCAGCGCGGAGCATCCTCGTCACCGACCATGGCCGAATAATGCGCGCACATCAGGCTGAAACGCGCACTGGTTTCGCTGCCCCGCTCCGTATCACGGCGCCTGAAATGGCCCAGTTCGTGACCGATGACCGAGGCCGCCTCGGCCTGGCTCAAGGCAGCCAGGCAAGGTAGAGGCAGATACAACGTGCGCCCCCTGAGGACCTGCCCCCCGGGCTGCAGCAGGATCGGAACACTGGTGACGAAAAAACCCTGGTCAAGGCCGACCACGATATGGTCCGGGACAGGCGCGTGCAGTTGTGTTGCCAAGGTCTCGATCCACTGCCACACCGCTGGCGTCGCCTGCCTGCCTAGCGGGCGGGCGAGAAAACTGGCGGTCGGAGACTGAATCAGCGGCCAGTGCCGACGCATTCGGCAGACCTGGCGAACACACACAACCAGGACTGAGGCCAGCGGCAGCACCACGACCAGCACCGTCATGCCGCCCTGCGCTGCGCGGCTTGCTCCGGAACTGGCCTCATAGAGCAGCAACAGGCACAGCGAACCGGCAAGCATGACCATGTAGAGACTCAAGCAACAGCCCAGGGCCTGCCAGTTGGCCATCATGCGTTCATACAGGTAGGCCGCAGAGCGCAGCGCCCGCCAGGCGCCCAACTTCAGCTTGAGCCAGGCCCAGAGGCCTGCCAGCAGAGTGGCCACTGCCAGCCAGCAGCTCACACTGGCCATCACCTTGCGTACGCTTACCCAGTGGCGATCCGCATCGAGCAGGTCCAGTTGGCGCTGCAGGGCCTGCCGCGGATCGACATGCCTGGCAAGCTCCTTGCGGGCTTCCCACGGCAATTGGCGTGGCAACGTCTCATCGGGGGCAGCTAGCCATTGCCGTATGGTCCGGGCCTGATCCTGCGCCGTGTCAGCCCGCCAGTACTGCACTTTACCCCAGCCAAACAGCACCAGAGGCAACAGCAGCAGGATCAGGCCCCAGCCGAAGCGCTTCATTGCCCCAGAGCGCCAATGGTCACGTTCAGGCTCATCTGGCCGCTTCACCCATCCGCGCCACACCCGGAAACAGCTGCGCCAACGTACGCCTGGCCTGGGCCGCTTGCACATAGGCATAAAGCAGATCCACCAGTTCCTGCAGGCCAAGGCGGCGCCCAGCCACGACGGGCGTGCACAACCACAGCCTGACGCGCAAGCCGCCCGCGACGACCACCGCGTCAGGTGAGGCCAGCGCCCTGAAACAGGCCGGTGCCAGCACTGGTGCATGGCTGAACGCCGACACGGTAAAGATCAGCCAGGTAGTGAAGTAACCCTGCTCGACCTCGAAGCCGTCGAAGGAGTCCAGTGGGATCGGCGCCTGCGCGTTGGCGAAGCACAGGGTATCTGGTGTCACGCTCAGCACCCGCTTGCCGTGCCGGCGGTATAGCACGACGGCACAGGCCAGCCCCGCCACCCCGACGCCGGCCAGGCCGAGGCCGAAACCAGACATCAGCCAGATGACACCGCTGCTGGCACCGGGACTGAACCGCACCGCCAGAGCGGTCAGCCATATGCCCAGCGCGCCGAACAACAGGCCAATCACAGCACATGCCAGCGCGTTACCGAGCGAATGCTCCAGCAGTACGAAGCTGTCGGTGGGGCCATCAGCCTGAGCCTGCAGGTACGCGAGGTGGGCTTCGCGTTCGCCGTTATCCATCGTTCTGCAACAGATCCAGTTGCCGTTGCGCATGTGCCGCATCGCGGTAGGCTGCCAGCAGCGCGAGCACTTCCTCGTTCCCCAGCTTGCGTCCGTTGCTGGCCAGGCCTGCGGACATGATGCGGATCTGCGGTCGCGGTTTCTTCAACACCATGGCCTGGTTACCGAAGAACTGCAGTTTCACCACATGATGCTTTGGCAGGACGGCTTCGCTGCTCATTTCCAGCGTCTGTACCATGACCAGCCCTTCATCCTTGACCGAAACGTCCTCCACTTCCGCCAGGTCTACCGGTGCATCCAGCGTATCGACGAACAACTGCCGGCGGGTCAAGCGCATGAATACCTGGGTACCGGCATTACGGTGTTGCCAGGTCACCGCTGCTGCGATCAAGGTGATGAAGACACCTGCTGCAACCGCCCCCAAGCGTTCCGGGTTGAAGGTCACGGCCGTGATAATCAGTGCACCCAGCAACAATACTGGCCCCCAGATCCGGTAACGCCGGGAGTTGGTGAACTCGCTCTGCTCGGGCACGCGCTCGATTACCTGCTTGAGCTCAGCGATCACTCGGTCGCGCTGGGCGGCACGGCTTTGCTCGTAGTCCTGGCCCAGCGAGCCAGACAGTTCGGACAGCGGGTCGTTGAACTCGCCCATGATCATTGCGCCTCCGTGTTTTGTGCTGCCAGATAATCGGTAAGGAACGCCTGGGCATTGCCCTCACGCGACAGCCCTTCCGAATAGCCGACCTGCTGTGTCTGCGCCTCACCCGGCAGGTTCAACTCGCCGCCCCAGTTGCCCTGGATGATCAGCACCACGTACTTCTTGCCGTCCACGGTGGTGGAGTAGCGGGTGTCCTTGCTGGTCTTCTCCACCTGCATTTTCTGGATGCGCATGTTCCAGTCGTGATCGATGCCTTCGATTTGTACCAGCGCTTCGTTGGCGGCACGTTCACCGATACGCAGCGTCCACACCTTGGTCCCTTGCGCCCCCATGTAGGCAACTACCTGGTCGGCCACTTCCGGCCGTTGTTCAGCGTGAACCTGGCCCAGCCACAGGGCGAGCGCAGCCACCACCAAGCCTGTCCATTTGCGATAAGCGAGCATGTCTTTTCCATCCTGAATCGAAACAAACGCCCATTGAAATAAGCCTGGCCCGACTAGCCAACCCCGCTGACCGGCTCGCACAACAGACAGCACCCTGCGCACAACGGCTGTCGCTGAAAATGTGCGCGCGTTACCATTCGCGGCCATGCCGCCCTCAGCCAAGGATGCCTAGCGCACATGCGATCGATCAGCCCCTACCTCGACACCGACTTTTCATTCGATAGCCCCGGGTCACTCGCTGAGGCTGGTGTACTGGATGCGAGCAGCGCGCGAGTGATGGGTAGCGCGACCGGCCACTATCGGGCGCAGACGGTACACAGCGGGTTGCAATACTTCGATTGCAACCTGCAGTTTCCAGAGCCGCTGAGGATCGACAAGGTGCTACCGCAAAGCCTGTGCATCGTGCAGGTGTTCGACGGGGCGTGGCAGCACACGGTGGACGGTAGGCTCAACAGTTATGCCCCTGGCCAGTTGCACATGCTGAGCCTGGGTGAAAGCCTGGAGGCGCAGGACCAACTGCCCGCCAACAGTCATGCCCGCATGGCCGGAGTACGTATTGCCGGCGATTACCTGCAAGAACTGGCCCGGGAGGACGCGCAGCTCAAGCCCCTGTTGGCACTTGTCGCCGACGGCATGCGCTTCGACCAGCTACCGCAGTGTCCAGCGGTGAGCCGCCTGTTCCGGCAGCTGTATCTGTCGCCCTATACCGGCGGGCTCAGGCGCCTGCATTGCGAGAGCCTGAGCTTGGCCATCTTGCTGGAACTGGCCAGCCACCTGATCGGGCACAGATCCGCCGAAAAGACTCAAGACCGGGGGCGCCGCGACCTGGCCATTGAAACGCGCCGCCAGCTCGATGAAAACCTGAACGCACCGCCCACTGCTGCCGCACTCGCTCGCCAGCTGGGGGTGAGCGAGACCACCTTGCGCCGCGCTTTCAGCCACGAGTACGGTCGGTCGCTCTTGCAGTATGTTCGGCAACAGAGAATGGAGCTGGCCCGCGCCCTGCTGCTGGAGCGTCGCTGGCAGGTATCGCAGGTTGCCTATCATGTCGGCTACGCCAACCCGGCCAATTTCTGCCATGCCTACAAGGCGTATTTTGGGCATTCTCCCGGGGCTGAGTAGGGTTCAGCCCCCCCAAAAAAAACGGGCCTGCAATGCAGGCCCGTTTCACTCAACCGCGAGTCGGGATCATTCCCACTCTATTATCAATTGCTCCATCCAGCCCTTATAAATCAGCACACTCAGGCCGAACCGAAAAATAAGACCATGAAAAATGCCATTCGGGGCCAAAAAGCCGGTCAAGACACGGGGTTAGGGCTACCCGCAGCAAAGGCAGCCGATAGTTGCCGCTCCAGGATTGCCAACTCATCCGTATCACCATCACGGACAACCTCGGCCAGCAACTCCATCGCGTATGTCGGATCAGCCTGGAAAACCTCTACCATCGCCTCATCGTTACTGCGGTCTCTCATCACTACCTCCGGTTGCCCAACCCCTTACTGATCAATTTAGCTGAGCAAGACGCGCAGTCCGTGGATCGTAGGTCACCTCGGTGATAGAGCCGTCCCGAATTCGCTCCACTGCCTCATCAATCACATGCAGCGGCACCAGGAACCATTCTCTAGGCTTTACCGGATTACCAAAGCGGTCAGGAATCGTTAGATCGACTTGGGCAGAGCTGAACAGCCGGTGGAACAGGTTTTCCATCCGGGTGCGATTGATGTTGTGCAGCTTGTAGGTGGCCACAACCTCAACATCCGCCAGCAGGTAGGTGGCGTCCTTGTCAGCCCCTGCGATGCGTGCTTCCACCTTGCCACCGGTGACGCCGATCTTGTGGATCAGCTCGCGATGTTCGACCACGAAGGGATGCGTTGAGCGGCTGCGCAGCACGTAAATGGTGCCACTCTCGATGTCGTCAGGCTCCAGTGTTACGCCAAACAACGGGCCTGCATCCGCATCGGTAATACGCCGGCCGGCATCGTCCTTGTAGAGTGCACGCTGCAAGGATCTTCGCAGTAGATTGCTCTCGGTGCCGTTGGAGTAGATCACCCTCAGTCGGGCATCGCTCTCACCATTCGGTGCCTTAATGGTCTTGCCAACCTCGGCGACATAAACCGTCTGCCCACCAAGAATGAAGAACTGGCTTTCCTCGATACTCGCATCCCGGATGAAGGTGCGGGTAACTCGAACGCCCGACTGCAGCTCGCGCTGCACTTGCTCAAACAGCGGCTGGAACCGCTCAAAGTCCTCGCAACGCTCGCGCTGTGCAATCTCCTCGGCTTCACGCTTTTCGGCATTGCTGCGAACATGACGGAGGTTCTGAATATCCGAACCCTCGTCATCGCCGGCCAGCTCCGCCAACAACTCGTCGTCCGTCATGGTGTAGTCGCCTCGCGGCTCCCGCGCCTCAAACGCATTCAGTAGGCCCTGATGGTCGAGAGGCATTAGCAGGGTGCGGCTTTCCTCCTGCTCGCGTAGACGATCCAAGCGCACGGCATACAGGCGCTCGAAGATGTCTTTATCGTCGCCGTGGCGCGGCGCGCGGCCGTGCTCCTCAACAAAGCGCTGAATGTCCTCGAAGCCGGCAACGATGCGCTCCTCGCGAGGAGTACGCCCAGTCTTCTTGTCTGAAGTGGCGAAATCGGAAAGCTCCGCTTCCAGCTCATCCAGATCAAATTCGTTAGCCATAACGGCCCTCTTTTTTGAAACGCATAAAGGCTGCAGCGCCCTCCGCCATGCTCCGCTCCCAAGGGTCTTGAGCAGTCAGGGAAGGCACCCGGCCATGATCCTTTTTGAATTTTACAGCCCGCACAGCGAGATCTTTGGCCTCTTCTGGCGTCAGCCGGGTGCGCTTTGCACCGATTACCGCCGCAACCTGCTTGAGGCTTTCTTCGCTCATGGTCTTGGCCAGGATGGCGTATGCCTCGCTGAACGGGTTGATCCGGTCGATCAGGTCGATATCCAGTTCGCGTACATCCATCGCAAACTTGCGCACGCCATCAATCAGAGCAGTGCTGGGGACACCATTCGCCCCTGCAAGCGCGCCTTGCGGGTCATCGCCCAGCACCAGTTGTTTGGCTTGCTGGGTCAAGTTCAGTGCCGCAATGGCGTGTTGACGAACGGCTTCCTGATCCTCGGCGTCCAGCTCGGGGTACTTGTCGCGGATGATCTTACCCATGCGCAGCTGGGTCAGTTCTTCAGGAACCAGCTCCTCATCGAACAGACCGCGCTCGATGTTGGTCTTGTCCTGTACGAAGCTGGCAATGACCTCGTTCAGGTCTTCCTGGCAGATACGGTTGGCTTCAGGGCTCTTGGGCTCGGTCAGCCCTTTTATCTCGATCTGCAGATGACCAGTTTCGTGGTTGAAGCCTACGTTGCACTTATCGGGTTGATAACCCGAATCTCCGTAGTCAAAGCCTTCCTGCGGTCCACTGGTGGGAGTCTTCGGCTTGAACTCGAAGCGCGGTGCCAGCACCTGCTCCATCAGTAGGCTGGCGGCAATCGCCTTGAGCGTATCGTTTACGGCTTCGGCCACCACCTTCTCACTGGCATCCGGCTCGGCGATGAGGTTGGTGAAGCGTGCCCGTGCCTTGCCAGGTGCATCGCGTGTCGCCCGCCCGATGATCTGCACGATTTCGGTAAGACTGGAGCGGTAGCCGACTGTGAGGGCGTGCTCACACCAGATCCAGTCAAAGCCTTCTTTGGCCATGCCCAACGCAATGATGATGTCGACATGATCGCGGTTGTTCTTCTGAGCCGGATCCTTCAATGCTGCCGAGACTTTATCGCGCTTGGCCGGGTCGTCATCCACTAGGTCGGCAATACGCAGCACGCGCCCATTGGCGTTTTTCACCAGCTGGAAGCCTGTCACCGGGTCGGTGCCTTGCCACTCGCCCAGCTCTTCGATGATGTGCTCCACCTCGCGGATCTTGTCCTTGGTGCTCTCACGGGAGTTCACGTTGGGGATATGGAGGATAGTTTTTTCGTTCGGATCGAGCACCTTGAGGATGTCGTTGGAGTAAGCCCCTGAGTAGAAGTAGTAACCAATGTCTAGCTTCTTCAGGTGCTCGTAACCGTTGAGCTGCTCGTAATAGGTGTAGGTCACGGTATCGAAACGGGCTTCATCGGCGGGTGACAGCACGGCCTCGGCATCGCCTCGGAAGTAGGAACCGGTCATCGCCACGATGTGCACCTTGTCGCGAGCGATCAGTTCGCCCAGGTACGTGCCTAACCTGTTCTCAGGGTTGGCAGAAACGTGGTGGAACTCGTCAACGGCGATCAGCCGATCATCGAACGCCGACACCCCGAATTTTTCCACCGCAAAACGGAAGGTGGCATGGGTACAAACCAGCACCTGGTCGCCGCTCTCCAAGAACGACCCCACTGCATTGACCTTACCGCCATCGTCGGTGCCGGGCGCATCGCACAGGTTCCAACGCGGCTCCACATGCCAGTCAGCCCAGAAACCATGGCGGCTAAGCGGCTCATCGTGAAAACTCGAACCAATGGATTTTTCCGGCACCACAATGATGGCCTGTTTGATGTTCTGGTGAGTCAGCTTGTCCAGAGCAATGAACATCAAGGCCCGGCTTTTACCGGAAGCAGGCGGCGACTTGATCAGCAGATACTGCTCACCACGCCGTTCAAAGACGCGCTCCTGCATCGGGCGCATGCCAAGCTCGTTGGCTTTGGTGGAGCATCCGTTCTGGGCATAGGAGACGGAAACGGAAGGAACGGTTTGGGTCATGGCTATGCATCCATTCAGGGCTTCATGCCCATGTGTTTGATAAGGATAAGGTCACTCATTACTTGGCCTTCCGTGGTTTCTGGCTGGCCGTCATCTTGGTATACAACTCGAACAGCTTCTCCAAGCGTTCGGTATCATTCTTAAAGCAACGACCGATATAGATGCGCTCCAGCATTTCGTCGTTGCGCTCGTGTGCTGCACGCAGATTGTCAGGCATAGTCTCTGGATCGTAGAGATCTGCAATCGTGGCCGGGAAGTGAGCTTCGCGTGCCAGAAGAATGTCTTCGGCACAGCGAGTGAGGTCGGCTTTGTTTTTCTCGGTCAGAGGCGGCACAGGGAATGTGTTCCAGCCTAGGGTATTGGAATAGGAGAAGTCAGTCCTCATACGAACACAGACAGTGCCGATCCAAACCCAATGCAGACGCGAAGCAATAAGCGACATGTTCCACAAAGGCGCATCATAAAGAGCAAAGTTCCGGTCACCTACGACGTAATTTGAAGTGAGGTAGTCGACTGGCAGGTAAGGTCTATTTTCAGACGATACCCTCGGCACAACGATGGCTGTTTTTTTCGTTTTCCCAGCAATTTGGACAAAGCGATGTGGCTGTTTTGAAAACTGCCTAGTTGACTCGGCGCTCGACTGATTTCGATTTTCTGCAACCAATCGCAGCCTATGGGCTATAAATTCGCTTTTAATTGCCGTATCAACTTCGACATCTTCAATCCACAGACAATAGCGCTGCCGCCCATTAATTAGCTCATCTGAACCAACGAAGTGCTTAATAAAATTCTTAGCAATCGGGTCTTCTCTGGCGATCTTTTCTGCTAAATCACTATCTAAGAACAAGTGCCCGCCATCGCGCGGCATATTTCCGAAGAGCATGATTGATTGCTCGCCGATTGGTAGGTTGGCTTTCTGCACATACGCCAAACTACCTGGTACTAGATAGGGGCCGATTGCGGCGCACTGTTTGACTAAGTCGTCTTGATAAATCGTCTTGGTAGCAGGTGATTTTTTGCTCAGACCAACGATGACAACCGTGACACCAGCATTGTTGCTGGCCAAGTTAGCCCATTTGAATGAGGTGTGAGCGAAACGAATCTCACAGCCGCGCTCAAAGGCTGCAGGCCACACCTCTGTCGCTTGCTGCCCTTGACAGACGCTGTTGGTTGCTACAAAAGCTGCGACAGCTGAAGGTTCTTGATCAGCATAGTCTAGGAAACGGGCGAACCAGCCCGTTACATAATCGGTTGTCTTGGCTAGCTTAGGATGCCTACGCCAGGCTTTTGCTAAGTCAGCCTTTTGCTCCTCGCTTTGCCATTTGCTCCCACGATAAGGCGGATTACCGCAGAGATACGTTTCTCCACCTTCATTCTCGAAATCAATTTGGGCTTGGTCCAATGGGCTGCCAAATAGGTCATCGGCATGCAGCTTGACCGTGGTCCCAGTAGGGGGGCAGACACTGAGCCAGTCAAGCTGCAATGCATTTCCGCTGGTAATCCAGTTCTGACTATTCAGGGGCAAAAACTCCAACAGAGCCTCTTTCTGCCCACGATACAGGACATCGCATTGATACTCTGCGATGATCAAAGCCAGTCGCGCGATCTCTGCAGAAAAGTCCCGCAGTTCAATACCTCGGAAATTAGTCAGCGGGATATCGCTCTTGCGGCCGGGCTCACCACGGCGCTCGTTGATGGTGTTTTCGATCTCGCGCAGTTGTTTATAGGCGATAACCAGGAAGTTACCTGAACCACAGGCTGGATCAAATACACGAATGCGCGCTAGGCGCTTACGTAGATTGAGCAACGTGCGCGCGTTGTCGCCTGCCTCTTCCAGCTTGGCGCGCAGCTCATCGAGAAACAGCGGGTTGAGTACCTTGAGGATATTGGGCACGCTGGTGTAGTGCATGCCCAGGGCGCCACGCTCCTCGTCGTCCGCCACGGCCTGGATCATGGAGCCGAAGATATCGGGGTTGATCTGCTTCCAATCCAGCGCGCCGATATGCAGCAGATAGCTCCGTGCAATGCGTGAAAAACGCGGCACGTCCGGCTCGCCCGAGAACAGCCCACCGTTGACGTAGGGAAAAGCATCCGCCCAGCGCGGCAGATTTGCCGAAGCTCGCTGAGCGATCGGCGTGTTCATGGCGCGAAAGATCTCGCCCATCACCTCATGCAGATTGCTGGAATCGCGGTCGCTCATCTGCGTGAGTGTGTCGGTGAATAGGCCGGTACCATTGAAAATGTCGGTGTCTTCAGCGAAGAAGCAGAAGATCAGCCGCGCCATGAAATGATTCATCTCATGACGGCGCTCGGCAGTGCCCCAGGTTGGGTTGTCCTTGAGCAGCTCCACATAGAGCCGGTTCAGGCGGCTGGTGGCCCGAATGTCAAAAGAGTTTTCGCGGATCTGCTTGACCGTGGAAATGCCTGCCAATGGCAGGAAAAAGCCAAAGTGGTCGGGGAACTGCGGGTAGTCACAGGCAACCGTCTCACCGCTTTCCAGCTCTTCGGCCTCCAGCGTTTTACCATCGGTGGCGAGTATGTACTTGGCCTTGGCTCGCGCAGTAGCAGGGCTAGCTTTGAGCGCCGCCAGCGTCTCAGTGACCTTGCCGGGCTCACACACCGCCAGATGGATATTGCTGGTTTGCAACACGCCGCCCAGATCGGACTTGTTGGTTGCCCCCGAACGCAGGCGCTTGAGGGTGGTTTCCTTGTTACCGAAGGCCTGCAGGAAGGCATAAGGGAACTCGACACGATCAAAGGGCTGGCTGGCTAGGTCGGTGATGGCTTGTTCGATTTCTACGGCGTTCATGTGGTGCTGTTCCGGTCACGGCTACCAAGTCGGCAACGACGGGCATTACCCACCGTCAATACAAATGAATAGATGATACGGCAAAGAGTGTGCAAAGGACGAACTCCCAAGGCCCGGTTTTACGCAAATGGCGCCCCCATCCCAATCAAGCGGCCCCACACCGCTCGGATAGGCGCGACCCACTGCCTTTCAGCAGACGACGGCGGGAGTGCAGACTCACTTAAAGCACATCAACTCGGGCATTGGATTGCACAATCCAAAGCCGAAAGACCAGCACGTTGAGCACTCGGCTACCTTCGAGCAGAGACGATGCAGCTCATCTTTTCCCGAATGCCCTGCTGCAACTCGCGAAACTCAATCATCATACGCTCGACCTCAACGGCACTCGCTCCTTGGCCACGCTTTTCCGCGAGCCAGAGCTTCAATAAGCCAGCGACTCGACCAAGGTCGCCGTTCAGCTTCACCAGTTCGCCCACCGCTTCAAGATCGGCCCGCGCTTTTACAGGGTGATTCAGGCCGGCAGCCCTCATGAAAGCGGCATTGGATAAACCGCACGACGCTGCTCGCCTAGACAGTTCTGCTTTCTCGCCATCAGTCACCAAAACCTTGATAGGTGGCACCTCGCGTCGCGGCCGCTCAGCTTCACCTTTTGGTGCCCTGTCTTTCTTCATTTCGATGCTACTCGTTCTGATCGATGAGTCGCGGCAGCGACAGTAGGCCTCGCAGAGCAAGATACCGTCGAGCCGAAGGCGAGTAAGGCAAGGTGGTGGGGGTCAACAAGCGGAGCTTGTGGGCCCACAACACACATCTTGCCGTCCAGCCGAGTGCAATTCAAATAAATCCAACGCTACTTCCCCCTTTAGCAACGCAACTTCGTAAGCAATTTCCTTTAATTTCTCTAATTATCCTAAAGTTGCCTTGAGCTGCATTAACCCCCTTCGGAATTGCCTTAGATTTCCTTCAATTGCCTTCAATTTACCATCAGAGTGAAATCATCGGAAAGAGCGGAAGAAGTGCAAACCAACCGTTCAAAATTTCCGATGCCCGTACCGCCCACATTGCCCTGCGCAAGAAAAAAACCATATGGTCATAAATTTCGGGCGCCGCTAGAATTCTTACAGACCGCAGCAAAATCAGAGCATTAGATAGGCACCAAAAGGAGAAACCAATTGGCTAGAAAGACCCTTTCAGAACGCAGGGCTGATGCGCTTTCCGAACTAGAAACAGCTAGGGCTCGTCTTGCAAAACTCGACAACGAGGCTGCTGAAAGAATCGGAAGAATTGCAATAAAATCAGGATTGGTTAATCTTGAACTTACGGATGATCAAGTCCGAGAGGAATTTGATAGAATCGTCGAAAAGATAAGCAAAGGAAATTGCCCATGAAGACAGCTCATCGCATTACCGAATTGGCAAATCAACTCAACGAGCTGCAAGCTTGCCTAGGCCGACCCAGCAGGCGCCCTAGGGAGAAGTTTGTAACAGCCCAACGTCTTGCGGCCGAGCTGGCTTTTCTAGTTGAAGAATGGCAGCTCGAAACACTGCGTATTCCTGAAGCAGAGCGTGACATGTATCGCACACCAAACCCCTACTGCGCACTCCACTGACGGCTTGGTTATCGCCAAAAAGCCCACTTCGGTGGGCTTTTTTCCTTGAATTTCACACTAAGTCAGACGACCACATGATCGCCCCCGCAAGACTAAAATCCTCAATAAAATCAGTTTTCTCCGCCCGAAACCGTTTTGATTTCGGGATACTTTCGGGACTCGATTCATTGATTTGTATGCGGATAGAAAGCTATCCGCATATTCATAAGCTGACCATATGGGTGAATAATTGAGCTTCGGATGATGACAAAACGAGGAATTCAAGATGAAACCAGAACAGGGGAAATTATCGGCGTACACCGCCAAAAATCTTGGGCGAAGCGTGAGGCTTATCGTAGCGAGCTTATGCATTAGTTCGAGTCTCTACATAGCACCATGCCCGGCTTATGCCATCTATTGCTCAAACTGCTCAACGTTTTACCAGCAAATGTTCGAGTACGCCGAACAGGTAAACACAGCTTTGAACACTGCTGAGCAACTCCAAACCCAAATCCAGCAGTACCAAAATATGCTCACTCAGGGCTCGGGCTTACCCAATTCTATGTTTGGTAGCATCGCCGCCGATCTGAAAAGCGTGGTGAACATCTATCAGCGTTCACAAGCACTCGGCCGTCAATTTCAGAACATGGACGCGCAGTTCAACACAGCCTATCCCGGTTTCGAAGACTATCTAGCTCAAGCGGCTACCTCTGGAGAGGTGCAGACGCGGGATCGTTATGAAAGGTGGTCTGAACAGGGTCGCGACAACGTTAGGAGCGCTTTGGGTGCAGCAAATACAAACACCAGCACTTTTGAATCGGAAGATGCCCAGCTCGAACGCATGATGGCTCGTTCGCAAAATGCCACTGGAAGGATGCAGGCGATTCAGGCGGGCAACGAAATCGCATCGCAGAACGTGCAGCAACTGCAAAAACTGCGCGATCTCGTTGCCACGCAAATCAACATGCAGGGCAACTACCTAGCTCAGGAAGGGGACCGGAAGGCAGCTAGCGAAGCTGCCGAACAGCAGTTTGAAGCGCGCAAAAGCACACGCGGCGGCGTGAAGGGGTACTGAAATGACTATTTCAAGATGGCTCATAGTATTGATGTGCGCAGGATCAGCAATGGTCGGTTCCATTTTCACCGTAGTCGTTCACAGCGACAGCGCATGTACTGCGATGACCGAGCAACAACGGCAACAGCATGACGCTGATGCCTCGTTTGAAGTGCGCCCGAACACTCGCGGCGGCGTCAAAGGGTACTAGCTATGGATCGTCGCCTATTTTTGTTACTCGTCTTGGCGAGCGTGTTCGTTAGTGCGGATGCTATTGCCTCGACTGACCTTGCCCAGGCTGATACATCCGTCCAGGGCCTACTCGACCTCGTTTTGCAACAGTCGCACCAGTGGTCAGGAAAGCTGTATGACTATGCGATCAGACTGTTCTGGCTGCTGGCCTCGACCCAGTTCATCTGGACTTTCATGCCCCTAGTTATGAAGCAAGCTGATTTCGGCGAGATTGTCGGCGAGCTGTTGCGTTTCGTACTGGTAATCGGTTTCTTCCTCGCAGTCATGAAGTACTCGGTGGAATGGTCGACAGCCATTGTCGATAGCTTCCGCGACGCGGCGGCATCAGCGAGCGGTCTCGGGCGAGCATTAGAACCCGGCGATATGCTGGCAGTTGCGTTGGATTTTGGTCGGACCATGGTGAAGGGAATTTCGGTGTTCTCTCCAGCCAAGGGGCTTCTGATCGCTGTGTGCGCGATCCTTGTGTTGGCATGTTTCGCCTTCATCGCTGCATTCATGTTTGTGACGCTCGTGGAATCTTACGTCATCATCAATGCTTCGGTGCTCTTCCTCGGCTTCGGCGGTTCACAATGGACGCGAGATTTTGCGATTGCACCTATGCGCTTCACCGTTGCGATTGGCGCCAAGCTGTTTGTACTCACCCTGATTGTCGGCCTGATCGTACAGTCGGCAAAACAGTGGTTGTCCGCTTATACCAATGACGAAGCGTCATTGATGACGATGGTCGGTTTGGCCTTGGTTTGCTGTTACCTCACCAAAACTATTCCTGACGTAATCGGCGGCATGATTAGCGGCACCTCAATGGGCGGCGGCTCGACTATAGGTGGAATGGCAGTGGCCGGTGCGGCTGGTGCAGCGGCGGCGATGGCCACGATCGCAACAGCCGGTGCAGCGGCTCCAGCGGCGGCCGGCACGCTTGGCGCAGCCGGGGCGGGTGCAGGTGCGGCCGGGGCCAGTGGCGGCCTAGCCAGTGCCATCAACTCCAGCTTTGCTGGTGCCAGCTCGGCCGGGGAAGTGGCGTCTTCCGCAGGGGGCATGGCTTCATCAGCAGGCGTTGGCACCAGTACTGGCGGCAGCGCTGCTACCAAGGGTGCTAGCTCCGCCGGTTCGCGGGTTGGCGGCGGCACCGCCAACGGGGCCCCATCACCAGCTCCCTCTCAACCTAGCAGCAGCGTACAGCAGGCCGCCAAACAGGCCGGAAAACCGGCGCAGGGAAATGATGACAAGGAACAGCCCGCTACGCCAAAAAGCGGGGCCATCGGCTCCGATAACACGCTTTCCCAAGCGGCCAGTGCTGGAGCAAAAATGCTCGGTGTGATGGCCTCGATGTCAGTGCCGGGTATGGAGAACGCACATGCCTTGTCTCTTGGCGCAGGATCTCCAGCACTTCTTCCTGACGGTAACGGTTCGGTCACTCCGACCAATGAAGTGGAGTTAGCTGCAAAATCCACACAAGAAGAATCCAATGTCATCCGTCCGGCCTCTGACACCAGCTCTACTCCCGGCCGCCTCGCATCACTCAAGTTGCCCGGCATGACCGCGAACAACCAATCGGAGAAACAACCATGAGAGAAATCCTTATGTTTGCTGGATTCGTAGTACTCGCCTCGACGTTGGCCATCGGCATGTGGGCGCTCGGTCGGTGGCTGCGCAACAAAGGCTACGGGCCGCAGCTCGATAAGCTGGATCGCCAATACGCAGCCTTGCAGCTTCGGGTAAGCCCGCTTGCCTTGTCGGCGTCCTATCACATGTTTGCCGGGGCGCAGATCATCAATCGTCTTCCTCTGCTGGGAAGCAAGAGTAGCGCCTGTCTGAACCAGCAAGTATTAGCGGCTATACAAGCTGCGAAGGAAGCGGCGAAACATGAGAAGCGCGACAAGCTGTGACCGATGACCAGTCCCACGCAGCCCCGTCTCAGCGCGGGGCTTGCTTGCCAGACAGCGCGCCTCCTTTCGTATACCCAGCTTAGGACTCAAACAAGCTTCCGCCCTGTACCAGGGCTGCGCGAGCCATGGACAGCGCTCGGCGTTGACATACCGCCCTTGCGGCTATTGGAGACAATTCATCACGGGGCTTCGCCATTAGTAATACGCACGGACTTGTCTCAGCCCCATTGATTACGCATCGCTGCTTGGCCATACGCTGCGGTTTGATCAATTTCTACGGCACCGACAACACGGACCATCACGTAAGCGTCTAAGCGCTTCTGTGTCGCGTTCGACGGACAATCGCCCTTCCTTTTGGTGCTAAACGGCCGTAGGCCGACTGGCAAGGCCTGACCGCGCCTAAGCGCGGGCTGTGCCGCGCAGGACTGAATATCCTGAATATCCTGCTAACTCCGGGCGGGTGTGACACGC
>NZ_NIBE01000051.1:0-8777 GCF_002205115.1 Pseudomonas sp. DrBHI1
CGTGGGAGCGGGCTTGCCCCGCGATGACGTCCCGGTGATTTGCGCCAGCTATCGCGACTGGCACAATACCGACCATGAACAGACTCCCCACCTGCTGCGCCCCGCTCCAGCACCACTGGCCCCTGCCCCGCCCGGTCCCCGGCGCGGTGCTGGTCAGCTGCGCCTTCGACCCGGCCCGCCTGGCCGCCGACGACTTCCAGCGCGCCGGCATCGAGCAGACCGCCAGCCTGCAACGCTCGGTGGCCAAGCGCCAGGCCGAGTACCTGGCCGGTCGGGTCTGCGCCCGCGAGGCACTGCAACGCCTGGATGGCCGCGATTATGTACCGGCCACCCACGAGGACCGCTCACCGATCTGGCCCGCCGACATCCGTGGCTCGATCACCCACGGCCAAGGCTGGGCCGCCGCGGTTGTCGCCGCCGACGGCCACTGTCGTGGCCTGGGCCTGGACCAGGAAACCCTGCTCAGCGAAGAGCGCGCCGAACGCCTGGCCGGGGAAATCCTCACCCCCGCCGAACTGGAGCGCCTGGACCGCAGCCAGCAGGCCCTGGCCGTGACCCTGACCTTCTCGCTCAAGGAAAGTCTGTTCAAGACCCTCTACCCGCTCACCCGGCAGCGCTTCTATTTCGAACACGCCGAACTGCTGGCCTGGTCCGCCGACGGCCATGCCCGCCTGCGCCTGCTCACCGACCTGTCGGCCGAGTGGCACCACGGCGTCGAGCTCGATGGCCAGTTCTGCCTGCAGGACGGCCATCTGCTCAGCCTGATCAGCGTCTAGTCGCGCGGCTGCTCACGCGGCCAGCTCAGGCTGAAACACGCCCCGCCCAGCTGCTCGCTGTGCCCGACCAGGGCGCGGCCGCCGTGCCAGTAGATGATCCGCCGCACGATCGACAGCCCCAGCCCATGCCCGCCCGAAGCCCGGGTGCGGCTGTCGTCGAGGCGGGTGAACGGGGTGAAGATGCGGTGCCACACCCCTTCGGGAATCCCGGGGCCGTCGTCCTCCACATCGATGCGGCAACGTTGCTGGCCGATCTGATAGCTCAGGCGCACTTGCGATTCGGCATGGCGCATGGCATTGCGCACCAGGTTCTGCAAGGCCCGGTGCAGGTAGCGCGGTTCGGCCTCGACGCGGGCGTCGCCACCGTCGAGCCCGTGGCACACTCCGCGTAACACCCGCACTTCGGCCCGCAGCGGCGCCAGCTCCTCGATCACCCGCGCCAGCAGCTCGTCCAGGTCCACCACCTGGAAATGCAGGGCCGGCGCGCCCTGCTCCAGGCGGGCGTAAGTCAGCATCTCGTCGACCAGCTTGTCCAGGTCCTGGATATCGCCGTCCATGCCCGCCAGGTGCTTGGCCCGGGCCTCGTCACTGCCGGCGCTCTCGATCATCTCCAGGCCGAAGCGCAGCCGCGCCACCGGCGTGCGCAATTCGTGGGACACCGCCCGCACCAGCTCGCGCTGCATGGTCAAGGAACGTTGTAGGTGCTCGGCCATGCCGTTGAAGGCCTCGGCCAGACGCCCCACCGAGTCGGCATCGCCCGCCGGCACGCGGGTGTCTAGGCTGCCCTGGGCGATGCGCGTGGCCGCCACCTCCAGGCCCGACACGCGACGCTCCAGCTGACGCACCAGCAGGTAAACCACCAGCCCGATCAGGCACAGGCCGAGGAAGGCGATCAGGATCAGCAACTGCGGCGGATAGGGGTTGAGCTGGTACAGCGGGCCGATCTCCAGCACCCAGGGCGAGCCGGACAGCCCCGAGAACACGCGGATCGAATCTCCGTCCCGGCCCAGGGCCATCACCGTGTCGCCCTCCTCCACCCGGCGGCGCTGGTCGTCGTCCAGGGCGGCGCGCTCGATACGCTGCAGGGCGATGTCGAAGCCGAAGCCCTTGCTCTGGCGCAGCTGCGCCAGGCGCGCCTGCTGCTCGGTCACCGGATAGCGCACCAGTTCGTCGGCCAACAGGTAAAGCGTGGCGCGGGCCAACTGCTCGCTGATCTGCTTGACCTCGGCCACCAGCAGCAGGTCCTCGTGACCAACCCGGCGCAACACCCGGGCGGCATGCGGGCCGGTCTTCTCCACCACCACCAGGTCGCGGTACAGCCGCGCCCGCTGCCCACCGTCGAGGGTGAACGCCGACAGCGGCTGCAGGTCCAGCGGCACGCCGAGCAGGCGCTCCCAGATCACCAGCGAACGGGTGCGCTCCACTGCGTTCTGCTGCGCCAGGTTGTCGGCCATCAGGCTAAAGGTGCCCTGGGCCAGACGCTCGCGGTGCTGGCCAGCACGGATCTCGTTGACCAGGTGCAGGCTCAGCACGCCGAGCACGGCTACCAGTACCAGCACCGCGAGCATGCCGCCATAGATGCGCAGGAAGATCGAGTTCATGGCGCCTCGCCGACGAACAGGTAGCCCTTGCTGCGCAGGGTCTTGATCAGCCGCGGGGTGATGGGGTCGTCGCCGATCTTGGGGCGGATCTTGGAAATGCGCACATCGATGGAGCGGTCCTGGCCGTCGTAGCCGACGCCGCGCAGCGAGGTGAAGATCTCCTCGCGGGACAGCACCCGCCCGGCGTTGCTGGCGAGCAGCCAGAGCAGGTCGAATTCGGCGCCGGTCAGCTCGATCAGTTGGCCGCTCAGACGCGCCTCGCGCTGGCGGCTGTCTATATGCAGCGGGCCGAACGTCAGCTCCTGTCGTCGCTCCGGGGCCTCGCTGCGGCGCAGCAGGGCGTTGATGCGCGCCAGCAGCACGCGCGGGCGCACCGGCTTGCAGACATAGTCGTCGGCGCCCAGGTCCAGGCCCTGGATCTGGTCCAGTTCGTCGCTGCGGGCGGTGAGCATGAGGATGGGGCCGGCGTACTGGCCGCGCACCCGGCGGCAGATGCTCAGGCCGTCCTCGCCGGGCAGCATCAGGTCGAGGATCACCAGGTCCGGCTGGCTGTCGATGATACGCCGGGCGGCACGGCCGCCGTCGCCCTCCACCGCCACCTCGAAGCCATTGGCCTGGAGGTACTCGGCGGTGAGCTCGGCGAGGCGCTGGTCGTCCTCGACGATGAGGATGCGGTTGATTGGCTGGTCCATGGCCTTACCCTTCTTCTGTTTTTGTCGGGCCTTGCTGTTGGCTGTAGCGGCCTCATCGCGGGGCAAGCCAGTACAACCCTTTGATTCCAGCGAAAATCCACCTTCACCAAAGCGCAACATCAGCCCCGGATACTACGTCCCGCCCCCACCCCTGCCAACCACCCCAGAACGTCCCATAACTGAACCGTTTTTTGTGATAGGGTTCGCGCCCGAAAAAATCTGCGCGGCGACGTAGCACAGCCAAAAAATAGTGCAAACCTCTTGGGACAAGGCCTACAGCGAATACCCACGGATCACTCACAAAGTACCCACAAGTTATCCACAGACGCTCACCTTGCAAAGCCCCCAAGACCGCATTATCTTGTATCCCTGTCGCAGCGAACCACTAGATATTGGGTTTCGCGCAAAATCACAAACACAAGTCGCCTGGCAAATTCAAGCGAATTTACCGACTGAACTTAACGTGATTCCAACAGCCAAACCGCTCCTGCGGAGGGCGACCGAGGCAAGCCGCAGATGGCCTTGTTCGGGTATGAGTGTTGCAGGCAGGGCCTCGCCACTCATCAGCAACAGATTTTGGGTACGCCCAGAACCTTTGACTTCGGCCAGGGAGCGGCAGGTTATTGCCCCTTATTCCTGAGTCTGTCCCGAAGTCGGTAAGCCCGAGCGGGCGTATGCGCGTGCATGACGCCTCCCCGCCCGGGCCATCGAGCAAGTGGACGGAACGGTGGGCGCCCCAACAAGGCGCCTGAACAAACTAGAAACTGTGGAGACACCCACCCATGCAAACCGACACAACTCGCGAGAACCCGCAGGGCAAAGCGCCGCAGGCCGCCGATTCCAATCAGGATCTGGCAGCCACCGCGCCTGGCCAACTGCGCGTGATCAAGCGCAACGGCACTGTCGTCCCCTACACCGACGACAAGATCACCGTTGCCATCACCAAGGCGTTCCTCGCAGTTGAAGGCGGCACCGCCGCCGCCTCGTCGCGCATCCACGACACCGTCGCGCGCCTGACCGAGCAGGTCACCGCCACGTTCAAGCGTCGCATGCCATCGGGTGGCACCATCCACATCGAAGAAATCCAGGACCAGGTCGAACTGGCCCTGATGCGCGCCGGCGAGCAGAAAGTCGCCCGCGACTACGTGATCTACCGCGACCAGCGTGCCAAAGAGCGCGCCACCCGCGCCAACACCGACGCCGTGGTCGAGCCGCACCCAAGCATCCGCATCACCCTGGCCGACGGCAGCCTGGCGCCTCTGGACATGGCCCGCCTGAACACCATCATCAGCGAAGCCTGCGAAGGCCTGGCCGAAGTCGATGGCGAGCTGATCCAGCGCGAAACCCTGAAGAACCTGTACGACGGCGTGGCCCTGAAAGACGTCAACACCGCCCTGGTGATGACCGCCCGTACCCTGGTCGAGCGCGAGCCAAACTACTCGTTCGTCACCGCCCGCCTGCTGATGGACACCCTGCGCGCCGAAGGCCTCGGCTTCCTGGGCGTGGCCGACAGCGCCACCCACCACGAGATGGCCGACCTGTACGCCAAGGCCCTGCCGGCCTACGTCGAGAAAGGCGTCGAGTTCGAACTGCTCGACCCGGCGCTGAAAGGCTACGACCTGGAGCGCATGGGCAAGGCGATCAACCACGAGCGTGACCAGCAGTTCACCTACCTGGGCCTGCAGACCCTGTACGACCGCTACTTCATCCACAAGGATGGCGTGCGCTTCGAACTGCCGCAGGTGTTCTTCATGCGTGTGGCCATGGGCCTGGCGCTGGAAGAGAAAGACAAGGAAGCCCGTGCGATCGAGTTCTACAACCTGTTGTCGTCCTTCGACTACATGGCCTCGACCCCGACCCTGTTCAACGCCGGTACCCTGCGTCCGCAGCTGTCCAGCTGCTACCTGACCACCGTGCCGGACGACCTGTCGGGCATCTACCACGCGATCCACGACAACGCCATGCTGTCGAAATTCGCCGGTGGCCTGGGCAACGACTGGACCCCGGTACGTGCGCTGGGCTCGTACATCAAGGGCACCAACGGCAAGTCGCAAGGCGTCGTGCCGTTCCTGAAAGTGGTCAACGACACCGCCGTCGCCGTAAACCAGGGTGGCAAGCGCAAGGGCGCCGTGTGTGCCTACCTGGAAACCTGGCACCTCGACATCGAAGAATTCATCGAGCTGCGCAAGAACACCGGTGATGACCGTCGTCGTACCCACGACATGAACACCGCCAACTGGATCCCTGACCTGTTCATGAAGCGCGTCTTCGATGACGGCAAGTGGACCCTGTTCTCGCCGTCGGAAGTGCCTGATCTGCACGACCTGACCGGCAAGGCCTTCGAAGAGCGCTACGAGTACTACGAAGCCCTGACCGAGTACAACAAGATCAAGGTGTTCAAGACCATCCAGGCCAAAGACCTGTGGCGCAAGATGCTGTCGATGCTGTTCGAGACCGGCCACCCATGGCTGACCTTCAAGGACCCGTGCAACCTGCGCAGCCCGCAGCAGCACGTGGGCGTGGTCCACAGCTCGAACCTGTGCACCGAGATCACCCTGAACACCAACAAGGACGAGATCGCGGTCTGCAACCTGGGCTCGATCAACCTGCCGAACCACATCGTCGATGGCAAGCTGGACACCGCCAAGCTGCAACGCACCGTGAACACCGCCGTGCGCATGCTCGACAACGTGATCGACATCAACTACTACTCGGTGCCGCAAGCGCGCAACTCGAACTTCAAGCACCGCCCTGTCGGCCTGGGGATCATGGGCTTCCAGGACGCGCTGTACCTGCAGCACATCCCGTACGGTTCGGACGCTGCCGTCGAGTTCGCCGACAAGTCGATGGAAGCGGTCAGCTACTACGCAATCCAGGCTTCCTGCGACCTGGCCGACGAGCGCGGCGCCTACGAGACCTTCCAGGGTTCGCTGTGGTCCAAGGGCATCCTGCCGCTGGACAGCCAGCAGATCCTGATCGAGGCCCGTGGCCAGAAGTACATCGACGTCGACCTGACCGAGAGCCTGGACTGGGCCCCGGTGCGCGAGCGCGTCAAGAAAGGTATTCGTAACTCGAACATCATGGCCATCGCGCCGACCGCGACCATCGCCAACATCACCGGCGTGTCGCAGTCCATCGAGCCGACCTACCAGAACCTGTACGTGAAATCGAACCTGTCGGGCGAATTCACCGTGATCAACCCGTACCTGGTCCGCGACCTGAAAGCCCGCGGCCTGTGGGACTCGGTGATGATCAACGACCTGAAGTACTACGACGGTTCGGTGCAGCAGATCGAGCGTATCCCGCAAGAGCTGAAGGACCTGTACGCCACCGCGTTCGAAGTCGAGACCAAGTGGATCGTCGATGCCGCCTCCCGTCGCCAGAAGTGGATCGACCAGGCCCAGTCGCTGAACCTGTACATCGCCGGCGCCTCGGGCAAGAAACTGGACGTGACCTACCGCATGGCCTGGTACCGTGGTCTGAAGACCACCTACTACCTCCGTGCCCTGGCCGCGACCAGCACCGAGAAGTCGACCATCAACACCGGCAAGCTCAACGCCGTGTCGAGCGGCGGCGACAGCGCCCCGGTCCAGGCCGCGGGCCCTGCCCCGGTACCGAAGGCCTGCGCCATCGACGAGCCGGATTGCGAAGCCTGCCAATAAGGCCTTCGCAGCGCTGAGCTGAACATGCCGCCTCAATCGCCCTCATGGGTGGCTGAGGCGGCATTTTTTTGCGCCCCGACATCCCCCTGCGGGAGCGGTGCGTGGGAACGGCACGTGGGAGCGGGCTTGCCCCGCGATAGGGCCCCTACAGGCAATACACCCCCTAGGCCCTGACCAAGATCAAAACACCATATGTAGCGCCAAACAAAAAAAATCACACTACATATAGGATCTAATCCCATTTAGAGCTAGACTCTTACCCCGTGACGAACCACCGGTGTCCAGTGAACGGAAGCACGTAATGCAGGTCGAAAATTTACCGCCCTGCGCCCCCTGCGCCGCCCCGATCCAAAGTGATTTCCGGTATACTTCGCGGCCCCAAAAAGGGATGAGCCAATGATCGACTGCGTGAAGCAAGCCCCCGGGGCCACACCGCAGGTTTTATCGTTGCCGTACAGCTTCCAGGTGCCCTGCCCCCTCGCCCGAGTGCAGGCCAGGCGCCGACCCGAACACCTTCAAACGTGACGAGAGCCCGCTCTCACTGCCTGCCGCAGCGCCCGTTGGCGTAGCGTCCTACAGGCATCACTTCAAAATCCAACCGGTTGCCCCGCGCAACCCTCTAGCAGGAGCCAGGACCATGCTGAGCTGGGACGAATTCGACAAAGAAGACGGTGAAGTCGCCGCCAAAGGCAACACCCCCGCGCAGGCCGCAGCCGCCACCACCCTCGACAAGCTCGACAGCGCCGGCGGTGCCGCCGCCCTGGAAGCTCGCGCCGCCACCGCCGCCGACTCCGACGCCGTAAAGCGCGCCAAGGCTGCGCTGGACGCCCTGGACATCGCCGAAGGCCTGGCCGAGCTGGAAGGCTCCTCGGCCCGCGTCGCGGTCGATGAAAAGCGCATGATCAACTGCCGCGCCGACCTCAACCAGTTGGTACCGTTCAAGTACGACTGGGCCTGGCAGAAGTACCTCGACGGCTGCGCCAACCACTGGATGCCGCAAGAGGTCAACATGACCGCCGACATCGCCCTGTGGAAGAGCATGGACGGCCTGACCGAAGACGAGCGCCGCATCGTCATGCGCAACCTCGGCTTCTTCTCCACCGCCGACTCGCTGGTGGCCAACAACCTGGCCCTGGCCGTGTACCGCCTGATCACCAACCCGGAGTGCCGCCAGTACATCCTGCGCCAGGCCTTCGAAGAGGCGATCCACACCCACGCCTACCAGTACTGCATCGAGTCGCTGGGCATGGATGAAGGCGAGATCTTCAACATGTACCACGAGATCCCATCGGTTGCGAAAAAAGCCGCCTGGGGCCTGAAGTACACCCGCGCCATCTCGGACCCGGAGTTCAACACCGGCACCGTCGAGACCGACAAAGAGCTGCTGCGCAACCTGATCGCCTACTACTGCGTGCTGGAAGGCATCTTCTTCTACTGCGGCTTCACCCAGATCCTGTCGATGGGCCGCCGCAACAAGATGACCGGCGTCGCCGAGCAGTTCCAGTACATCCTGCGCGACGAGTCCATGCACCTGAACTTCGGCATCGACGTGATCAACCAGATCAAGATCGAGAACCCGCACCTGTGGGATGCCGCGATGAAGGAAGAGGCTACCCAGATGATTCTGCAGGGTACCCAGCTGGAGATCGAATACGCCCGTGACACCATGCCACGCGGCGTGCTGGGCATGAATGCGGCGATGATGGAGGATTACCTCAAGTTCATTGCCAACCGTCGACTGACCCAGATTGGTCTGAAGGAAGAGTATCCGGGGACTACCAACCCGTTCCCTTGGATGAGCGAGATCATGGACTTGAAGAAGGAGAAGAACTTCTTTGAGACTCGGGTTATTGAGTATCAGACTGGTGGTGCTCTGAGCTGGGATTGATCGTCCAGCTATCCAGAAAGGCTGCCCTTGGGCAGCCTTTTTTATTTACCGAGCCTCAAAATCAAGAAACGGAAGTGTCAGATTTTTTGTGTGCGGGCCGGTAACGGCCTGCCGTCAGGCAGGCCCTGACTTTCACCAGGTCGGCCTGATGAACCGAT
>NZ_NIBE01000052.1:0-44773 GCF_002205115.1 Pseudomonas sp. DrBHI1
GGGTAGGGCTTGTAGCGAGGGGTGGAGGCGGGGGCGTTGTCTGGCAGTTTTTCGTAGGAGGTCACGGCTGTTGCTACTCCGCCGCTGGGCTGAACACCCGCGGTGCGCTGTGTTTGGGCAGATGGATGAGGTTGAGGTTGTGCTTGCGCGCCCATTGCAGGGCCAGGCCCGTGGGTGCCGAGAGGCTGACCAGGGTCTGGATGCCGGCGCGAAGGACTTTCTGGATCAGCTCCAGGCTGCAGCGGCTGGTGACGATGGCCAGGCCGCCTGCGGTGTCGATGCGCTGGCGCAGCAGGGCGCCGATCAGTTTGTCCAGGGCGTTGTGCCGGCCGATGTCTTCGCGGCCCAGCAGCAACTGGCCTTCGCGGTCCATGAACAGCGCAGCGTGTACCGCGCCACAATGCTGGCCAAGGGGCTGGAAGGCATCGATGCGCTGGCGCAAGTCTTTCAGCCAGTGCGCGGGCGGCAGCGGCGCCCCGGGCAGCGCGTCCAGCTCGGGCAAAGCCTGCTCCAGGGCCTCGACGCCGCACAGGCCGCAGCCGCTGGTGCCGGCCAGTTGACGGCGCTGGTTCTTCAGGTTCCAGAAGGCACGGCTGGAGATCTCCAGGTCGGCATACAGCGCTGAACCGCTGCCGGAGAGCTTCACATCGTAGATTTCCTCGGTACCGGCGACGATGCCGCTGCCCACGCTGAAACCGACGGCGAAGTCTTCCAGGTCGGTCGGGCTGACCAGCATCACCGCCTGGTTCAGGCCGTTGTAGACGATGGCCAGCGCTACTTCCTCGGCCAGCGGGGTGCTGTCGTGGGCCGTGTCGGTTAGCTGGACGTAGTCATAGGTGTTGCTGGCGGCGGGCAGGGCAAGAGGCGTGGACGCCGCGCAGACCGGTGGCTTGCTGTTCATCGGGGCGAATACCGGCTGGCAGTTTGACCCCACAAGCCTAGGCCCCTGTGCCGATGGCGTCTAATCGCTAGCGTCTATGTCGTGATAGAGCGCGTCGATTGGTCGCAGCGGGGCGGGATGGATGATCCTGGCCTAGACTCCTGCTTCCATGGATTCACCATCAAAGGAGCGCCACATGAGCCTGTTCAGTTTCGTGAAGGAAGCCGGCGAGAAGTTGATCGACCTGCTGACGCCGGGCAATGCCAATGCCGAGGAACAGTTGAAGAAGCATGTCCAGGACGTGGGTCTGGGCAACCCGAACATCTCGGCCACTGTAGAGGGTGACAAGGTCATTCTCAAGGGTGAGGTTGCCAGCCAGGAGGAGAAGGAGAAGATCATCCTGGCTGCCGGCAATATCGCAGGGGTGGCCTCGGTGGATGACCAGATCACCGTCACCGGCCCGGTGGCCCAGGCTGCCCGGTTCGTTGAGGTCGAGAAAGGTGACACCCTCAGTGCCATTTCCAAGCGGGTCTATGGTGATGCCAACAAGTACCAGAAGATCTTCGAGGCGAACAAACCGATGCTGAAGGACCCCAACAAGATCTATCCGGGGCAGGTGCTGCGTATTCCTGATTGATCACATCTTGGGGCAAGCCCGCTCCCACGCTGGTGGGCGCGGGCCTATAGCCCCGCCAGCAACGCCCGATAGTCCTCAACAGCGGCAAACTCCTGTGTGTCCCTCGGCCCGGCCTGACTGTCAGGCTGGCGTACAGCCAGCAGGTGCCCAACACCAAATCGCCGGGCACTGCGCAGAATCGCCAAAGTGTCATCGATGAACAGGCTGCGCGCCGGTTCAAAACCGATGTCCGCCTGCAAGGCATCCCAGAACTGCGGACTCTCCTTCGGATAGCCGTAGTCATGTGAGCTGATCAGCCGTTCGAAATACGGCGCCAGTTCCACCCGCTCCAGTTTCAGCGACAGCGAGTCGCGGTGCGCATTGGTGATCATCACCACCCGCTTGCCCGCCTTGCGCACGGCTGCCAGGAAAGTGTCGGCATCCGGCTTGAGGGCGATGAGGTCGGCGATCTCCTGTTTCAGCTCGCGGATCGGCAGGCGCAGTTCACGGCTCCAGAAATCCAGGCAGTACCAGTTGAGCGTGCCGGCATGCCGCTCGAACAGCGGGTGCAGCTCGAGCTCGGCTATGGCCCGGCTCACGCCATGCAGCTCGGCGTAGCGCTGGGGCAGGTGGTCCAGCCAAAAGCGGTTGTCGTAGTGCAGGTCGAGCAGAGTACCGTCCATGTCCAGCAGGACGGTATCGATGGCGGACCAGGGAAGAACGGGCATGGGAAATTCTCGATCAGTCGGCTAGCCACGGTATAGTAACCCGTTCACGCCAAGGAGCCGCCCCATGCGCCAGAAACCCACCGTTCTCAGCCGCGAGATCGTCGCCAGCAGCCGCCTGTTCCGGGTCGAAGCCGTGCAGTTGCGCTTTTCCAACGGCACCGAGCGCACCTACGAGCGATTGGTCGGCCGTGGCAACGGTTATGGCGCGGTGATGATCGTGGCCATGCTCGATACCGAGCACGCGGTGCTGGTCGAGGAATATTGCGGCGGCACCGATGAGTACGAGCTGTCCCTGCCCAAGGGCCTGATCGAGCCGGGCGAGGACGTGCTGGCTGCCGCCGACCGGGAGCTCAAGGAAGAGGCTGGGTTCGGCGCGCGCCAGCTGGAGCACCTCACCGAGCTGTCGCTGTCGCCCGGCTACATGAGCCAGAAGATCCAGGTGGTGCTGGCCTCGGACCTGTACGAAGAGCGCCTGGAGGGCGACGAGCCCGAGCCGATGCGGGTCGACAAGGTCAACCTGCGTGAGCTTTCGGCGTTGGCCATGCACCCGCAGTTCACCGAAGGTCGGGCGCTGGCGGCGTTGTACCTGGCCCGCGACCTGCTGATCCAGCGTGGGGTATTGAGCGTATGAACGATCGGCAGTTGATGCAGGACGTGGTGGCGCTCGCCCGCTTGGCCGGCGAGGCGATCCTGCCGTTCTGGCGCGCCGATGTGGCGGTGACCAGCAAGGCCGACGATTCGCCGGTGACCGCTGCCGACCTGGCGGCTCATCGGGTGATCGCGGATGGTTTGCAAGCGCTGGCACCGCAGATACCGGTGCTGTCCGAGGAAGACTGCGAGATCCCGCTGGCCACCCGCCAAGGCTGGCAGCGCTGGTGGCTGGTCGACCCGCTGGATGGCACCAAGGAGTTCATCGCCGGTAGCGAGGAGTTCACCGTCAATATCGCGTTGATCGAGAACGGTGAGGTGGTATTCGGGGTGGTGGCAATGCCGACCAATGGCCGCTGCTATTTCGGTGGCCGCGACCTGGGGGCCTGGCGTATGGAGCGTGAGGGTGTCGCGCAGCCGATCCAGGTGCGCAACGCGCCGGCGCAGGGGGCGAAGTTCACCGTCGTCGCCAGCCGCCGGCATTCCAGCCCGCAACAGGAGGCCCTGCTGGCCGGGCTGAGTGGCGCAGTGGGTGAGCTGGAACTGGCCAATATCGGCAGTTCACTGAAGTTCTGCCTGCTGGCCGAAGGCAGCGCCGACTGTTATCCGCGCTTGGCGCCGACTTCTCAGTGGGATACCGCAGCTGCGCAGGGCGTGCTGGAAGGGGCCGGGGGCGAGGTGATCGGGCTGGATGGGTTGCCGTTCCGGTATCCGGCGCGGGAGTCGTTGCTCAATCCGTTTTTCCTGGCGTTGCCCAAGGCTGCCGGCTGGCGGCAGGCGCTGGTCGAGCTGGCAGGCGCGATCCGAGTTTGAGATAGCCGCGGGCTGCTTTGCAGCCCATCGCGACACAAGGCCGCTCCTACAGGGGATCACGTTTCCCTGTACGAGCGGCCTTGCCGAGGCGTCGGACCGGTCGGAAAGGGGTGTGAAGCGCTCCCAAGCCTTCAGCGATGCAAAACGTACTGGCCACTGAATTTCACGGCAGGCTCGTCGTTCCCCTCGTTGCTCACCACCGTCTCCAGTGTCAGCCGCGCCCGCCCGCGACGCTGGTACATCGTCAGGAACCGCGCCCAGGTTTTCTCGTCCGGCGCCGGGCACTGTGCCACCGCTGTGCCGGTCACCGGCAGCGGATAACTGATCTGCCCTTCCTGGATGACGATATGCCCGTCATCGATCCCCAGCTCGCGCAGGCGCAGGTGCAGCCAGCCCCAGCCGACCAGCACCGCGCCGCAGTACAAGCTGCCGCCGAACATGGTGCTCTTGTGGTTGACGTTGGGCGCCAGCGGCAGCTTCAGGCGCAGGCGGTGCTGTTGCCAATCGAGGACTTCCATCCCCATGTCGCGGGTCAACGGAATATCACTGTGCAATACCGTTTGCAGGTACTGGCTGTCGGTGCTCATGGACGGTTTTCCTCCTGGTCGTCGTGCCCGCCACCGCCGTCGAAGCTCAGGCCGTGCTTGCGCAGTTTGTCATGCAGGGTCTTGCGCGGGATGCCGAGGGCCTCGGCGAGGCTGCGCATCGAGTTGTGCGGTTGGCCCAGTTCGGCGGCGATCAGCGAGCGTTCGAACTGCTCGACCTGTTCGCTGAGATTGCCGGTCGGCACGGCCACCTGGATGTCAGGGGGCGCCATGGGCACCTGGCCATCGAGGGCCAGCTCCAGGCCCAGGGCGAAGCGTTCGGCGGCGTTCTGCAGTTCGCGCACATTGCCCGGCCAGTCGTGGCGCAGGAGCATGGCGCGCTGCGCCGGTTGCAGGCTGTGGGGCGGCAGGCCGTGGCGCTCGCTGGCGGCGTCGGCGAAGTGCTGGAACAGCACGAGGATGTCGTCGCCGCGCTCGCGCAACGCGGGGATGCGCAGCGGCGCGACATTGAGGCGGTAGTACAGGTCGGCGCGGAAGCGGCCCTGGTCGGCGGCCTGGCGCAGGTCTTCCTTGGTCGCGGCGATGATGCGGATATCCAGCGGGATCAGTTGGTTGCCGCCCAGGCGTTCGACCACCCGTTCCTGCAGCAGGCGCAGCAGCTTGACCTGCACGTCCAGGCTCATGCTCTCTATCTCGTCGAGGAACAGCGTGCCGCCGTTGGCGAACTCGAACTTGCCGATCCGGCGTTTCTGCGCGCCGGTGAACGCCCCGGGCTCGTGGCCGAACAGCTCGCTCTCGACCACAGACTCGGCCAGGGCGCCGGCGTTGATCGCCACGAACGGGCCGTCGCGGCGGCTCGACAGGTCGTGCAGGGCACGGGCCACCACCTCCTTGCCGGCGCCGGTCTCACCGAGGATCAACACGTCGGCGCGGGTGCCGGCGAGGGCGCCGATCTGCTCGCGCAGGCGCTGCATGCCCGGCGACTGGCCGACCAGGCGCGTGGCCAATTGCTGGCGGTCGCTCAGGGCCAGGCGCAGGCTGCGGTTGTCCAGCACCAGGCGGCGCAGGGCCAGGGCGCGGCGCACGCTGTCGAGCAGGGCGTCGCTGGCGAAGGGTTTTTCGAGGAAGTCGTAGGCCCCGGCGCGCATGGCCTGCACCGCCAGCGGCACATCGCCGTGGCCGGTGATCAGCAGCACCGGCAGTTCGCTGTCGCGGGCATGCAGTTGTTCCAGCAGTTGCAGGCCATCGATGCCGGGCATGCGGATATCGCTGACCACCACTCCCGGCCAGTCTTCCTCGATGCGCCCGGCCAGACCCTGGGCGTCGGCCAGGGCCACCACCTTGAGCCCGGCCAGGTCCAGGGTCTGGCTCAGCGCCTGGCGCAGGTGCGGGTCGTCGTCGACCAGGAGCACCTGGGCGCGGCTGTCGATCAGTGTCTCGGTCATGCCGAGGTGTCCTCCGAAGATTGCAGGTTGGCGCCAGGCTTGGCCACGCGCAGTTTCAGCGTCAGCAGGGCACCGCCTTCCGGGTGGTTGCCCAGCAGCAGCTCACCGCCCAGTGCATGCATCAGGCTTTCGCAGATGGCCAGCCCCAGCCCCAGGCCCTGGGTGCGGGTCTTGGTGGTGAAGAACGGCTCCTTGGCATGCTCCAGGGCCTGGCGGCTGAAACCGGGGCCGTTGTCGCGGATGTACAGGTAGACGCAGTCATCCTGGCGTGCGGCACTCAGCCACAGCCGGCGTGGGTTGGCCTTCTCGGTGAGGGCATCGAGGGCGTTGGCCAGCAGGTTGCCCAGCACCTGGCGCAGGCGTGTTTCGCCCGCTTGCACCCACAGAGTGGCTTCCGGCAGGTCGCGCACCAGCTCGACGGCCATGGCCCGGCGGCGCTTGGCCAGCAGCGCGAGGGCGTCGTCCAGGGCCGGTTGCAGGGCCACGCTTTCCGGTGCGTGCTGGTCGCGGCGGGCGAAGGCGCGCAGGTGGGCGATGATCGAGGCCATGCGCCCGGTCAGCTCGCCGATCAGCTTGAGGTTGCCGCGTACGTCCTCGGTGCGCTGATGATCGAGGAGGATCTCGGCATTCTCGGCGTAGCTGCGGATGGCCGCCAGCGGCTGGTTGAGCTCGTGGCTGATGCTCGCCGACATGGTGCCGAGCACCGACAGCTTACCGGCCTGGACCAGCTCGTCCTGGGCGCGTACCAGCTCCTGCTGGGCGTTTTCGCGTTCGAGCACCGCGCTCTTGAGCCGGGTGTTGAGGCCTTCGAGGTCGGCGGTACGTTCGATTACGCGGTGCTCCAGTTCCTGGCGGGCACGGGCCTCGAAGTCGATGCGGTCGATGTAGTGGCGGCGGCGCTGCATCACCAGGCCGGCCAGGAGCATGGTCACCAGCAGCGCGCCGCCGCCGATGGCCATGACCGTCTGCACCGAGCGATCGACCAGCAGGCGCGGGGCAAGGATGCTCACCTGCCAGCCGGTTTCCTTGATGTCGCGGGTCTGGATCAGCCAGGCGGCCTGGTCGAGGGTCAGCGGCTGTGGCGCCTGGGTCGGGTAGGGCTGGATGGCGACGATGGCCTGGCGCTCGGCCGCGGTCAGCTCGCGGGTGGCGCGGAACCGCCAGTCCGGGCGCGAGGTGAGCACCACCACGCCGTTCTGGTCGGTCAGCAGCAATTGTTCCGGGGTGCGGCCCCAGAGGGTCTCGGTGTGGTCGAGGTCGACCTTGACCACCAGCACGCCGATCACCTTGTCGCGGTCGTGCACGGCGGCAGCGAAGAAGTAGCCGCGCTTGGCCGAGGTGGTGCCCTGGCCGAAGAAGCGTCCCAGGTGGCCTTCCATTGCTTCGATGAAGTAGGGGCGGAACGAGAAATTGCGGCCGACGAAACTGTCCTGCTTGTCCCAGTTGGAGGCGGCCAGGGTGTTGCCGCTGACATCCATCAGGTACATCACCTCGGCGCCGGTCTGCTGGGTGATGTGCTTGAGCAGGCGGTTGGCGTTGGTCACCGCCTCGAGACGAAACGGGTCGGCCAGCACGCCACGCAGCGCTGGCAGGTCACCGAGGATTTGCGGCAGGGTCTCGTAGCGGTGCAGGGTGCCCAGCAGGTTGGCGACGTAGAGGTCGAGGGTCTGGCGGTTCTGCGACGCCAGTTCGTCCTGGTAGTAGCGCTCGGCCAGGTGGTGCAATGGCCACAGCAGCGGGGCCAGGCACAGCGCCAGCAGGGCCAGGCTGCGCCAGCGGGGGCGGCGGGGAGGCGTGGGTCTTGGGATCATTACGATAAGGGCGCCAGTAGGGTCTGGCGCAATTATGCGCTACTTGAGGCAGTCGATGAGTGCATCGTGCCAGTGCGGTTGGCTGACCTGCCATTCGCGGGCCAGACGCGAACAGTCCAGGCGTGAGTTGAGCGGTCGCTTTGCCGGTGTAGGGTAGTCGCGGGAAGGGATCGGCAGCAGTTCGGCGCAGGGCAGGCCGCGGGCCTTGAGCTGTTCGCCGATGGCCTGGGCGAAGCCGAACCAGGAGGTTTCACCCTGGGCGGTCAGGTGGTAAGTGCCCCAGGCGCCGGCCTGGCCGCTCTGCCAGCGCTCGATCAATGCACGCGTACTGGCGGCAATGGTGGCTGCCCAGGTCGGGGCGCCGACCTGGTCGTCCACCACTTTCAGTTGAGCGCGTTGCTGAAGCAGGCGCTGCATGGTCAGCAGGAAATTACGCCCATGCAGCGAATAGATCCAGCTGGTGCGCAGGATCAGGTGCTCCCCGGCGACAGCGGTGATGGCCAGTTCACCTGCCAGCTTGCTGCGGCCATAGACACTCAGCGGGCTGGGGGTGTCGTCTTCGTCGTAGGGGGCTGACTTGCTGCCGTCGAAGACATAGTCGGTGGAGTAGTGGATTAGCGGTGCGCCGAGCCGTGCGGCTTCTTCGGCCAGCACCCGGGGTGCTTCGGCGTTGATGGTGTAGGCTTGCCGCGTCTCGCTTTCAGCCTGGTCGACCGCGGTGTAGGCGGCGGCGTTGATGATCAGCGCCGGGGCAATCTGGCGCAGCGTGGCGCGCAGTTGTTCCGGGTGAGCCAGGTCGAGCCCGTCGCGACCGACCCGCTGCACATCACCCAGGCCGCTCAGGGCGTCCTGGAGTGCCAGCGCGACCTGGCCATGGCGGCCACAGACGAGGATCCTCATGGGAACAGCTGCGCATCGGCAAATGATGTGGCGGCCTGGTCCTTGGCCGACAGCAATGGTTGCAGGCCGTCCAGCTGCCAGTCGATGGCCAGTTGAGGGTCGTCCCAGCGAATGCTCTGCTCGGCGTCGGGGTTGTAGTAGTCGGTGGTCTTGTAGAGCACCTCGGCCGACTCGCCCAGAACCCGGAAGCCATGGGCGAAACCGGGTGGCAGCCACAGCTGGCGGTGGTTGTCGGCGGACAGCCTCACCGCTACCCACTGCCCTAGGGTCGGCGAGCGGCCGCGGATGTCCACCGCAACGTCCAGGATCTCGCCCTGCAGCACGCGGACCAGCTTGCCCTGGGCATTTTGCAACTGGTAGTGCAGGCCGCGCAGCACACCTTGACCTGAGCGGGAGTGGTTGTCCTGGACGAACGGCGTGTCGATGCCGGTTTGCAGGGCGAAGTCGCGGGCGTTGTAGCTTTCGTAGAAGAACCCTCGGCTGTCACCGAACACCTTGGGTTCGATGATCAGGACCTCCGGGAGCGCGGTGGCAATGATGTTCATGGGTACTCTTCGGCCAGCTGGCTCAGGTATTGGCCGTAGCCGGTTTTTTGTAGTTCGCAGGCCTTGGCCAGCACCTGCTCGCGGCTGATCCAGCCCTTCTGGAAAGCGATTTCTTCGAGGCAGGCCACCTTCAGCCCTTGGCGATGTTCGAGGGTCTGCACATACTGCGAGGCCTCAAGCAGGCTGTCGTGGGTGCCGGTGTCGAGCCAGGCGAAGCCACGACCAAAGCGTTCGACGCGCAGGTCGCCGCGTGCCAGGTAGGCATTGTTGATGTCGGTGATCTCCAGTTCGCCGCGGGCTGATGGACGAATGCCCTTGGCGATGTTCACCACGTCGTTGTCATAGAAGTACAGGCCGGTCACGACGTAGCTGGACTTGGGGTGTAGGGGTTTCTCCTCGATCGACAGCGCTCGGCCATCGGCGTCGAACTCAATCACGCCGAAGCGCTCCGGGTCCTTGACCCAATAGCCGAACACCGTGGCGCCCGAGGGCTGTTGCACCGCGCGCTGCAATTGTTCGCTGAAGCCCTGGCCGTGGAAGATGTTGTCACCGAGGATCAGGCACACGGCATCGTCGCCGATGAACGATTCACCGATCAGGAACGCCTGTGCCAGCCCGTCGGGTGAGGGTTGTTCGGCATAGCTGATGCGGATCCCGAACGGGTTGCCGTCGCCGAACAACTGGCGGTACTGCGGCAGGTCCTGAGGCGTGGAGATCAGCAGGATGTCGCGGATGCCGGCGAGCATCAGCACAGAGATCGGGTAGTAGATCATCGGCTTGTCGTAGATTGGCAGCAGCTGCTTGGAGACGCCGAGGGTGATGGGGTGCAGGCGGGTGCCGGTGCCGCCGGCCAGGACGATACCCTTGGTCATGCGATCAGGCCCTTGAAGTCGGCGTTGCCCAGGCGCTGGCCCCGATAGCTGCCGTCCTGGACCTGGCGGCACCACTCGAGGTTGGCCAGGTACCACTGCACGGTCTTGCGCAGACCCGAAGCGAAAGTCTCTTGGGGCATCCAGCCGAGATCGCGCTCGATCCTGCCGGCATCGATGGCGTAGCGCAGGTCATGGCCCGGGCGATCGCGGACGTGGGTGATCAGGTCGGCGTAGCGGGTCACGCCGGCCGGATGGTCGGGCGCCAACTCTTCCAGGAGGGTGCACAGGGCATGCACCACGTCGATGTTGCGCTGCTCGTTGTGGCCGCCGACGGTGTAGGTCTGGCCGACTTCACCCAGGGTCACGACCTGAAGCAGGGCGCGCACGTGATCCTCGACATACAGCCAGTCGCGGACCTGCCGGCCATCGCCGTACACCGCAAGCGGTTTTCCGGCCAGGGCATTGAGGATGGTCAACGGGATCAGCTTTTCGGGGAAGTGATACGGGCCGTAGTTGTTGGAACAGTTGCTGATCACTGTCGGCAGGCCATAGGTGCGGTGCCAGGCGCGCACCAGATGATCGGCTGCCGCCTTGCTCGCTGAGTAGGGGGAGCTGGGCGCGTACGGGGTGTTTTCATCGAACAGGTCGTGGGTGCCTTGCAGGTCGCCGAAGACCTCGTCGGTGGAGACATGATGGAAGCGGAACGCTCCGCGGGCCTGTTCGTTCAGTGTGCTCCAGTAGACGCGGGTGGCCTCCAGCAGGCTGTAGGTGCCGACGATGTTGGTCTGGATGAAGTCCGCAGAGTCGTAGATGGAGCGGTCGACATGCGACTCCGCGGCCAGGTGCATGATTGCGTCTGGCTGGAACCTGGCAAGCACGGCGCTGACACTCGCCTGGTCGGCGATATCGGCCTGGACGAATTCATAGCGGCTGTTGCCGGCGACTCGCAGCAGCGATTGCAAGTTGCCCGCGTAGGTCAACTTGTCGAGGTTGAGCACCTCATGATCGGTGTGATCGATCAGGTGACGAACCAGGGCCGAGCCGATGAAACCGGCGCCGCCGGTGACGAGAATGCGCATGTGCGGGTGCCTGTTTGGAAAGCGTAGTGCCAGGAGCGTAGCTTGTTGGCTGGCATCGCTTGTGGCAAGTCGTGAATGCAGGACGGCCTGTCGTCTGTGCAGGGATGCCACTTGCTTATCGGCAGCCGCGATGGCGATATAGGCGACAAAAAACGAGGTTCCCGTCCATGCCCCTGAGTACCCTGATCCAGCGTTCCAGCCAGCCCGGCCCCTCCCTCGGCGAGGCCCATGCTCATGCCTTGTTGCGCTCGCATTACGATCTGCAAGGCAGCCTGCAGGCGCTAGGCAGCCAGCAGGACCTCAATTTTCGCGTGGACAGCGATCAGGGGCGGTTCGTGCTCAAGGTCTGTCATGGCAGCTATGCGGCGATCGAACTGCAGGCGCAGCATGCGGCCCTGGCTTTTCTGCGCGGGCAAGGCGTGCCGGTGCCGGTGGTGCGCCCGGCGAACACGGGCGAGCTGCTGCTGGAACTCGAGATCGATGGCCAGCCATTGCGCGCCCGTCTGCTCGATTACATCGATGGTCAGCCTCTGACCCGCCTGGGACACCTGCCGGCGCGGGTGATGGCCGAGCTCGGCACGCTCTGCGCCGAGGTCGACAAGGCGCTGGCCGGCTTCGACCACCCGGGCCTTGAGCGTACCCTGCAGTGGGATCCACGGCACGCCTCGGTGCTGATCGAGCACCTGTTGCCGGTGTTGCAGGATATCCAGCGTCGCGAGCAGGTGGTACAGGTCGCACGGTTGGCGGCCGCTCGCCTGCAACCGCTGGTCGGGCAATTGCCGGTCCAGGCCGTGCACTTGGACATCACCGACGACAACGTGGTCTGGGCCCGCGACGACCAGCGCCAATGGCAGGTGCAGGGCGTCATCGACTTCGGCGACCTGCTGCGGACTTGGCGTATCGCCGATCTGTCGGTGACCTGCGCGGCCCTGCTGCACCACGCCGAGGGCGACCCGTTGCGCATCCTGCCGGCGATCAGCGCCTACCACGCGGCGAATCCGCTGCAGGAGGCGGAGCTGCGTGCCTTGTGGCCGCTGGTGCTGAACCGCGCCGCGGTGCTGGTGCTCAGCAGCGAACAGCAGCTGGCGGTCGATCCGGACAACCAGTACACCCGCGACAACATCGCCCATGAATGGGAGATCTTCGATACCGCCTGCTCCGTACCCGCCGCGTTGATGGAGGCGGCGATCCTGAACGCGGCGGGCCAGGTACCCGTGACGCCGGACATGAGCGGTTGCGTCGCGTTGCTGCCGAGCCTTGCCGGGCAGCCGGTCGCCCGGGTCGACCTGGGCGTGCTCAGCCCCCTCTGCGAAGCGGGCAACTGGGAGCAACCGGGCTTCGACCAGCGTATGCTCGCCGCCCAGCCGGGCCCTGCGTGCAGCCTCCATGGACAGTACCGCCTGTCTCAAACCCATATCGATCAGCCTGAAGAGCCGGCCACCTGTGCCCTGGGCGTGGAGCTGAACCTGTTGCCCGGCAGCCCGCTGCAAGCTCCCGAGGCCGGGGTCTGGCAACGCATCGGAGATGGCCGCGGTTGCCTGCGGACCGCGCACTGGAGCCTGTGGCTCGCCGGCCTGGAAGAGGCGCCGGCCGATGGCCAGGCGCTGCTCAAGGGGCAGGCGCTGGGTGCGACCTGCGGCTTCCTCAGTGTGCAGCTGTGCCTGGATGCCGATACCCGCCCACCGTTCTTTGCCACGCCGTCCCACGCCGCAGCCTGGCTGGCCTTGTGCCCGTCACCGCGCTCCCTGCTGGGCTTTGACTGCGATGCCGAACCACTGGCCGACCCACAGGCCCTGCTGGCCCGACGCGATGCCAGTTTCGCCCGCTCGCAGAAGCATTACTACGCCCAGCCGCCGCACATCGAGCGCGGCTGGCGCAACTACCTGATCGACATGCAGGGCCGTTCGTACCTGGATATGCTCAACAACGTCGCGGTGCTCGGCCATGGCCATCCGCGCATGGTCGCCGAGTCGGCGCGCCAGTGGTCGCTGGTCAACACCAACTCGCGCTTCCACTACGCGGCCATTGCCGAGTTCTCCGAGCGTCTGCTGGAAGTGGCTCCGGAAGGCTTCGACCGGGTATTCCTGGTCAACAGCGGCACCGAAGCCAACGACTTGGCGATCCGCCTGGCCTGGGCCTACAGCGGCGGGCGCGACCTGCTCAGCGTGCTGGAGGCCTACCACGGCTGGTCGGTGGCCACCGACGCGATCTCCACCTCCATCGCCGATAACCCCCAGGCCCTGGAGACCCGCCCGGACTGGGTGCACCCGGTGGAGGCGCCGAACACCTTCCGCGGGCGTTACCGGGGCGCTGGCAGTGCCGCTGACTACTTGCGCGATGTCGATGCCAAGCTGGCCGACCTCGACACCCGTGGCCGCCAGCTGGCCGGGATGATCTGTGAGCCGGTGTACGGCAACGCCGGGGGCATCTCGTTGCCGCCGGGCTACTTGCGCGAGGCCTATGCCAAAGTGCGACAGCGCGGCGGGGTGTGCATCGCCGACGAGGTGCAGGTCGGCTATGGGCGCCTGGGCGAGTACTTCTGGGGTTTCGAGGAGCAGGGCGTGGTACCGGATATCATCACCATGGCCAAGGGCATGGGCAACGGCCAGCCGCTGGGCGCGGTGATCACCCGGCGCGAGATCGCCGAGGCGTTGGAGGCCGAGGGCTACTTCTTCTCCTCGGCCGGGGGCAGCCCGGTCAGTTGCCGCATCGGCATGGCGGTGCTGGATGTGATGCGCGACGAAGGACTGTGGGACAACGCCCGTGACGTCGGCCGCCACTTCAAGGCACGCCTGCAGGCGTTGGTCGATAAATATCCGCTAGCTGGCGCCGCCCACGGTTCCGGGTTCTACCTGGGGCTGGAACTGGTGCGCGATCGCCAGACCCTGGAGCCGGCGACCGAGGAGACCATGATCCTGTGCGATCGCCTGCGCGACCTGGGGATCTTCATGCAGCCGACCGGCGACTACCTGAACATCCTCAAGATCAAGCCGCCGATGTGCACCACGCGGGCGAGCGTGGACTACTTTGTCGACTGCGTGGAGCGGATTCTAGGTGAGGGCTTATAAAATCGATTCTTATCGATTTTCAATGGCGCCTTATGCGAAAACGGTCTCGTGACTTGCTTTAAAAGTCGATATTTATCGGATATAAGTGTTCGCCATTGAACAGCCGGGACCGCTTTGCGGTCCTTTCGCGACGCAAGGCCGCTTCTACAGGGATAGCGTTCGACCTGTGGGAGCGGCCTTGCGTCGCGAAAGGCGCGCGTAGCGGGCCCCGGACCACCGACAGTTGCCATTAGAGGTCATCGATGAAAACGCTCAACTCGACCCCCCGCGCCGACGGTTTCCACATGCCCGCCGAGTGGGCCCCGCAAACCCAGGTGTGGATGGTCTGGCCGGAGCGCCCGGACAACTGGCGCCTGGGTGGCAAGCCGGCGCAGGCCGCGCACGTGACCCTGGCCAAGGCTATCGCCCGTTTCGAGCCGGTTACCGTGGCGGTGTCCGCCGGCCAGTACGCGAACGCCCGTCGCCAGCTCGACCTGCCGAACATCCGTGTGGTCGAGATCAGCAACGACGATGCTTGGGTGCGTGACACCGGTCCGACCTTCGTCATCAACGACCACGGCGAAGTGCGTGGCGTGGACTGGGGCTTCAACGCCTGGGGCGGCTTCGACGGTGGCCTGTACGCCCCCTGGAACCGCGACGAGGAGTTGGCTGCCAAGGTCATGGAAATGGAGCGTGTGCAGCGCTACCACACCGAGGGCTTCGTGCTCGAGGGCGGTTCGATCCATGTCGACGGCGAAGGCACCCTGATCACCACCGAGGAATGCCTGCTCAACCGCAACCGCAACCCGCACCTGAACCGCGAGCAGATCGAGGAGATCCTGCGCGAGCACCTGGCGGTGGAGACCATCGTCTGGCTGCCGGATGGCCTGTACAACGACGAAACCGATGGCCACGTCGACAACTTCTGCTGTTACGTCAGCCCCGGCGAAGTGTTACTGGCCTGGACCGATGATTCCAATGACCCCAACTACGCGCGTTGCCACGCCGCCTACGAGGTGCTGAAAAACACCCGTGACGCCAAGGGGCGCGAGTTCGTGGTGCACAAGATGCCGATCCCGGGCCCGCTGTATGCCACCCAGGCAGAATGCGACGGCGTCGATCACGTGGTGGGCAGCCAGGAGCGCGATCCTTCGGTACGCCTGGCCGGTTCCTATGTGAACTTCCTGATCGTCAACGGCGGCATCATCGCCCCGAGCTTCGACGACCCGGCCGATGCGCAGGCCAGAGCGATCCTGGCCAAGGTCTTCCCGGATCACGAAGTGGTGATGATCCCGGGGCGTGAGCTGCTGCTTGGCGGTGGCAATATCCACTGCCTGACCCAGCAGCAGCCGGCGCCGGTAAAACGTTGACCGGCCAATGAATGAAAAACCCGTCGAGCGACGGGTTTTTTTATGCTCGCGATAGTCGGTCGTGCGGCATGGCACAGCAATTGTATTGATTTTTCCTCGTGCTTCAGACGAATGGGCCTACGCCAATCTGTAACGCGTCTGAAGTAACTTAGCCGCTCACTAGGCCCGGGGAGTACGTGAGGAAATGAACGCAGCAAGTGAGTCGGCTTTGCCCGCAACGGCAGCCTGTCACCAATCGCTCAGAATCCTGGCTCAGTGGTTGAAACGTCATGGAGACAATCGGGTCAGGACGACCGACCCACGACGCCTGCTGGATGGGCGATACCCTCAAGGTCTGATCAGCGAGGAAGAGCTCGAAGCTCTGCTGGCTGTCTGGCATTGATCGGGAAGGAACCCGCCGCAGAAAAAAACGCCACCGCTTTTGCGGTGGCGTTTTCGTTTTGGGGCCCGAATGGCCTGATGGGCGCTGACGATCAGAAACTGTAGGTCCCGGTCACCACCAGGCTGCGCGGATCGCCCACCTGGATCTGCGCCGCGCTCGTGGCCGAGCTGTAGTAGGTCTTGTCGGTGATGTTGCTCAGCGCCGCACGCACGTCCCAGTCGTGGGTGCGATAGCCCGCCAGCGCGTCCCAACGGCCGTAGCCCGGCAGGATCACGGTGTTCTGGTTGTCGGCGTAGCGGTCGCCGACCAGGGTCAGGCCGGTTTCGGCGTACCAGCCAAGCTCCGGCTTCCAGGTGACGAACAGGCTGGCGTTGCGCTTGGCCACATCGTTGATGCGGTTGCCTTGCTGGCCGTTGTTGTCCTTGACGATGGTCGCGTCCTGCAGGCCGATGCCGCCGCGTACATACCAGTTGCCCACGACGTTGCCGGTGGCGGTCAGCTCGATGCCGCGCGAGCGTTGCAGGCCGCTGAGCTGGATCAGGTCCGGGATGATCGGGTCGCGGGTACGGCGGTTATACAGCTCCAGTTCGTAGATCGCGAGGGTGGTGCTCAGGCGCTGGTCGAACCATTCGCTCTTGACCCCGATCTCCTTCTGCCGGGTCTGTTCCGGGTCGGTCTGGTTGGTGTTGCCGGCAGCGCCTGGGGTGATGCCGATCAGGCCACCACCGACTGGAGAGTAGGTCTTGCTCCAGGAGGCATAGAAGGAGTGATCCTGCCAGGGCGTGTAGACCACGCCGATGCGTGGACTGAAGCTGTTGTCCTTCTGTTTTTCCGAGATGCCGCGCAGCTTGTTGGTGGTGTCCACTTCGAACTGGTCGAAGCGCACGCCGGCCAGCAGTTGCCACTGGTCGTTGAGGCGGATCTGGTCCTGCAGGTAGATACCGGTGCTCTCGACGTCGGTGTGGTTGTCGCTGAATACCCGCATCGTGCCGTTGTGCTGCTGGCTGGCTGTCGAGCCTTGCAGTGGCACCGAAGGCACACCAACGCCCTGGTGCAGCAGCGAGTTGCGGCGCTGCTCGCCCATTTCCAGGCCAACCAGCAGGGTGTGCTCAAGGCCGAAGGTCTCGACGTGGCCTTCCAGTTCGACGGTGTTGTACAGGTTACGGGTGCTCAGGTCCTGCTGCCAGCGCTGGCGGTCCACCAGCCCCGCGGCGGGGCGGTAGGCGGTCAGGTAGGTATTGTCGAAGTCGCTCTCCAGCGTGAACAGGCTGAAGGTATGGCGCAGTTGCCACTGGTCGTTCAGCTCGTAGTTCAGGCGCGAGCGCAGCGACTCGGCGCGGTCGTTGATGTAGTCGCGCTGGGTGTCGCCGTAAGTGGTCTTGCGGCTGACATCGGCCGGGCGCCCGGTCAGCGGATTGCCGGGGATGCCGCGATCGGGGGTACGGTCATAGCGGCTGTACTCGTACTGCACCAGCCAGTTCAGTTCGGGGGTGATCTGCCAGCTCATGGACGGGGCGAACAGCTGGCGGTGGTTGCCGTCGATGCCGTCGCGGAAGCTGTTCTTGTCCTCGTTGCCCAGGTTCAGGCGCAGGCTGAGGGTGTCGCTGGGGTCGGCGCTGAGGTCGGCGTACAGGCTGCGCAGGTCCTGGCTGCCGCCCTGGGCCTCGATGGTCGAGCGGCGGCCGTGCTCCGGCGCCTTGCTCACCCGGTTGACGATGCCGCCCTGGCTGCCACGGCCATAGAGCACCGCCGCCGGGCCCTTGAGCACCTCGACCCGCTCGATGTTGTGCAGGTCGCGGGTGTACTGGCTGTCGTCGCGGATGCCGTCCAGGTAGAAGTCGTTGCTGGCGTCGAAGCCGCGGATGCGCAGGCTGTCGAAGCGGGTGTCGGCGCCGCTGCTGACGTTGGGGATGCCTTCCAGTGCCTTGCCCAGGTTGCTGCTGCCGTAGTCCAGCACGTTGCGGGTCTTCACCGAATCGATGGCCTGCGGCACATAGCGCGCCGGGGTCGAGGTACGGGTCGCGGTGGTCACGTCCTTGACCCGCGGGTTGTCCTCTTCGCGGGTGCTGTCGGCGGTCACCGAGGTTTCCGGCAGGGTCGTGGTAGTGGCACTGGCCAGGCCGGCGCTGAACAGCAGCGACAGGCCCAGGGTCAGGGGGGAAAGGCGGCAGGGGGCAGGCATCGAAGGCGTCCAATGAATGGAGTGAGAAATTGGGCGCGAATGGTAATGCTTGCTATTTGCTATTGCATCGACATTTGTAAAGGGTTGTCTTTACAAATGTTTCAAAGTGTTGCCATTCATTTGAGTGTGTTGACTTCTGGATCGGCTGTCGCACGGATGTGTCAGGTGACGGGAAGCGGGAAGGGGCATGGGCGTATGACGTTTTTATGGATTTCGCCCGCTTTCCACAAAAGAGACAAATTTGCGCTGACCCACGGCATATATGCATGGAAATGCACCGGCGCCGACCTTGTTTTTGGTTATATCAACCTGTATTTCACGTTTTTTTGACATGTCTAAGCAGGCAGGGCTAGGATTCGGGCTCTACGCCTGCTGGCCATGATCTGGCCATGCGGCTGCAAGGCCCGTTGCAGACCATTGGCGGGCCTTTCGGCTTGGATCCGCATAGCGTCGAACCTACGAAGGGGCGTTGGTTCCTGGCGTTCTAATGCAGAGCGTTTTTGAATACGAAATAAGGAAAACAACATGTTGAAAACCAGGATCAGCCTGGTCGCCCTGGCGATGATCGCCGCGACCCAGGCACAGGCCAATGAGCAGGCCGAAAGCAAGGGCTTCATTGAGGACAGCCACGCCAACGTCCTGCTGCGCAACGCCTTCATCAACCGTGACAAAAAGCACGGCACCAACGACCAGTCCCAGTGGGGCCAGGGCGTCATTGCCAACTTCTCCTCCGGCTTCACCCAGGGCACCGTCGGTGTCGGTGTCGACGCGTTCGGTCTGTACGCCCTGCGCCTGGATGGCGGCAAAGGCCGCAACCAGGGTGGCGGTGTCGACTTCTTCAAGCGCTCGGACCCCTCCCGTCCTGATGAAAAAACCAACGCTTCGCACAACCTTGCCCGTGGTGGCGCTGCGGTGAAGTTCCGTGTTTCGAACACCGTGCTCAAGTACGGTGACCAGATGCCGGCTCTGCCGGTCCTGCAATACGACGACGGCCGCCTGCTGCCAGAAAGCTTCACCGGCACCATGATCACCTCCAAGGAGATCAAGGGCCTGGAAATCAACGCCGGCCGCTTCACCCAGGAAGCGCGCAAGAGCGCCGAGCGCCGAGATGGCGGCGGCCTGAAGTCGATCAACGTGCTCGGCGGCAGCTACAAGTTCACCGACAACTTCACCGCGTCGCTGTACACCGCCGACAACGAAGACGTGATGAAGAAGCACTACCTGGGCCTGAACTACGTCTTCCCGATCGCCAGCGACCAGTCCCTGACCCTGGACTTCAACGGCTACAAGTCGGATATCGACAACAAGTACGTGCGTGCCGCCAAGCTCAACGGCGACTCCAATACCATCTGGAGCCTGGCCGCCACCTACGCCTACGGCCCGCACTCGTTCACCCTGGCGCACCAGCGCAGCACCGGCAGCACCGGCTACAATTACGGCTGGTACCAGAACGAAGGTGGCGTGGGTGACGGTGGCTCGACCATCTACCTGGCCAACTCCTACTGGTCCGACTTCAACGCCGAGGACGAGCGCTCCTGGCAGCTGGGCTATGGTCTGGACTTTGGCGCCTTCGGCGTGCCGGGCCTGACCTACAAGTTCGCCTATGTGGTGGGTGACAACATCAATACCCGTACCGCCGGCAAACCGGAAGGATACGGTGAAGGTAAAGAGCGCGAGATCTTCAACCAGATCCGTTATGTGGTTCAGGAAGGTCCGGCCAAGGACCTGTCCGTCAAACTGCGTAGCTCGTTCGTGCGCACCAACACCGCTACCCGCCAGAGCGAATACAACGACGACGGCAACGAAGTCCGCGTATTCGTCGAGTACCCGATCAGCATCTTCTGATCCTGATCCCGCGTCACCCGCAGCCCCGGCCTATGCCGGGGCTGTTTCTTTCCGGCGCACGTTGACCGCCGCCGCCACCTCGATTTCACCCGTCTGCGGCGCGAAGCTGTCGCTGCGCGCCATCCGCCACATCCGTGCATAGAACTCGCTGTCGATCGCGCCGCTGAGCAGTTCGCCCGGCTTGAGGAAAGTGTGCAACTGCGAAAACAGGCTGATCTCGCTGGCGCTGATACGCCGCGCCAGGTGCTTGGGCTTGAGTTCAGAGGGGTGGTCCAGGCCGGCGGCGGCAAGCATCTCGGCCAGGGCATGCAAGGTATTGCGGTGGAAGCTGGCGACCCGCTCGGCTTTCTCCGGCACCACCAGCGCGCGCTGGCGCAGCGGGTCCTGGGTCGCCACCCCGGTCGGGCACTTGTTGGTGTGGCAGCTCTGCGACTGGATGCAGCCGATGGCGAACATGAAGCCCCGCGCCGAGTTCACCCAGTCCGCGCCGATGGCCAGCACGCTGGCGATGTCGAAGGCGCTGACCAGCTTGCCCGCCGCACCGATGCGGATGCGCTCGCGCAGGTTCAGCCCCACCAGGGTGTTGTGCACGAACATCAGGCCCTCGCGCAGGGGCACGCCCATGTTGTCGGAGAACTCCCGGGGCGCCGCGCCGGTGCCGCCCTCCTTGCCGTCGACGACGATGAAGTCCGGGGTGATGCCGGTGGCCAGCATGGCCTTGGCGATGCCCATGAATTCCCACGGGTGGCCCAGGCAGAACTTGAAACCCACCGGCTTGCCGCCAGACAGCTCGCGCAGCCGGGCGACGAACTGCAGCAACTCCCGTGGCGTGCTGAAGGCACTGTGGGCGGCCGGCGAGATGCAGTCCTCGCCTTCGCGCACGCCCCGGGTGGCGGCGATCTCGGCGCTGACCTTGTGCCCCGGCAGGATCCCGCCATGGCCCGGCTTTGCGCCCTGGCTGAGCTTGATCTCGATCATCTTCACCTGAGGCGAGCGTGCCTGTTCGGCGAAGCGATCAGGGTCGAAGTGGCCGTCTTCGGTACGGCAGCCGAAATAACCGCTGCCGATTTCCCAGATCAGGTCGCCGCCGTGTTCGCGGTGGTAGGGGCTGATGCTGCCCTCACCGGTGTCATGGGCGAAGCGGCCCAGGCGCGCGCCCTTGTTCAGCGCGGCGATGGCGTTGGCGCTGAGGGCGCCGAAGCTCATGGCCGAGATATTGAAGATCGACGCCGAGTACGGCTGACGGCACTGCGGGCCGCCGATGCGGATGCGGAACGAGGCCGGGTCGGGCATCGGCACTGGCAGCATCGAATGGCTGATGAACTCGAAGCCTGGTTTATAGGCGTCGTTGAGGGTGCCGAAGGCTTTCTCGGCGCTTTCGTTCTTGGCCCGGGCGTAGACCAGCGAACGCTGGGCGCGGGAGAACGGCAGCTTGTCGTCGTCGCCTTCGATCAGGTACTGGCGGATCTCCGGGCGGACGGTTTCGATCAGGTAGCGGATGTTGCCCAGGATCGGATAGTTGCGGCGCACCGCGTGGTGGCGTTGGCGCAGGTCGTTGAGGCCGACCAGGCTGAGCAGGGCGCTGATGACGGTGAAGGGCCAGAGCCCGTCGTGCCGGGCGAGGAAGGGTAGGCTGGCGAGGGTGAACAGCAGGCACAGGGTCAGGCAGGCGTAGCGGCTGGGGAGTGCGTCTTTCATGGGGCCATCGCAGACAGGGTGACCGGCCTAGGATAGGCAAAGCGCAGCACCGGAAAACCAGGGCGATTGGTAAAACACTATTACCTGGGTGGGACCAAAAGCTTGTCGGTTTCGGGCCCATCGCGGGGCAACTCCGCGATGAGGCCCTCGGTGTTACTGTTTGAACACCTGCTTCACCCGGCCGTCGATTTCGCCCTTGTCGCCCTGGCCCGAAGCCTTGGCCTGCGGACCGCCGCCCAGGTTCAGGTCGAGCTTGCCATCGGTATTGATGATCCCGTCCGCCGTTGCATGGATATTGAACTTGGCGCAGCTGATATTGATGGTGCCGTCGGACTTCAATTCGATCACGCTGTCGCCACAGACCAGGCGGATCTGGTCGCCGGCATCCATCACATAGTTGCCGTGCACACTGTCGCGCTTGTCGCCACCGACCAGCAGGATGTCGCGATGGCGCACCGAGCGCAGGCGGTCCTGGCCGATGGTCACGGTCTCGATCATGCCCACGGTCTTGACCCGGCTGATGCCCACCGACAACGTCTGGTTCTGCTCCACCACCGTGTCCATGTTGCGTTCGGCATGCACGTACAACTGCTCGGCGCCCTTCTTGTCCTCCATGCGGATTTCATTGAAGTTGGCCGGGCTGCCGCCCTTGCTCGAACGGCTCTTCATGCCGCTTTGCGTGGCGCTGCCGGGCAGGTCGTAGGGCACCGTCTGCTCGGCGTTGTAGACCCGCCCGGTGATGATCGGCCGGTCGGGGTCGCCTTCGAGAAAACTGACGATCACCTCCTGGCCGATCCGCGGCACCTGGATCGAGCCCCAGTTCTTGCCCGCCGTGGCTTGCGACACGCGGATCCAGCACGAGCTGTTCTCGTTGGACTGATCGTGGCGGTCCCAGTGGAAGTGCACCTTGACCCGGCCATACTGGTCGGTCCAGATCTCCTCGCCGGCAGGGCCGACCACCACGGCCGTCTGCGGGCCCTTGACGATCGGCCGCAGGGTGCTGCCCACCGGGCGGTAGCTTTGCTGCGCGTCGATGCAGCTGAGGTTGCTCTCGAACTGCGCCGCACCGCTGCCGCCACCGCTTTCCAGGCGCTCCTGATGCACGTAGTAGCGGGCGGCGACGATCAGGTACTCGCGGTTCTGGTCCTGGCGGCTGAAGTTGCTCAGGCTGAACAGATGGCCGCTGCCCAGGCCCCGGGCATTGCCGCGCAGCTCGATCCGCTCGTGCAGGCTCTGCAGCGACTCCAGGCGGGTGCGGGCGTAGTGCTCGCCGTCCTGGGTCTGCTCGTAGGCGCCGGGGTAGTCGTACAACGGGTAGTCGCCGGCCTGGTGCGGGCGCGGCATCGCCGAGCGCACGTCGATGCGCGCGCTGGGGCGCTGGAAGTCGTAGTCGTTGAGCTCCAGGGAGCCGGGCTGGACCTCCTGGGCCAGGTGCCAGTCGTTGATATGGTCGCGCTCGCGGTGCTGGCCGTCCGGCGGGTAGTAGGGCACGGTCTCGTAGCCGGGGGCCTTCTGGTGCGCGCCGTAGGCGTCGGCCAGCACCAGCACGTGGCGTTCCTGCTCGTGGCGGAAGAAGTAGTAGATGCCTTCCTCCTCCATCAGGCGGCTGACGAAGTCGAAGCTGGTCTCGCGGTACTGCACGCAGTACTCGCGCTCGCGGTAGTTGCGGCTGAGCAGGTCCTCGAAATCCGAGAAGCCCAGGTCGCGGAACACCTGCTTGATGATCTGCGGCGCGCTCAGGTGCTGGAAGATCCGGCAGTCGCTGGTGCGTGTCAGCAGCCACAGCCACGGACGCAAGGTGACGCGGTAGCTGGCGAACTGGCCCTGGTCCACCGACTGGCTGCAACGGGCGACGATGCCGTGGAAATGCCGCGAGCTGCCGACGCTCTGCTGCACGCTCAGGCTCATGGGCTTGCCCAGCAGCTGGTTGAGGTCGATGGCCGGGTCGTCGCTGGTCAGCTGCAGCTCGAAGTCGAACAGGCGGCCGAGTTCCTCGCTGCCGCCCATTTCGGCAAGGATCAGCTTGTCCGGCCCCAGGGGGCTGTTGATCTGCGCCAGGCGCGTGAACTGCTTGAACAGCATGGTCGGTCCTGTCAGTCGGCGGCGCCGAAGTCATAGTGCAAGTCGTTGTCACGACGGCTGATGCTGACGCTGGCCAGCGGCTTGCCCTCGAGCAGGCGGGTCAGGAACTCGCGGCTCATGTCCGGCAGCAGGCCGTTGGTGAGGATGGCGTCGATCATGCGGCCTCCGCTTTCGGTCTCGGTGCAGCGCGAGACGATCAGCTCGACCACGCCGTCGTCGTAGGCGAAGCCGACCTTGTGGGTGCCTTCCACGCGCTTGCGGATGCGCTCCAGCTGCAGGCGGGTGATGGCCTTGAGCATGGCGTCGCTGAGTGGGTAGTAGGGGATGGTCACCAGGCGGCCGAGCAGCGCCGGCGGGAAGATCTCCAGCAGCGGCTTGCGCAGCGAGGTGGCCACGGCCTCCGGGTCGGGCAGGGCCTGTGGGTCCTTGCAGATGTTGGCGATCAGCTCGGTGCCAGCGTTGGTGGTGAGCAGGATCAGGGTGTTGCGAAAATCGATCTGGCGGCCTTCGCCGTCTTCCATCACGCCCTTGTCGAACACCTGGAAGAAGATCTCGTGCACGTCGGGGTGGGCTTTCTCCACCTCGTCCAGCAGCACCACGCTGTACGGGCGACGGCGCACCGCCTCGGTCAGCACGCCGCCCTCGCCGTAGCCGACATAGCCGGGTGGGGCGCCCTTGAGGGTGGAGACGGTGTGGGCCTCCTGGAACTCGCTCATGTTGATGGTGATCAGGTTCTGCTCGCCGCCGTACATGGCCTCGGCCAGGGCCAGCGCGGTCTCGGTCTTGCCCACCCCGGAGGTGCCGGCGAGCATGAACACGCCGATGGGCTTGTTCGGGTTGTCGAGGCCGGCGCGGGAGGTCTGGATGCGCTTGGCGATCATCTTCAGCGCGTGGTCCTGGCCGATGATGCGCTTGGCCAGGTGGCTGTCGAGGTTGAGCACGGTCTCGATCTCGTTGCGCGCCATGCGGCCCACCGGGATGCCGGTCCAGTCGGCGACCACCGAGGCCACCGCCTGGTAGTCCACGGTCGGCAGGATCAGCGGGCTCTCGCCTTGCAGCTGGCTCAGACGCTGCTGCAGGTCGACGAGTTTTTCGCGCAGTTCATGGCTGCCCTGCACGTCCACTTCCTGATCGACCACGCCGACCTGTTCACGTAGTTGCGCGCGGGTGGCCAGCAGCTCGTCAACCAGGGCTTTCTCCTCCGCCCAGCGGCTTTCCAAGGCGGCCAGGCGCTCGCGCTCCTCGGCCAGCAGGCTGTCGGCCTGGGCTTGGCGCTGCTCGGTGCTGACGCCGATGGCGGCTTCGCGGGCAATGATCTGCAGTTCCACCTCCAGCGCCTCGATGCGCCGGCGGCTGTCGTCCACCTCGGCCGGCACCGCGTGCAGGCTGATGGCGACGCGGGCGCAGGCGGTGTCGAGCAGGCTCACCGACTTGTCCGGCAGCTGGCGTGCCGGAATGTAGCGGTGCGACAGCCTCACGGCGGCTTCCAGCGCTTCGTCGAGGATCTGCACCTGATGGTGCTTCTCCATGGTCGAGGCCACGCCGCGCATCATCAGCAGCGCCTTGGCTTCGCTTGGCTCGTCCACCTGGACCACCTGGAAACGCCGGGTCAAGGCCGGGTCCTTCTCGATATGCTTTTTGTATTCGGCCCAGGTGGTCGCGGCCACGGTGCGCAGGCTGCCACGGGCCAGGGCCGGCTTGAGCAGATTGGCGGCATCACCGGTGCCGGCCGCGCCGCCGGCACCGACCAGGGTATGGGCTTCGTCGATGAACAGGATGATCGGCTTGGGCGAGGCCTGCACGTCCTCGATCACCTGGCGCAGGCGCTGTTCGAACTCGCCCTTCATGCTGGCGCCGGCCTGCAGCAGGCCGACGTCCAGGCTGCGCAGTTCGACGTCCTTGAGTGCCGGCGGCACGTCGCCGGCGACGATGCGCAGGGCGAAGCCTTCGACCACCGCGGTCTTGCCGACGCCGGCCTCGCCGGTGAGGATCGGGTTGTTCTGGCGGCGGCGCATGAGGATGTCGACCAGCTGGCGGATCTCCTCGTCACGGCCGACGATGGGGTCGAGCTTGCCGCTGCGGGCCTGCTCGGTGAGGTCGACGGTGAAGCGCTTGAGCGCTTCCTGCTTGCCCATCGCCGCCGGGGCCACGGCGCCGCTGGCCTCGCCCGGCGCCGCGGCGCTGAAGCCGTCGCTGGCGGCCAGGTTGTTTTCCGGCGAGTCGCCGACGTACTCGTCGAAACGCTCGCTCAGCGCCTCGACCTTCAGTTTGGCGAACTCGCTGGACAGCCCCAGCAGCGCATTGCGCAGGCTCGGGGTCTTGAGGATGCCGACCAGCAGGTAGCCGGTGCGCACCTGGCTTTCGCCGAACATCAGGCTGCCGTAGACCCAGCCGCGCTCGACGGCCTCTTCCACCTGGGAGGACAGGTCGGTGATCGAGGTCGAGCCCCGTGGCAGGCGGTCCAGGGCATCGGTCAGGTCGCGGGCCAGGCGTGCCGGCTCGACGTTGAACTGGCGGATGATGCGGTGCAGGTCGCTGTCCTGCAGCTGCAGCAATTGGTGCAGCCAGTGCGCCAGCTCGACATAGGGGTTGCCCCGCAGCTTGCAGAACACCGTGGCGGCCTCGATGGCCTTGTAGGCGACGCTGTTGAGTTTGCCGAACAGCGCGGCGCGGCTGATTTCACCCATGGTCCTGACTCCTTGTGAGGGGCGCGGCGACCGGCTGGTCGGCGTAGTACCGGGCCAGCTTCAGGTCGCGTGCATCGTGCGAGGGGCGGCCGAGCCAGGTGTCGAACCCCAGGCGCTGACCGGCATTGAGTTGCAGCGCGGGCACCTGGCCCTGCGCGAGGATGAGGTTGAGGTCCCAGTCCAGTTCCTGGCCCAGGTACTCGGCGACCCAGGCCGCCAGCTCGACGAACGCCTGCCCACCGGGGAGCAGCGCGTGGTACTGGTCGAGGGTCAGCGGGCCCAGGCACAGGCGGAACTTGTGCTGGCGGTCCCAGACGTAGCGGCCCAGGCACAGGTCCATGCCCAGGCGGTTGGCGCGCACGCCGAGCTGGCTGCGCTCGGGCAGCTCCAGCCACTGGCCGACGTACTCCTCGAGCTGCACCGGCACGCCGAAATAGCTCGACAGGATGCTGCACAGGCCGTCCGGGTAGCGGGTCTGCGCCGCCAGGTGGCCGGACCAGTGCAGCTTGGCGGTGTCGGCCAGCGGCCCCTGGTCTTGCAGTTCCGGCTGGCCGCGGCCGCTGAGGGCGGCCAGGCGCGCGGCCCAGTAGTCGTCACCGGGGCGGTCGTGGCTGACGGTCGGCCGGGCCTCGGCCCAGGCGCGGTAGAACAGGCTCAGCAAGCGGTGGTGGAAGATGTCGAGGAAGCGTTTGCTGGTCGGGTCGGCGTGGTTGCGCTGGCGTTCGCGCATGTACTCGGTCAGGTGCAGCGGCAGCGGGCCGTTGGGGCCGCCGAGGCCGAAGAAGAACTGCTCCAGGCGCGCCGGCTGATCGTCGTTGGCCGTGACCGAGGCCAGCGTCGCCGGGGCGAAGCCGCAGTCCAGGCGCTGCCCCAGGCGCACCGGCTCGTCGGCCAGGCGCAGCGAATGGCCGAAGCGCGGCAGCTCGGGGTTTTCCGCCTCGAGGCGGCGCAGCGCCTGGAAGAAGTCGTACTCCCAGGGCTGCGCCTGCATGGCCTGTAGCGTGCTCACAGGGTCGGCCTGCGCCCGGGCTTGGCGTTCCAGCGCATGATCTCGCCACGTTCGCTGGTGCGCAGCACGGTTTCGGTGAAACTGTTGATCGACACGTAGCGGGTCAGGAAGCGCTCGAACACCGCGCCCAGGAGGAACACGCCGGTGCCGCGGAAGGCGTTTTCGTCGAACGTCAGGGTGATCTCCAGGCCGCGTCCGAAGACGATCGGCCCGGGCATCGGCAGGCGCCGGGTGCAGGGCTTGCAACTGACCTCGCGCAGGCCGTCGATCTGCAGTTGCAGGGCACTGTCCTGCTGGTCGCCGTACAGGCGCAGCAGTTCGCGCAGGGCGGCGGCGCCCTGGCCCTGTTCGGCCAGGGACAGGTAGTTCAGCGACAGTTGGCTGATCAGGCGCCAGGCCCGGTTGTCGTGGGCATGGCTGGCCTTCGGTCGGCTGGGGCCGGCCAGGCAGCGCACGGCGGACACCGGGGCGCTGTCGGCCAGGCTGAAGTCGCTGCGGCCGTCGCCGACGTTCATGAACAGCGGCAGGTCGCGGTTGCTGCACAGCGCGCTGATGCCCAGCTGGCGCAGGTCGTGGCGGTACGGTGCCTGGTGGCCGTCGACCAGGCTGACGAAGGTCTCGCTGCCCATGTAGCTGGAGCGCGTGCCGTTGCGTCGCTGCTCGCTGGACAGCACCCGAGGCTCGCGACGGACGATGTAGTAGGCCTGGTCACGGCCGTAGCGCGACGGGTCGCGCACGGCGTAGAACGGCAAAAACGCCTGGTCCGGCCCGGTGCCGTGGCCGGCGACCTGCTGCAGCGAGTGGATCTCGAAATCAGTGGGCCGGGTGCGGTCGGCGATCACATGGTGCTCGTGGACCCGGTCGGTCAGGTGGATGCGGTCGACCCGGCGCGGGAACAGGTTGATCGCCGGGGTGCAGAACGGCACGAACTGCGCGCTGCCCACGCTGCTCTCCAGCGTGGGGTCGAAGCGCTCGAACAGGACCAGCAGCTCCAGTTCCTGGCCGTCGCAACGTTTGACCGCGCGCTCCAGCCCGGCGAAATCGACGAACAGGAAACGCTGCGGCAGGGCGAAGTATTCCTGCAACAGGCGATAGCCCTGGAACGCCTGGGGCACCACCGGCAACGCCGCTTCGCGATCGTCGAAGCCGCACGGCAGCAAGGCCTGCTCGACCGGGATGCGCTCGACCCAGTCGGCCCCCGGCTGGCGCACGAACACCGCGCAGGCGCTGCCCAGCAGTTGCTCGTACAGGCGATAGGGCGTTTCATCGGCGCCATTGAGGTACAGCGGCAGGTGCGTCAGCGGCAGGCTGTTGAACGGGATTTCCGCGCCGCTGCGCAAGGTCAGGCGCAGGCCGGCACGGGCCTTCGGCTCGCTGGCGGCCAGGCGCCCGAGCACGGCGCCGGGGTTGCCGAAGTATTCGGCGCGGGCCACCTGCAGCGGCCACAGGGTGACGTCCTGGGTGCTGCGGAATTCGCACGGCGTCTGCGAGTTGCGGCCGAGGTTGGCGCGCAGCACGCTGTCGCGGGGCAGCTGGAAACCGGCGGCCAGCGAGCCCTCGTCGGGGTCGGTCTGCAGTTGCACCACGGTCATCGACGGGGTCGGCGCCAGGTAATGCGGGTAGGCGATTTCCAGCAGGTTGTGGGTGAAGGTCGGGTACTCGGCGTCGAGCTTGAGCTGCACCCGCGCGGTGAGGTAGGCGAAGCCTTCCAGCAGGCGCTCGACATAGGGGTCGGCGCATTCGATCCCGGACAGCGTCAGGCGCCCGGCGATCTTCGGGTATTCCTTGGCGAACTCGGCGGCACCCTCGCGGATATGCTGCAGTTCCTGGTTGTACAGTTCGAGCAGGCGCGGGTTCATGCGCGTCTCCGGCGGTCGGCGGGGGCCACGCGCACGTGCCCGGACTCCAGGTCCACGTCGGTCTGCAACAGCAGCGGCAGGGCCGCCGGCTGGGCCCACAGGTCGCCTTCGATTTCGAAGCTCAGGGCGTTGGCGTTCATCTCGCCGGGGGCGGCCTGGGCGCGCACCTTCAGGGTATGGGCAAGGATGCGCGGCTCGTAGGTGGCGATGGCCTGGTGGATGATACGTTCGAGCGCGTTGAGGTCGATGTTCGACGCGCTGTTGCCGGCCAGGGCCGGCAGGCCGTAGTTGATCACCGAGGCGCCTGCCGGGGAATTCAGCGTGGCGCCGGTGTCGAGCAGCGAGGTGGTGTTGAGCAGCCAGGCCAGGTCGCGCAGCACCGAGGCCTTGAGCTGCTGCAGGCTGAGCACGCGCTTGTCGGGGGCTTCCTGCGGGTTGCCCGGCTCGTCGTCGGTCAGGCGATCCAGCAGCGAGGGCTGCAGGCGGTCGCGGGTGGCGATCTCGGCTACCACTGGAACATCCCTGTGAACATTTTCTGGTCTTCGAAGCCGGTGTCGCAGGACGCGCTCGGCGTGGGCGTTGAGGCTTCCAGGCCGGCCGGGGTCAGGCGCACGGCGCGCGAGGTTTTCAGGCATTCGCCCTTGAGCGTCGGGTGGGGTTGCACGTGGGTCACCAGCACGATCGGCACGCCGTCGAACTGCTCGACCCGGGCCTTGCCGGCGCGGTCGGGGCTCAGGCCGCAGGGCCATGGCATGTCCAGCGCCAGGCGTTGTTCGCCGCGATCGAGCACGCACTGGCCGGCGTTATCGGTCAGCTTCACGGTCTGCCCGCCCAGGTTCGCCTGGCTCAGCAGTTCGGCGTCGGCGCAGGCGCTCAGGGCCAGCAGCAAGGCACCGACCAGGGCCACGCGCTTCATGTCAGCTCCCAGAACCAGACCTGTTTCGACTGGTAGTTCTGATCGGAGAAGCCCTTGGTCAGGCCGCGGTTCCACAGGTCGATATGGTCGCCCGTGCGGTTTTCCTGGCTTTGCCCGGTGCGGGCGAAGCAGTCCTTGTAGAAGATGATCCCGGTCTTGGCTTTGAGCTTGTCGCGCTCCTGGGCGCTGCCGCCGATGCGCTGCGGGCGTCCCAGCTGGCGCTCCAGCCAGTTGGCCAGGGATTCGGCGCCACGGGCATGGCCATGGGCGCACTTGGGTTCGGTATAAGTCGATTTGTTGCCCTTGAGGCTCATCTCGCCGTTGAGCGCGATGCTCATGCGGATGGCGCACTGATTGTCCCACGGGCCATCGCAGGGCGAGGACACCTTCGGATAGGCATTCCACAAGTTGATGAAAGAAGGCTTGGCCATGATGTTCACCGTGGGCGGGTGAGGCGTGGGGAAGAGCCCCCGCGCCGCCTGGGGCGGCACGGGCGCGGTCGGTCAGATCTTGACGTTGGAGCGGATGTTCCAGCCGTACTTGATCGGGCCGCCTTCCTTGGTGCCGTCGGCCTTCTGCGGCTGATAGTCGACGGTGACCTTGGCGAAGTTCAGGGTCACGTTCTCGGTCAGGCGGTCGTCGCTGCCCGAGCCGCCGGTGCTCAGCGAGCTGACGATCACCTCTTCGAGGTTGATGATCAGGTACTCGACCTGGCTTTCACCGCCGGCCTTGCGCACGGTCAGCTTGACCTTGTCGATGTGCTTGCCGCTGGAGCAGTGGGCCATCAGGTTGGGGCTGGACTTGTCGATGTACTTGGTGATCGACAGGTCCTGGATGTTGACCTTGCCCGAACCGCCGCCGCTGCCCATGTGCATGTTGCCGGACTGGGACATGCCCCAGCTCCAGTTCAGGACGTCGATTTCGTCCTTGTGGGCCTTGTCGTGGGACTCGCCCTTGATGTCGCCGATCTTGATGAAAATATCTACAGCCATGATGTCCTCGGGATTTCGCGTCGGTTAGCGGTAGTAGTGGCTAATCGCGGGCAAGCCCTCTCCCACTGTGGGAGCGGGCTTGCCCGCGATGATCAGGCCCCTTTGGCCGAAGGCAGCTTCGACACCAGGCGCAGCGACACGGTCAGCCCTTCGAGCTGGTAGTGCGGGCGCAGGTAGAAGCGCGAGTTGTAGTAACCCGGGTTGCCTTCGACTTCCTCGACCACCACCTCGGCGGCCGCCAGCGGGTGCTGGGCCTTGGTGGTCTCGGTGGAGTGCGCCGGGTCGCCGTCGACGTAGTTGAGGATCCAGTCCTGCAGCCAGCGCTGCATCTCGTCCTTTTCCTTGAACGAGCCGATCTTGTCGCGAACGATGCACTTCAGGTAATGGGCGAAGCGGCAGGTGGCGAACAGGTACGGCAGGCGCGCGGCCAGGTTGGCGTTGGCGGTGGCGTCCGGGTCGTCGTATTCGGCCGGCTTCTGCAGCGACTGCGCACCGATGAAGGCGGCGAAGTCGGTGTTCTTCTTGTGCAGCAGCGGCATGAAGCCGTTCTTGGCCAGCTCCGCCTCGCGGCGATCGGAGATGGCGATCTCGGTCGGGCACTTCATGTCCACGCCACCGTCGTCGGTGGGGAAGGTGTGCGCCGGCAGGCCTTCGACTTCGCCGCCGGATTCCACGCCGCGGATGCGCGAGCACCAGCCGTAGTACTTGAACGAGCGGTTGATGTTCACCGCCATGGCATAGGCGGCGTTGGCCCAGGTGTACTTGCTGCTGTCGGCGCCGTCGGTGTCTTCCTCGAAGGCGAACGCTTCCACCGGGTCGGTCTTGGCGCCGTAGGGCAGGCGCGCCAGGAAGCGCGGCATGGTCAGGCCGATGTAGCGCGAGTCTTCCGATTCACGCAGCGAACGCCAGCCGGCGTATTCCGGGGTGGTGAAGATCTTGGTCAGGTCGCGCGGGTTGGACAGCTCCTGCCACGAGCCCATGCCCATCACCGTCGGCGAAGCGGCGGAGATGAATGGCGCGTGCATCGAGGCGCAAACTTTGGATACCTCGCCCAGTAGCTCGACATCGGGTGGCGACTGGTCGAAGTAGTAGTCGCCCACCAGGCAGCCGTAGGGTTCGCCACCGAACTGGCCGTATTCCTCTTCGTAGAGCTTCTTGAAGATCGGGCTCTGGTCCCAGGCGGTGCCCTTGAACTTTTTCAGGGTCTTGTGCAGGTCGTTCTTCGAGATGTTGAGCACGCGGATCTTCAGCTGCTCGTCGCTCTCGGTGTTGTTGACCAGATAGTGCAAGCCGCGCCAGGCGCTTTCCAGCTTCTGGAAGTCATCGTGGTGGATGATCTGGTTGACCTGGGCGGTGAGCTTGGCGTCGATGGCGGCGATGATCTGCTCGATCGAACCGATGGCATCGTTGGACACCAGGCTGGTCTGCGCCAGGGCCTGTTCGGCGAGGGTGCGCACGGCGCTCTCGACGGCTTCCTTGGCCCGCTCGGTCTTGGGCTTGAATTCCTGCAGCAGCAGGCTGGCGAACTCGCTCGGGTCCTGGGTGGCCGCCTGGGGGGCCTGGCTGTCGCGCAACGGATCGTTCATGGTCGGTCTCCTCAGGCCTTCGGCTCGGTGTCGGCAGGTTTCGGCGCGCTGGCCAGGGCCTGGAGCAGGGCCGGGTCCTTGATGGCCTTGAGGATGATGTCCTCGGCGCCGGTCTTGCCGTCCATGTAGGTCAGCAGGTTGGCCAGCTGGGTGCGGGCCTCGAGCAGCTGGTTCAGGGCATCGACCTTGCGCGCCACGGCGGCGGGGCTGAAGTCGTCCATGCTCTCGAAGGTGATGTCCAGGCTCAGGTTGCCTTCACCGGTCAGCTCGTTGGGCACATTGAACGCCACGCGGGGCTTCATGGCCTTCAGGCGCGAGTCGAAGTTGTCGACGTCGATCTCCAGGAACTTGCGGTCGGCCACGGCCGGCAGCGGCTCGGCGGGCTTGCCGGCGAGGTCCGAGAGCACGCCCATGACGAAGGGCAGCTGGACCTTCTTCTCGGCGCCGTACAGCTCGACGTCATATTCGATCTGTACCCGCGGCGCACGGTTGCGCGCGATGAATTTCTGGGAGCTGTCTTTCGCCACGTTGTTCCTCCTGGTCGCCGGTACGGCGGCTCTGCTTGTTGCGGGCGTCGGTGTTTAGGCGGCCGGAACGACGTCAGTCGTGTTCCGGACCACGCAGGTTCTCGAATTGCGACATGCCATCGGGGATCAGGTCGCGGACGATGGTCGCGAAGTCGGCATTGACCAGGTTCTTCGCCCGGCGCAGCAGCACCGGCAGCGGGCTGGAGGGCTCGTGGCGGGCGTAGTACTGGAGCAGGCGCTCGAGGCTCTGCAGCACGTCGTCGCGGCTGTTCACCTCGCCGGGGCGTGCTGCGGGGCGTGGCGCGGCGACGGGCTGTGGGTTGTCATGGGCGCCGGGCGCTGTCGCTTCGTCCAGGCTCGCGCTGACGGGCGCCGAGCCTTCCGGGCTGTAGTCGGCCAGCACCTGCTGCACCTGACGCAGCGGCTGGCGCAGGGCGGATAGGTCGACGCCGCTGGCCGAACCGACCTGGTCGTTGACCCGGTTCTCGATAGTGTCCAGGGCTTCGCGGGCCAGCTGTAGGGCCTGGCGGCATTGCGCAAGCTGCTCGGAGTCGGCGTCGCGCAGGGCGGCGGCCAGTTCCTCGGCGCTCAACTGCTCACTGGCGAAGTGCTGCACGCCTGCCGCATGCAGGGCGGCGCGCAGGGTGACCGGGCCGAAGGCGCGCGAACGCACAAGCACGGCGTCGCGCAGCAGGGCGATGTTGGTATCGCAGGTGAGGCCGGCCAGGGCGTTGACGCGCACGGTGGGGTCGTTGTCGTCGGCAGCATCCAGTTGCGGGTGCAGGTGCAACCAGTATTCGCCCAGCAGGTCGCGGATCAGTTCAAGACTCGCGGCCAGGCCCGGCAAGCCGTGCAGGGCCAGGTTGGCCTGAACCAGGAAATGGGTGATGCGCAGATCCTTGCTGCGTTGCAGCAGGCCGGTGCAGGCCTGTTCGATGTCACGCCACTGCGGCGGCTCGGCCGGCTGCACGGCGTCGCCCATCACGCGCTCGGGGCGCCCCTGGGCATCACGTTCCAGTTGCAGGAAATCGGCATCGTATTCGAGGTCGTCGCCGCACGGGAAGTCTGCGGAAACAGCGGCGAGCAGCTGCGGTGAGTTCACCAGAAATCGATCTCCATATCGGCCCTTGGTGAGGGCTTTGTTCGCGACAAGTTGCAAATGTGAAGTGGCGCACAAACTTGTCAAAGAATGCGAAGTTGATATCACTGTGATATCACTTTGGCACTCTTAAGTTGCGCATTTATGGTTTATTTCCAAATTGCTGTCAAGGTAAGCTACGCGCCGCGAAGGGTGACTGTGAACCAGTTGGCAGGTAGTCGTGTCCATTGGTCAGGTGCCATCAAAGTGCCTTGCCGATAGGGTTTAATACGACCTTTCCGGGAAGCGAATTTCGGTGTGATGCCCAGTATTTACAAGGGTTTAGCCGGAAAGCGGGGTCGGGCTCGCGAATCCACTCAAATGGATGTGTGAGTGTTTCATATATATGCAAGGAGGCGTGATGGCACTTTGCCTGACCATTACCAGTTATCACAAGATAACCCCTGGGCAATGCCCGGAGAAGTTGCTGGAAAACGGTGCCATCAGCGTAGGTCGTGCGGCGGATAATGACTGGGTACTGCCCGATCCCGAACGCCTAGTTTCTTCGAAACATTGTGTGATCCAGTTCAAGGACGGCCGCTACTACTTGACCGATAACAGCACCAACGGCGTGGAACTGGTGCATGCCGGTATTCGCCTGCGTCGCGGTAACAGCGAACCGTTGATGGACGGTGAAGTTATTCGAATTGGCGATTACGAGATCCAGGCGCGCATCGATGCCGGCCTGTCGATCCCGGTTGCCGGGCAGCCGCAGGCCCATAGTTTCGAAGCCTTGATGGCCAACCAGGCGGCCGCCCCGAGCGCGCCCATCGTCGGCGCGCCGGCCGCGTTTCTGCAGGGGGCCTCGAGCCACGACACCCTGCCGGACCTGTTCGACTTTCTCGGCCCTTCCAGCGTGCCGCCGGCCAGCCAGCCGGATCATGTCCCCGCCCAGCAGCATGACTTTCGCCCACCCACGCCAGTGGCGCCGCCGCCCGCGCCGGTGCCGGCCGCCATGCCCGCCGCGCCGGGCATGATCCCCGACGACTGGAACCTGCTCGACGAAACGCCCGCCGTTGCTCCCCAGCCTGCGCCTGTCATCGCGCCGCCCCTGCCAGAGCCGGTAGCGCAGGTGGCACCGGTCGTCACGCCTGCGCCGCCCACTGCCGTGTCGGCACCTGCGCCTGGCCCGGCTGACGCCAGCGATGCGTTGCTGCAGGCCTTCCTGCGTGGCGCAGGTATCGAGCACCTGCGCATTGATGCGGCCGATGCCGCCGCGCAGATGGAGGCGGTCGGGCGTAGCTACCGCCTGATGGTCGAAGGCCTGATCGATGTGCTGCGCGCGCGCAGCAGCCTGAAGGGCGAGTTCCGCATGCAGCAGACCACCATCGCCCCGGTGCGCAACAACCCGCTGAAATTCGCCCCCAACGCCGACGAAGCGCTGCTGTTGCTGCTGCGCGAGGGCAACCAGGCGTTCATGGCCCCGGACCAGGCGGTGCGCGACAGTTTCGACGACCTGCGCGCCCACCAGCTGGCGGTGATGGCGGGTGTCGAGGCGGCCATCAAGCACTTGCTCAAACGCTTCGAACCCGCTCGCCTGGAGCAGCGCCTGGCGCCCGCCGCCGGGCTGGCCAAGCTGTTCGGCGGCTCGCGCCAGGCCCACTGCTGGCAGCAGTTCACCGAGCTCTATAGCCAGATTTCCCGGGAAGCCGAAGACGACTTCCAGGACCTGTTCGGCCGCGAGTTCAGCCGCGCCTACGAGGCCCATAGCCAACGCATGCAACGCTCCTGAGGCCAACGCCCGGAGCACAGGAAGAACACAGAACGTCATGAGGACGAGGATGAGTGCAACGAGACTGATCGCAGCTCTGGCCATGGTGCTGCTCAGTGCCTGCAGCAAGGACAGCCCGGTCGAGCCCGCCGTTACCGACGCGGCGCCGCCGGCCACGGGGATCACCCTGTACTTCAGCGCCGCGGCCGGGCTCAACCCCGGCGCCAGCGGCACGCCCGCGCCGGTGCGGGTGCGCATCTACGAGTTGAAGAACAGCGCCGCCTTCGCCCGCGCCGACTATTTCGCATTGGCAGAACGCGCCCAGGCGACCCTGGCCGCCGACCTGATCGACCAGGACGAGGTCCTGCTCCAGCCGGGCGAGCAACTGCGCCTTGAGCGTCCGCTCGACCCGGCCACGCGCCAGGTCGGCCTGGTGGTGGGCTACCGCGAGGTTGACCAGGCCCAGTGGCGCAGCGTGCTGCCGGTGCCGCCCCGCGACTATCAGATCAGCCTCGATGTGCGCGCCGTGCGCAGCGCCGTGGCCACCCCACAACCTGAGCCTGTCCGCTAGGCAATCGGAGAACCCATGTCCTGGAACAATCGCGTGGTCTGGTCGGAAGGGATGTTCATCACCACCCAGCACTTCCAGCAACACGACCGCTACCTGGAGAACTTCGTCGATGCTCGCAGCCGGCCGCTCCACGCCGCCGCCTGGGGCTTTTCCGAGCTGCTGGTCGACCAAGGCCTGCTGGCCCAGGGCAAGCTGGCGATCCTCAGCGCCCGTGGCCTGCTGCCGGACGGTACGCCGTTCGACATCCCGCGTGACGACCTGCCGCCCGCGCCGCTGGAGATACCCGATGACCTGCGCAATGGCGTGATCTACCTGGGCCTGCCGCTCAAGCGCGCCGGTGCCCGCGATACCGTCGACGACGGTGAAGCGCCTGACGGTGCGCGCTATGTCAGCCGTATCAGTGAGGTCCGCGACGACAACGCCCCGTTCGAGAACCGCGCGCCGTTGGCCCTGGGCAGCCGCGCCCTGCGCCTGCTGCGCGCCGAGGACGGCCTGAGCGACTATGCCGCGTTGGGTGTGGTGCGCATCCGGGAAAAGCGCGCCGACCGCGCCCTGGTGCTGGATGACGGCTACATCCCGCCGCTGCTCGACGTAACCGCCAGCAACCTGCTGTCGGGGTTCCGTGGCGAGCTGCTCGGCCTGCTGCACCAGCGCGGCGAGGCCCTGGCCGGGCGCGTGGTGGCCTCGGCCAACGGCGGTGCCTCGGAGATCGCCGATTTCATGCTGCTGCAACTGGTCAACCGCGCCCAACCGCTGGTCGAGCACCTTAACCAACTGACGCCGCTGCACCCCGAGCGGTTGTACAGCGAGCTGGTGGCCCTGGCCGGCGAGTTCGCCACCTTCACCCGCGAAGGTCGTCGCCCCGAGGCATACCCGGTGTATCAACACGACGACCTGGCGGCCACCTTTGCACCCGTGCTGGCCGCCCTGCGCGAGGCCCTGTCGATGCTGATCGACAGCAAGGCCGTGGCCATCCCGCTGGTCGAGAAGGCCTACGGCATCCATGTCGGCATGCTGGCCGACCGCAGCCTGCTCGACAGCGCCAGCTTCGTCCTGGTAGTGCGCGCCGATGTGCCCAGCGAGACCCTGCGCAGCCGCTTCGGCCAGCAAAGCAAGATCGGCGCGGTGGAGCACATCCGCGACCTGGTCAACCTGCAGTTGCCGGGCATCGGCCTGTTGCCGCTGCCGGTGGCGCCACGGCAGATTCCGTTCCATGCCGGCTCCACCTATTTCGAGCTCGACCGAGGCAGCGAACACTGGAAGCAGCTGCAGCATTCCGGTGGTTTCGCCTTCTACGTCGCCGGCGAGTTCCCCGGCCTGAACCTGGCCTTCTGGGCCATTCGAGGATAAGCCGCGATGCAATCGGACGATCCGTTGGCCAATGACCGCACTCAGTTCATGCCGCGCCCCGGTGGCCGTGGCCCGCAGCCGGCAACGCCAGCATCGGCGCCGCCAGCGCCGCCACTGAACGTGCCGGCCGAACCACTGGCGCCGGGCCAGGCGGTGGGCTTGAACCCGCTGGAGCAGGCGGCCGGCCCGCTGCTGGCGTTGCTCACCCGCTTGCGCAACACCATCGCCCACCCGGCACCTGCCAGCCTGCGAGCGCAGCTGCTGGCCTACCTGCGTCAGTTCGAGGAGCGCGCCGAGGCCGCCGGGGTCGCGCGCAACGAGGTGCTGCTGGCGCGCTACGCCCTGTGCACCGCGCTCGACGAGGCCGTGCTCAGCACGCCGTGGGGCAGCGCCAGCGACTGGGGCAAGCAGAGCCTGCTGATCACCGTGCACAACGAGGCCTGGGGCGGCGAGAAGGTGTTCCAACTGATGGAGCACTGCCTGCAGAGTCCGCGTGAGCGCTTGCACCTGCTGGAGCTGTTGTACCTGTGCACCAGCCTTGGTTTCGAAGGCCGCTACCGGGTGATGAACGGTGGCCGAGCTCAGCTCGAGGCCCTGCGCGAGCGCACCGCCGCGACCATCCGCAGCGCCCGTGGCGATATCGAGCGCGAGCTGTCGCCGCACTGGCGCGGCGTTACCGTGACCCGTGATCGCCTGGCGCAGTTCGTGCCGCCCTGGGTCGGCCTGGCCCTGGCCCTGGCGTTGCTGTTGCTGGTGCTGTTCGGCCTGCGCCTGAAACTGGCCGCCGACGCCGAGCCGGTGTTCCGTGGCATCCATGCCCTGGGCGAGATCCCGGTGCAGGCCATGGACCGTCCGGTGGTGCAGCCCAAACCTGTCGAGCGACCGCGCCTGGCCGGTTTCCTGGCCGAGGACATCAAGGCCGGGCGGGTCGCCGTGGAGGACGCGGTGGACCGCTCGGTGGTGACCATCCGCGGCGACGAGCTGTTCGCCTCGGCCAGCGCCAGCATCAAGGGTGACTTCGAGCCGTTGATGCTGCGCATTGCCGACGCCGTCGCCAAGGTCAAGGGCAACGTCAAAGTCACTGGCCACAGCGACAACCAGCGCATCGCCACGCTGCGTTTCCCGTCCAACTGGGCGTTGTCCCAGGCCCGTGCCGAGGAGGTGAAGAACCTGCTCGCCGCCCGCACCGGCCAGCCTGGGCGTTTCAGTGCCCAGGGCCTGAGCGACACCGAGCCGCTGGCGTCGAACGACAGCGCGCAGGGCCGGGCGAAGAATCGCCGGGTTGAAATCACCGTTCTGGCGGAGGGCGTCGAGTGAAGGCGTTTTTCAGTTTTGTCATTCGCTGGGTGGTCCCGGTGCTGGGCCTGCTCGCCCTCAGCCTGATCATCTGGTTCCTCGGTCCGCTGCTCGATGCGCTGGTGCCGGCCGCGCCGCGCCTGGTGCTGATCGTCCTGCTGTTCGCGGTGTGGATCGCCTACCGCGTGTGGCGCATCGTCCAGGCCCGGCGCCAGGCGGCCAAGGTGATGCAGAGCCTGGCTGCCGAGACCGCGCCGGACCCTGCCGGCGTTGCCACCGCCGAAGAGCTGGCGACCCTGCGCCAGCGCATGGACGAGGCCCTGGTGCTGCTGAAGAAGGCGCGCCTGGGCGGTGACGAGCGACGCAACCTGTACGAATTGCCGTGGTACGTGATCATCGGCCCACCCGGCTCGGGCAAGACCACCGCGCTGGTCAACTCCGGCCTGCACTTCCCGCTGGCGGCGCAGCTGGGTGAGGGCGCCATCCGTGGCGTGGGCGGCACGCGCAACTGCGACTGGTGGTTCACCGACCAGGCCGTGCTGCTGGACACCGCCGGCCGCTACACCACCCAGGACAGCCATGCCCAGGTGGACAAGGCGGCCTGGCTGGGCTTCCTCGACCTGCTCAAGAGCCAGCGTTCACGCCGGCCCATCGATGGCGCCTTCATCGCCATCAGCCTGTCCGACCTGCTGCTGGGCAGCGACGCCGAGCGCGCCGCCCACGCGGCGGCGATCCGCACCCGCATCCAGGAGTTGTACAGCCAGCTGGGCGTGCGTTTCCCGATCTACCTGATGCTGACCAAGCTCGATCTGGTGCCGGGCTTCATGGAGTTCTTCGACAACCTGAGCAAGGAAGAGCGCGCCCAGGTGTGGGGCATGACCTTCCCCCTGGATGACGGCCAGCACGGCGATGGCCCGCTGGCCCAGTTCGGCAGCGAGTTCGCCCTGTTGGAACAGCGCCTCAACCAGCGTTTGGTCGAACGCCTGCAGCAGGAACGCGACCCGGCGCGGCGCGATCTGGTCTACGGCTTCGTCCAGCAGTTCGCTGCCTTGCGCGGCAATCTCAAGACCTTCCTCGACGGCATCTTCAAGCCCAACGCGTTCGAAGCCCGCGCGCTGCTGCGCGGCGTGTACTTCACCAGCGGCACCCAGGAAGGCAGCCCCATCGACCGTCTGATCGGCAGCATGGCCCAGAGCATGGGCCTGGACCGTGCCCACCTGGCGCGGCAGAACGGCACCGGGCGCAGCTACTTCATCGAGAAGCTGTTCAGCGCCGTGGCCTTCGCCGAACGCGGCCTGGTTGGCAGCAACCCCAAGGTCGAGCAGCGGCGCAAGTGGATCGCCCGCGGTGCCCTGGCCCTGAGCGTGGCCCTGGTGTTGGTGGTCGGCACCTTGTGGACCCTGAGCTACCGCGCCAACCAGCAATACATCGCCGAGGTCGACGGCCGCCTCAAGCCACTGGGCAAGAGCGTGCAGGAACTGAGCCCGGCCCAGCGCAACGTGGTCGACGTCCTGCCGTTGCTCAACGGCGTGCGCCGCCTGGCCGAGGATCCACCCGGCTGGGCCGAAGGCCTCGGGTTGTACCAGGGCGACATGCTCGAAGGCGAGTCGGACAGCGTCTACCGCAAGCTGCTGATCGCTATCTTCGCCCCGCGCCTGGTCACCCGCATCGAAGAGCAGCTGTATGCCGGCGGCCCGTCCGACTACCTCTACGAGGGGCTCAAGGCCTACCTGATGCTGGCCGACGGCGAACACTACGACGCCGAGTTCATCAAGGCCTGGGTCACCCTCGACTGGGAACGCAGCCTGCCCCGCGACCTGGCGCCGGACCTGCGCCAGGCTCTGGAGCAGCACCTGGCGGCGCTGTTCGACAAGCGCCCGCCCAATGCCCGTCTCGACCAGCGCCTGATCGACGACACCCGTCGCCAGCTGCAACAGCTGCCGGTGGCCCAGCGCGTCTACGACCGGGTCAAACGCCAGAAACTGCCGACCGGGGTCGGCGACTTCCGGGTCAGCGACGCCGCCGGCCGCGATGCCGCGCTGGTGTTCCGCTTCAAGAATGGCAAGCCGCTGAGCGAGCCGCTGCCGGGCATCTTCACCGTCGAGGGCTACCGCAAGGCATTCCTCGCCGCCAGCCTGGCCCACAGCGAGACCTTGGCCGAGGAGCGCTGGGTGCTGGGCCGCGAGGCCAGCGAATCGGGCGATGCCAAGCGCCTGGCCGACGATGTGCTGCAACTGTACTACCAGGACTACATCCGCCATTGGGATGCGCTGCTGACTGACCTGGACTTCGTGCCGATCACCAGCGTCGGCCAGGCCGCCGATGTGCTGCGGGTGCTGTCCGGGCCGACCTCGCCGATGAAGAAACTGCTGCAGGCGGTCGCCAAGGAGACCAACCTGGCGCAGCCGAGCACCCTCGACAAGGTCCAGGCCAAGGCCGAGCAGGCCGGTGTCGACCAGCTGCGCCAGCGCCTCGGCGGCCTGCTCGGTGATGCGCCGCTGCCCAGCGACAATCCGGCTGCCCGTGAGGTGGACCCGGTGACCGCGCACTTCGCCGAGCTGGCCGCGCTGGTGGAAACCGGCGAAGGACAACCTGCGGCCATCGATGGCCTGCTCACCGACCTCAATGCCCTGTACGTGCAGGTCAGCGCCATGGTCGGCGCCAGCGGTGACGCGCTGTTGGGCGAGGCCAAGAACCAGGCCCAGGCCGCCGCGCAGCGTGTCGCCCTGGGGGCGGCGCGCCAGCCCAAGGTGGTGCAGAACCTGGTGGGGTCGGTGCTTGGGTCGACCCACAACATCGTCATGGGCGGCGTGCGCAACCAGCTCAATGCCGCCTGGACCAGCGAGGTGGTGAACGTCTACCGCCAGTCCCTCAGCGGCCGCTACCCGCTGGTGGCCGGCAGCACGCGGGACGCCACCCTGGAGGACTTCGGCCTGTTCTTCGGCGTCGGCGGGGTGATGGACAACTACTTCCGCAAGTACCTGCAACCCTACGTCAACACCTCGAGCACGCCGTGGAGCTGGCAGCCGGGCGCGGCGCAGAAGCTGGGGATCAACAGCAATGTGCTGTACACCTTCCAGCGCGCGGCGAGCATTCGTGATGCGTTCTTCCGCAACAGCAACGGCGTGCAGCCGGGCGTGCGCTTCGAACTCAAGCCGGTGGCGATGGACGCGACCATCACCCAGTTCCTGCTCGACCTCGATGGCCAGCAGGTCAGCTACGACCACGGTCCGAGCCGGCCGGTGGCGTTGCAGTGGCCGAACCCCAACAGCATCGGCGTGGTGCGCCTGTCGATCTCGCCGCCCTCGGCCACCGGCCGTTCCGGCCTGACCGTGGAAGGCCCCTGGGCCTGGTTCCGCCTGCTCGACCAGTCCGACCTGGTGGCCGGCAGCTCGCCGGAACGCTTCAACCTGCGCCTGCGCGTCGATGGCGCCAGCGTGTCCTACGAGCTGCGTGCCAGCAGCGCTTTCAACCCGTTCCGCAGCCGAGTGCTCAGCGGTTTCAGCCTGCCGGAGCACCTGTGAACGACGTGGGTTTCTACGGAAAACTGGCCAGCCGAGGCGACTTCGTCAGCCGCGGCCTTCCAAACAGCTTCATCCAGCCCTGGGACCAGTGGCTGGCGGCGGGGATGCAGGCCAGCCAGCAGGCGCTGGCCGAGCGATGGCTCGAGGCCTACCTGGTCAGCCCCTTGTGGCGATTCGCCCTGGCGCCGGGGCTGTGCGGGCCCGAGGCGGTCATCGGCGTGCTGATGCCAAGCATCGACCGGGTCGGGCGGTATTTTCCGCTGACCGTGGCCCAGGTGCTGGAGCCGGGGCAGCCATTGGCGCCTGTGGTGGCCGGGGCCGAGGAGTGGTTCGAGGCGGTCGAGGAGGCATTGCTGGCGACGCTTGAACCGAGTGCTGCCTTTGAAGAGTTCGAGGCTGTTTTGCAGCCTTTTCGCGACGCGAGGCCGCTCCTACAGGGACCTCAAGTGACTGTCGGTGGGTTGCAGCGCTTGGATGCGACCACGCCGCAGGGGCGCGCACTGGCCTTGGCCGAATGCGCCTGCGAGGGCATGAGCCTGTGGTGGGGCAGGGGTTCCGAACGTATCGCCCCGGGTCTGATGCGCTGCGCGGGCCTGCCGCGCAGCGAGGACTTCGCCGGGTTTCTCTTGGGTAGCGAGGCGCGCAGCGAATGACCGACCTGCAGTACACCGCGGCCAGCTACAGCCATGTCGGCATGGTGCGCAAGATCAACGAGGATGCCTGCCTGGAGTTGACCTGGGCAGGCCTGTGGGCAGTGGCCGACGGCATGGGCGGCCATGCGGCGGGCGACTATGTCAGCAGCCTGGCCATGGACAGCCTGCGCAGCCTGCCGAGGCTCGACTCGCTCGACGACTTCAGCGGCGAGGTGCGCGACGGCCTGGCCTGGGTCAACGGCATGGTGCGCGAGGAAACCGTGCGCCGTGGCGTGGCGATGATGGGCAGCACCGTGGTGGTGCTGGCGGCGCGTGGCGACCAGGCTATCGGCCTGTGGGCCGGCGACAGTCGTCTGTACCGCTTGCGCGATGGCCGCATCGAGCGCCTCAGCCACGACCACAGCTACGTCCAGGAGCTGCAGGACAGCGGCCTGCTCAGCGAGGCCGAGGCGCGGGTGCATCCGCGCGGCAACATCGTCACCCGCGCCATCGGCGTCGAGGATGACCTCGACCTGCAGGCCGTGGCCCTGCAGGTGCGGCCTGGCGACACCTACCTGCTGTGCAGCGATGGCCTGAACAAGACCGCCGAGGACCACGAGATCGCCGAGGTGCTCGGCCACGCCGACCCCTACGAGGTGGTCCGCAGCCTGGTGCACCTGGGGCTGACCCGGGGCGCGCCGGACAACATCACCGCAGTGGTCGTCAAGGTGAACTGAAGACATCATGGACATGCAGATCCCCGGATTCGATATCGAGCGCGAGCTTGGCCAAGGCGCCATGGCCAGCGTGTACCTCGCCACCCAGCGTTCCCTGCAGCGCAAGGTGGCGCTGAAGATCATGGCGGCGAGCCTGGCCGCCGACCCGACCTTCTGCGAGCGCTTCCTGCGTGAAGGGCGCACCCTGGCGCGGCTGGCGCACCCGAACATCGCCACCATCCACGACATCGGCAATGTCGGCGAGCTGTACTACATGGCCATGGAGTACCTGCCCAGCGGCACGCTCAAGGAGCGCATCGCCGATGGGCTGACGCCCGGGCAGGGCCTCGCCTACGTGCGCCAGATCGCCCAGGCGCTGGGTTATGCCCATGCCGAGGGCCTGGTGCACCGCGACGTCAAGCCGGCCAACATCCTGTTCCGCGCCGACGGCACCGCGGTGCTGTCGGACTTCGGCATCGCCAAGTCGCTGGATGACCGCACCCAGTTCACCCAGGCTGGCTTCGCCGTCGGCACGCCGAGCTACATGAGCCCGGAGCAGGCGCGCGGCATGGAGATCGACGGCCGCGCCGACCTGTATGCGCTGGGCGTGGTGCTCTACGAGATCCTGGTCGGCAAGCTGCCTTATAGCGGCACCGACGCGCTGTCCACGGCGTTGGCGCACCTGACCGAGCCGCTGCCTGAGTTGCCCATCGAGCACGGCCGCTACCAGGACATCCTGCGTGGCCTGCTGGCCAAGGACCCCAATGAGCG